>JBDRRI010000069.1:0-19007 GCA_043825815.1 Candidatus Zixiibacteriota bacterium
GAACAGCATTACAACAACAAAAGCCCCGACAAGGCCAAATTCTTCACCGAGAACGGAAAATATAAAATCGGTATGCCGCTCGGGAAGGAATTTCAATTGGCTTTGAGAGCCCTCGAGAAATCCTTTTCCGAATATTCCGCCCGAGCCAACCGCAATTTTTGATTGGATTATTTGATAACCCGCCCCGCGGGGGTCGCGCCCGGGATTAAAAAATGTTAGAATTCTTAATTTTTGGTAATCGGCCAATCTATTCCAAAAATAAGGCGTAATTATCCCAAAAGCCAAATTTGAAATGACGGTTATAAGGCTGAAAATTGCACCGGGTCTTAATATTAATAGAAAAATAATTAAAATTATCAGATAAATAATCCAGGTTATCCAATGGAAAGCGGCCAGGAGTGAAATCAAGGGGGAAATTATCAATATCATATATAATGGCGACAGACCGGACCAATACCAGAGACTGAATAAAAGGGCCAGAAAAACCATCGATGTTCCCAAATCCGGCTGTTTTAAAATCAGGGCCACCGGTATGGCGGTCAGGACGGCCGATAGAAACAGCCGTCGCTTCGATTGCGGCGGAAGTTTGGTATAGGCCAGAAATCGAGACAGAGCTATCAAAAGAGCTAACTTGGCCACATCCGACGGCGTTAAGTTTATCGGTCCCAATGAAAACCAACGCGCCGCCCCGTATTTGGAGTGGCCGATAATCAAAACAAGAATGAGCATTATAACCGCGGTCCCATAAATGAGGTATGAAAGAAAATCGACCATCCTCAGTGGAAAATGAATTTGGATTACGAAAAAGGTCATCGCCACCGCCAGCCAAAATATCTGTTTCATATAGAAATTGGCCGAAAGTCCGGTGGCGGCGTCATATTGGGCCGAATAGATTAATAAAATTCCAATAACCGACAGTAAAAACGAAGCAAAAATCAATCTTAAATCAAGTTGTTTATAATTGAGGCTCATAATAATTATTCCAATTCGTCATCGGCATTTACAATCGTATCATTGCTTTTTTCCAAATAAAACCTGATTATCTTGGCCGCCAACGGTGCCGCTATTTCCGAACCGTGCCCGGCATTTTCCACCAGGGCAACAATGGCAATCTTGGGATCATCCGACGGCGCAAAAGCGGCAAACCAGGAATGGTTATCCCCGTGCGGGTTTTCAGCCGTTCCGGTTTTCCCCGATATTTCATATAATTTATTTCGCTGTCCCCGCGCAGTGCCCTCATCCCCCTGAACGACAAGCTTCAGGGCTTCATTGAGAGTTTGCAATGTTTTCTGAGAAAATGGCAATTTGAATGAAAAAACCGCCTTGATTTCTTCAACTGTACCATCCTGCCGAATAACTTCTTTTAAAAGATGAGGGCGGTACACTTTGCCGTCATTGGCCAACCCGCAATAAAACTGAGCCAACTGTATCGGCGTTATCGTAAATTCTCCCTGGCCAATGGCCAGATTTAAAACCAGATATGGCGTCCACTTTCCCTTGCCCTCTTTTTCATCGTAATATTTGGAATTAGGAACAATGCCGTCCAGTTCACCGGGGATATCAATCCCCGTCTTAACGCCAAACCCACATCCGCGAGCATACTCGCTCCAGCGGTCGACCCCCAGCATCTGCCCGACCTGATAAAAATAGACATCGCACGATTGTTCGATTGCCTGATACAGGTTGACTTTGCCGTGTCCGCCAAGATCCCAGCAATGAAAAACACGGTTTCCAAAACGCATGCCGCCGAAACATGGTTTAAGGACATATTCGGGCGTAATCAGACCCAATTCCAGGGCCGCCCCGGCCGTCAATAGCTTGGTGGTCGATCCGGGAGGATACAAGCCGGCCAGAGGACGATTCAATAAGGGATGATTAATATCTGAAATAATCTCGTCCCAATATTCGGGCGAAATCACACCGGAAAAAATATTAGGATCAAAGCTGGGAAAAGAGGCCAGTGCCAATACTTCTCCATTTCGCGGGTCAATCGCAACCACGGTCCCGGAGTACTCAATCGTATCATGGACAAATGTTTCAGTAATGAATCTCTGAAGATCCTTATCAATGGTCAAGACGAGATCGGCGCCGGGAACTGCTGGAATCTGCTCTCTTTCGGAAAAATAATTCACAATCTGCCCCTGAGCGCTGACTTCAATAAAATCGGTACCCTCAATACCTCGCAAGAGTCGGTCATATTTTTTTTCAATCCCTTTTTTACCAATCAAAGAACCGAGTCGGTAATCCTTATAACTCTCACTCTTTTTCTCATCGGCGGACACCTCCCCAACATAGCCGATAAAATGCCCGGCGGCGATCGTGGTATCATAACGGCGAACCGATTCGGCACTGTACGTTATGCCCGGATAATTTTTCCTTTGCTCCTCAAGAATGGAGACAATATCATGTCCTAATCCGCGGCGGATTGCGGCTGGCATATATTTCCCGATGTAATTGGTTTTGACTCGTTTTTCGACTGCGGCCGTATCCATATCAAGCAGTTCTGCCAATTTGAGGGAAGTTATATTTTCTATTCTTTCATTGGGCACCAGTGATACCGTAAATGACAGCCGGTTGTCGGTCAGGACCTGTAAATGGCGATCATAAATCAGGCCTCGTTTGGGAACAATGGGCTGGATGCGGATACGATTATTCTCCGATTGTTTGTGATAATAATTATGACGGATAATCTGATGATAAAACAGGCTCCCCATCAGGAGAGATATCAATATAAACAAAAAGAACCCGGCCAGTATGGCTTTGGTCTTTGAATTTACGGTAGAGAGGCGCATAATTAGAAGAGAGACTTTATATTTTGTATCGTAACTTTGCCATCTTTAAATTGAAAAAACACCCATCCCAGAGCAACCGTATAAATTACGCTCGGAAGAATCGCTTTATAAAGAGAATAAAAGAATATATTCGGTGACACCAGAAGCGATGCAACCACTTGATGGACAAGGACAAAAGCTCCCAGAATTAATAACCGTGACACTAACGATTCAAGGTTTACCCGGAAACTGAATTGGTTTATAACTACCGCCCCGGCTCCCAGAACAACCATTTCCCAGGGCATTATTTCCAATCGTTGACTGCCGATAATTACAGCAGCCGCCAGACCAAACCAGAGGGCAATACTTTCGCTTTTATAGAAACCGACCAAAACCACAAGCAAAGCCGATAAATCAATAACGGCGCCAAAAATAGAAAACGGTTCAATTAGAATTGTCCGGTAAAAGGCAATAATAAACAAGTAAAGAATATATGGTAAAATCCTTATCATTTTTCGCTTACCAAAACATAAAGTTCATCGATCTCAAAAAATTTAACAGTCGGCTTTAACAATACTGTTTTTAAAATATCACCTCGATCGGCCCTGACAGAATCCACGAACGCCACCGATAAGCCGGCTGGGTAAACGCCTCCCAGTCCCGAAGTGATAATAAGGTCACCGGGATTTACGCGGGCATCAGCGGGCAGATTATCAAGATACATCCCGGATTGCGATGAAAATCTGACAATCCCAATCTGTCGGCTCTCGGCTACCCGCCCTGAAACGGCATTGGAGGGATCGGTCAACAGCGAAACGACCGCAAAATCTTCCATTACCTCGCTTATTTTGCCAACCAATCCAAAGCGATTAATAATCGGCATATCAACCATAAGAGAATCATGGCGCCCCTTGTTGATCACCGCCGCAACCGGATATATATTCTGCACCAGCGAAACGATTTTAACCGGTACCAGACTGAAACTGTCCGGCGGTTCAAAACCCAAAAATTCGCGAAGCCGTTGATTCTCGCGCTGGGCCTCGGCCAGGGCAGCCAATTGCAAAGAATTTTCCACAGTCAGATTTTTTAACCGTTGATTTTCTTCAGTTGCACTTTGAAGGTCATATTGATAATTCTTTAACTGCGAGAAAAAATAGTAAAATATAGTGTTGGCGATATTCCCCAGTTGAACTCTAATCATATTAGGAGAAAAGACAACCAGAAGAAAGAGCAGAATTGCCCATCCAAAAGACATAATACGACGATTTTTGCTAAAAACCGTCGAGAAAGAAGTCATACTTAAAAAGCCTCCATGCTTTTTTAAAATTATTCGACCGTATCAATCATTTGAAGAAGCTCGCCGGGCGAGGTCACTTCAAGCATCTTTTGGCGGTTTTCCTCAGATTTCATAATATACGAAAGTCTCGCCATGACATTGAGATGAGCCCCAATAGCATCTTCTGGTGCGGCAATCAAAAAGAAAAGATTAACCGGCTTGTGATCCATCGCATCGAAATCTATCCCTTTGACCGAACGGCCGAAAGCAATGACAATGCCTTTGGTCGATTTTGTTTTGGCATGAGGAAAAGCAACTCCATAACCGACCCCAGTCGTTACCAGTTCTTCTCTTTCCTGGACATCTTTTAACAGCTCGTCAACGTCTTTAACCAGTTTTGAGCTTGAAGTCATTTCGACCAATTCTTTGAGGACCGATTCTTTATCATTCGATTTAAGATCAAATGTTATCAGGTCTTCCGAACAAAATTTTGATAATTTCATATAGCCACCTTTATTCTAATAGCTTTCGGCTTCATCTATCAGAAGAACCGGAATGTTGTCATCAATTTTAAATTTCAACCGACAGCTACTGCATTGCAAATTTTCATTTTTATGATCATAATCCAGTTTGCCTTTGCATTTAGGACAAACCAAAACCTTCAATAATTTATCATCAAGAGTCATCTAAAACCTCCTATTCCTTATAAACACCCATTTTCCGGAACTTTTGCAGGCGTAATTTTAAAAGTTCGTCGTACGGGAGTTTACTTAATTCATCAAAGGATTCGACGACTTTTATTTTTACTTTTTCAGCCATCTTGATTGGATCATTATGGGCCCCGCCCGGCGGTTCCGGAATAACCTCATCGCAAATTTTCAATTCCATCAAGTCGTCCGAGGTCAGCTTCAAAGCCTCAGCCGCTTCCGGCGCATGGGCGGCATCGCGCCACAAAATGGCCGCACAGCCTTCCGGTGAAATAACCGAATACCAGGAATACTGCAGAACAAAGATTTTATCGCCGACGCCGATCCCTAATGCCCCACCGGAGGCCCCTTCCCCGATAATCACAATTACAATCGGCACTTTTAAAAGAGACATTTCTCGAATATTCCGGGCAATCGCTTCCGCCTGTCCGCGTTCTTCGGCGCCAATACCGGGGAAGGCACCGGGCGTATCAATTAAAATTAAAATCGGCTTGTTGAATTTTTCCGCCATATAGAATAGGCGCAGGGCCTTGCGATATCCTTCAGGATGCATCATCCCGAAATTGCGAAACAGTCTTTGCTTGGCGTCGCGTCCTTTCTGCTGGCCGACAACCATAATCGACCGCCCGTCGATTTTGGCAAAACCGCCCACGACAGCCTTATCCTCGGCAAAATATCGATCACCATGCAATTCCACAAAATCAGTCGTCATCATTTTTATATAGTCGAGAGTATAGGGCCGACGAGGATGACGGGCCAGCTGGACTTTCTGCCAGCGAGTCAGATTGGAATAAATTTCATTCCTCATTTTTTCGACTTTGGCCTGCAGGGATTTTATTTCCCCGGCCATTTCGATATTAGCGCCCGCGGCGAAATCCTTCATATCGGAAATCTTTTTTTGCAGTTCCACAATCGGCTTTTCAAATTCAAGAATCAGTCTATCTTCCATATTCGCCTCAGAAATTATCTTTTCTTAATCCCTTTCTCATACGGCTTATAAAGATAAAATATATTATAAAAATTACAACCATAAAAAGGAGTAAAATTGTCAAAACTAAGACCCTGCTATAAAGAGACATAGCTACCGAAATTATTCCAAATATCGTCCCCAGGACATAAAACAAGACAACCACCTGTTTTTCCGATAAACCAGCATAGGATAGGTAATGATAAATATGCCTGCGATCCGCCTTCATAACATTTTTCCCCGCCGCCAGGCGCCGGAAAATAGATGTCAGCGTTTCGGTTAAAGGAACGCCCAGAATCACTAACGGAAGGAATAAGGCCGCCGTTGTAAACGACTTAATCGGCACTACCAGAGAAATAACCGCGAAGAAATAGCCGACTAACAAAGAACCGCTATCACCCATAAATATTTTAGCCGGATAACGATTAAAGACCCAAAAGGCCAATAAGGCTCCCGAAAGAGTCAACGATATTATAACAATCGATTCAATCGAATAAATTAGTCCGATAACAGTCATACTTAAAGCGGCAATGGCCGACACGCCAGCCGCCAAACCGTCCAGTCCGTCAATTAAATTTATGGCATTGGATAAAGCCACCACCCACAAAACGGTAATTATTACGGAAAAACCGTTAACATCAAAAGAGCCATAGGCCGGAAGCGAAATTAAATCAATTGACAGGCCGCCATAGAAGAGAATCAAGCCGGCCAGAATCTGACCCGATAATTTAATCCAGGCGGATAGGGGCCGGAAATCATCCCATAAACCAATCAAATAAATTATAAGCGAACCGGCCAGAATATTGGGAATTGTATCTTTAATTTCAGCGAGACTATCGCCATTATAATAAAGACTGAATCCGATACCGGCCCAGATGGCTACAAGAATACCGGTCCCGCCTAATATAGGCGTGGGCACCTTGTGTCTTTTACGCTGAGTCGGATAATCAAAAATGGAATATTTGCGGCAAAGCGAAATTATAACAGCCGTGGCAATAGTTGACACAAGCAGAGATATGGCGAATATCAGAATAAAATTGCCAATCATAACTATGATTCCTCGGTTGCACCATTTTTTATTCTGCCCTTAATCATACTAATCAGGAAATTAAAAAAGAGAGCGATCGGCAACATAAAAAGTGAAAAACCGTTGGGGTAGTACTTTAAAAAATATTTCCACACCGAATGATGATGATAAAATAATCGTTTGGCTCTGGACACATTGGCTCCACTTCCCCAATAATGCCGTCCGCCGGCCTTCGGATTGAAATAAACCTTTCTTCCCGTCTGCGATATTCTCATGCATAGATCAGTATCTTCCATAAACATAAAAAATCTTTCATCGAATCCGCCCAGCGACTTGAAATATTCATTATGAATCAGAAGGCAAGTGGCCGAGGCCGATGGCACCTCCGTGATTTTGTCGTAATCAGGCAGAGTGTAATCTGATTTAAAAACCGGCAACTTTGCTAAAACCGATCCGCGCGAGCCAAAAACATTATGCATCGTTGGAAAATTCCGGCAGGACGGCTGAAAAGTTCCGTCGCTATTTTTCATTCGAGCCGTCACCGCACCGACATTTTCGAATTGAGTATAAACATTAAGCAACTCTTGTATTGCTCCCCTATCAAGAATCATATCGGGGTTTAGAAACAAAAGGTCCTCTCCGGAGGCGGCTGCTGCCGCCCGGTTAACGCCCCGGGCAAAACCGATATTTTTTGCCGATCTAATTAATCTCGCGTTTTTGAATTCTTGTTCGACTATAGTGCAGGTCGTATCGGTGGAATTATTATCGAATATTATCAGTTCGCCCCCAATATCCTGCAATTCCCCCTGAACGGCCTCAAGGCATTTTTTTATATTCTCAGTTGAATTGAAAGTAATTACAACGATAGAGACTTTTAACGATGATTGATTGTGAGGCACCTATTTTAACTTACCTAAAATAGACATTAAGCGAAGATACCACACCTTCCAGATAGCTTCCCGGACGATTTTTTTCGACATCTTGGATTCGCCCATCACCCGGTCGGCGAAAACTATCGGTATCTCCTTGATTTTAAATCCGTTTTTCCAAACCCGCATTGACAATTCAATCTGGAAAACATAACCATTGGATTTGATAGCATCCAGATCAATCGTTTCCAGCACTTCCCGGCGAAAGCATTTGAATCCTCCCGTGGCATCCCTGAGAGGCATGCCGGTAATAATCCGGGTGTAGACATTAGCGTAGTATGAAAGTAGTAACCGGCCCATCGGCCAATTGATAACATTAACGCCCGAAATATAACGCGATCCCAGAATCAGGTCGTACTCCTCGATATTTTTCAGGAAATCGGGCACATATTTGGGATTGTGCGAAAAATCAGCGTCCATCTCAAAAATAAAATCAAACTTGTGTTCAATCGCCCATTTGAATCCGGCTATATAAGCTCTTCCCAAACCCTCTTTAACAGTCCGGTGCAAGACATTTATCCGGCTATTTTCCTTCGACAGACGATCGGCAATCTCGCCGGTACCATCGGGTGAATTATCATCGACAATAAGTATATTTATTCGCGAATCCAAAGGAAGAACTTCGGCGATAATCTTCTCAATATTATCCTTTTCGTTGTAGGTCGGAAATATAATCAGGGCTCTTTTATCGTCGTTCATGCTACCGCCGCTTTCCTCTCTTTAATATAAATCACTAAATAGTAGGCCAATATAATACCGACCAGTAAAAGTGTCAACAGTGTCACCATTCGGGCCAAACCATTTCCATTCGGATCATATTTAAATAGTACCTGATGTTCCCCGCTCGGAACCGCAACCGCTCGGAACGAGCCATACGCCCGCATCAATTTGGCCTCTTGACCATCGACATAGACTTTCCATTTAAAATAATAATTGTCGCCCAGAACCAGAATACTATTGGCCGGCGTTGAGGTTTCGATGAGTACAGAATCGATGGCATAATCAATTATTTGGGTTGTTCCGGCATCAATCGAATCAGACGCCATTACGGCCACTTCCGGCTCTTCCTCCAGATAAACATACTTTTTTAGATTAACAACCGGTTGAAGGACCTTCGGATAAATATCTTTTCTATCCGGAACGACTTCGTACTGGTTCACCATAAACGCTCTCGGGAAAGCATTATCATTTTCATAGACATTAATCTGTCCGAATTTTTTAATTATTTTCAATGAATCGGGACCGAAATGATCGAGTGGCAAACCGGCATTATCGGGAGCAAGTATAAATTTTGTGTTAACTAGATTTAGAAAATTCGGGTTGCCTTTATTTTTTGTACTCGGACCGCCCAGAAGATCATCGTACCACCGCAACTGATTGCCATGATAACCGGTAACAACCTCGATTCCAAAATAAGGTAAATAATCCTGGGAAACCGAATTTAAATTCAGGACGCGAAATTTCTCCGGCTGATTTTTAAAATATTCCGTCAGGGCATTGCGCGTAAACTGTTGGCGGTAATCATACGTTTTGATAAACCGCTTGTCAAAACGAATGCCATCGACCATAACCAATAATGGGATTAGAAGCAGAATAACAGTGCCCAATTTACGCGACATAAACAGCCAGATTACGCCCGCCGTAAGACCGGTGAATAAAAAGACAAGCCAGAATCCGGTTTGAACATTGGGAAGATTCATCACTCCCAGCGACCATTTGGACATCCCCTGCCCCACCATAGTCGTTTGGGCCGATGGATAAAATATCGAGGTATATAAGGAAAGCATTGATTCCCCGGCCCCGCTGAATAGCAAAGCCAAAAGGAATAATCCGCCCGGGACGGCAAAAATGTAAATCAATAATTTCTTCTTAACAGCCGCGAATAATTCTCTTCCATTTTTAATGATATATTGAAGTCCCATTCCGGCTAAAAGAGAAATCGAAAATGAAAAAATAAACATAATTGTAGACGGCGCTCTCAGAGATTTGACATTGGGAATCAGATAATAAAATATTTTAAATATCGGAGTTGTTCCGCCCAAAGCATAAATAAAAGCAAACAGCGCCAGACATCCGAAAAATATCGCCTCTTTGCGACGGTAAAAAAAGACCGCAATGATGGCCAGAAATAGAGGAATAATTCCAGCATATTCAGAGTTATCTTTAAAAGCATTTCTTCCCCAATAGTAATTCCCCGTTCCACTGCTGGTCCCGGAAAATTCGGGAACAACCTGAGAAAGGGCCTCCTCCTCATTCATTGACCATGAAGTCGCCCAATCCCAGCCGCTTTTGGTATCAGCTCGCGGTGAGTAATTTTTGGTATAAACATAACCGGGATAAAATTGAATGGCGGAAATAAACAATCCGACTACCACCGCTCCGACGATTAGCGCTGATGGTTGAATAACGGCCTTTATTGATTTGGTTTCCCTAAAGAGAACAATTAGTTTAAATAAACTATAAAGGGCAATCGCCCATAGGGAATAATAAGAGAGTTGTGGATGCGGGCTGAGAATAATTACTCCGATAACCAGACCGAGGAGGCTGAAATTAAGTAGCGGTTTGCGCTCGAAACCGCGATTCAAGAAAAGAATTGTCAGCGGGAACAAAGTCGTAACGAATACCTTTCCATCGTGTCCAGGAGCAACCAGCGACACTAAAAGTCCCGCAAACATATAAGCCAGAGCAGAAACAGTTGAAGCCATTTTAGACAGTTTAAATTGCCGGGCTGTAAAGTACATGAAAATTCCGGCCAGAAAGATATGAATCACAAAATTGTATCCGAGCGAGCGAAAGATATTGCCGAAAAATTTTAAAATCGACAGAGGATAGTATATATCACCATGGAATGCGTCGATATATGGCATGCCGCCGAATATATATGGATTCCAGACCGGTACTGTACCTGTCGTATGAAAATAATTGACATAAAATGAGCGGAAGAAAATGCCGGCATTAATCATATCCGAGCCATAAAGCATTTTGTCTGAGAAAATAAAATCTTTGAATAGAATGATTACTCCAAGAAGCATGATTACCAGCAATGCCGGAAAATAGTAATTTGTTTTTTCAAGATCAAAATCGATTTTGTTTGAATGTGGCGATTTATCAATATTTTTCTTAGACAAAATTACACTCCATACCTATTGAATATTTGTGTTTCAACTATCAGATCTATCGCTCAATTTATCTAACTTTTTGCGGACCGATCCGATTTCTTCGCGCACCGCCGCCAGAGCCTCGCCGAGGAATCCCAGAATGAAAAAACCGAGACCGAGACCGATCAATAAAATGACCAGATAAAGCATCGGACGAAAACCCTCGCCCAGAAAATATCTAAAGTAGAGGGCGATCATACCGGCCAAAACGCCCATTCCGAAAAAGCCAAGTCCCAACATCCCGAAAAATAATAGCGGCTTTTTTAAGAGCGACAATTGCGCCTTAACCGCCATCATATCCAATAGTCCGATAGGTATCCGCCAGATAGAAGAGAATTTCGATTTTCCCCACTGCCGCTCATACAAAGGCATTTTCACCTCATCTATTTTATTCCCCTGATCGGCGGCCATAACCACCAGATAACGGTGCCAGTCCCGCCTCATAAACATATCTTTGATTACCGAGGCTTTGAACGCTTTGACCGAATTCAGATCATGCACCTTAAGGCCAAAAATCTTCCGCGAAAGATAATTATAGATGGTCGAGACAAACCGCTTTTTATATTTACCTTGTTTCCAGCCGGCCACCACATCGGCTCCCCGTTCAAAAATCGGTTGTACCAAAGCGGGGATATCTTCCGGCTTATATTGCAGGTCAGCCGGGTAGAAAACATAAATCGAACCGCTTGCGGCCGCGAATCCGGTTTGCAGGGCATCGGTTAGGCCCAGATTAAATGGATGAACGGCATATTTGACAAAATCATATTTTCGCGCGGCGCCTTCTATCATCTCCAGGGTCCTGTCGGTCGAGCCGTCATCGACCAAGACTAATTCAAAATGATAGGATGATTTCTGAACCATTTCATCGAATTGGCGGCAAAGCTCTTCGATATTGCCTTCTTCATTAAGGGCCGGTATAATAACCGAAACTAATTTTTTTTCAGGATCCAGAGTGAGCTCCTTCCTCTAAAAGCTTTGGAATATCTCGTTCCAATTTACCGGAACCTTCATTGTATTTTCGGGCCAGATTGAGCTGTTCAATCGCCTTTTTTCTAAATTCAGGATTGCCTGTTTTTTTATACATCCCAATATAGAACTCGCCCATCTTAAAGTGCAAGAAAAAATCGGTCGGGGCAAAATCTAAGGCCTTCCTAAAATAGTATTCGGCTTCCTGATAAAAACCATTATTATCGGCCAGCGTGGCCGATGTCAAATTGAAAGAACGGCCGACCGGATTGCGGCCAGCTTGAAGCTTCATAAATTCATGACCGGCGGGAATATCCTCACGATTATAGGCATAAAGAGCCATCTCATACGGCGTCAGACTGTAGCCATTGGCCTGAACGTTCCCGGTTGCTCCGGCCACACGAATCAAAGCAACCTCCCGCCCGCCAATATTATAATTTACAATCGATGACCCCGATTCCATAATTTTGGGGTAATCAATTTTCGCTTGCTCCAAATTCGAAATGTCCAATAGTAAATGAGTAATCGGGAAATGCTTGAAAAGAGACGAGTCAACATCGGCGACTCCGAACATATGAATGAAATTCATAAATTTATTGTCCTGGGTAAAGGCGGCCGCGTACGGCCCGGAAATAATTGCCTCCGGCGATAAAATCGTTTCGATATCTTTGGCATTGGTGACCGTCATATAACTGGCCGAACCGTTCCAATGAAAATATTTGGCTCCCCCATAACCAAGCGTAGCCAATGCCGCACCTGATATAACAATATATTTAAACCAGCGTGGCGGATGAATCAATTCCGATTTTATCCGGATAATGATAAAAATTCCAATAACGATAACAATCATAATTATTATTAAAATCCCGGCAATATCATAATAAATAAATTCCCAATCGTATACCTTATAGACTCTTCTGACAATCTGATAAAAAGGAATAATTAAAAGAAAGAAAATAATTATCGTATAGGCAGTAATCTTCTTCATATTAAAATTCGACCGAAAACCGTCAAAGAGATATGAAACAAAAATTCCGGCCAGGGCATATATCGGATAAATTAAAATGGTCTGATACCGTAAAGGACGGTAGTTCCATATCATTAGGGAGCCATAGGCGGCAATTGAGAGCATGATAAAAAAGACCATTCCCGGTTTAATGCCATACAATTTTTCCTTCCATGCCTCCCGGTAATTGATTCGGTAGAAAAATATTAGCATGGAGCCTATTGCCAATAAGGATGGAATCGCCATTCGTTCAAATAGGCGGCTGGTAATGCCAAATGATAAATAATTATAAATAAACTTATCGAAATAAATCAATGATTCCGGCGACCCATACAGATTAAAGGCCTGCTCAGCCACATAACCCTCGACCGCGGAATTCATCGGGCGGTAACTGAAAAAATACCAGAAAATTGTAATCGATAAAAATCCCGCGACAAATAAACCATAGTTAAGAATAAATTTATTAAACTGCCCCCGATAATCATTGTAATAATCATACAATGCATAACATAAAAACGGAAAAAGGAAGATTAACCCTATAATTTTCCCGAAAAAGATTCCCGCCGCCAGAAATAGACCGGACAGTACAAAAGCATAATATTTTCGCGAGTAAACAAGAATAGTAAATGATAACACTGCAAAAAAATTAAGACTGTTTTCCAGAAACGGCAGCCGGCCGTAAAATATCTGATTGTAATCAAACATTATCAAAAGCAGGAAAAAAAGCGAGGCAATATTTCCGGCGATTTTACGAATCGCGAAATAGAGCAAAATAATAGTTGGAAAAGAAAAGGCCAGCCCGACCAGATTCGACTGAAGATAGCCGACTCCAAACAGTTTAAATACCAGCAGAGCCATCAGGGTGGTCGTCGATTTGAGGAAAAAGACCAGGCGATAATCGTGCAGGGGATTGAACGAGCCCCAATGAATCATATTCCGGGCATAGGAAATGTATTGAGCCGGATCGGTGAAAACTCCCTGGCTGACCGATAGATCAATTGGAGGGTCGGCCGATAGCCGATTGATTCGAAGCAGCAAAATCGCCGTAATCAAAACAGCAAAAGCGAGATACTCTCTGACCGGAGTCAGAATAAATTTATTATCATTTTCATTCATTAATCAGTTAAAAAACTCCGATATTTGCGAGCAAATATAATCAATTTCGTCATCTCTCAATTCCGGATAAATCGGAAGCGATAAAATCCGCCCAGCCAGTCTTTCCGTAACCGGCAATGCCTTCGCTGTCAGACCGGCCTCAATAAATGCCTTTTGCATATGAATCGGTATCGGATAATGAATCAAAGTCGGAATGTTTCTTTCTCCAAGAAATTTCTGCAATTTATCTCGGGCCTCGACCTCTATTACAAGCTGATGATAAACCTGATAATTACCCTCAATTTTTTCCGGAAAGATTACCGGGAGGCCTTTTAATTTTTTGTAATAATTTTCTGCCACCCGATTCCGCGCCTTATTCCATTTATCCAGATATTTCAATTTCACGCCCAAAACCGCCCCCTGAAAACCATCCATACGGGCATTATACCCAAAAATATCGTGATAGTATTTTTTTGCTGACCCATGATCGCGAAGCTTTCTAAGGGTTTCATTTAAATGGTCATCCGATGTGACAATTGCTCCGCCCTCGCCGTATGCACCCAAATTTTTTCCCGGATAAAAGGAAAAGCCGGCGGCAATGCCGAAAGACCCGGCCGGTTGACCGTAAAATTTAGCTCCGTGCGCCTGTGCGGCGTCCTCAATTATCATCAAACCATGTTTATCCGCAATTTTACCCAATTCTGTCATATTAACCATAGAACCATAAAGATGGACCGGCATTATCGCTCTGGTTTTTGACGAAATCGCCTTTTCAATTTTTGAAATATCGATATTCCTTGTCTGAGATTCAATATCGACCAGAACCGGTTTCGCCCCCGATTCCACAATAGCGGCCACGGTTGCCATGAAAGTATTAGCCGAGGTTATTACCTCATCACCTGGACCGATTCCCAGACCTTTTAGGATCAAATGAAGGGCCGATGTCCCCGAATTAACCGCGATGCAATATTTTGTCCCGCAATATTCGGCAAATCTATTTTCAAAATCGGCGACGGCATCACCCAGAATAAAAGAAGTACTATCAATTACTTTGGCCAGGGCCATATCTATTTCATTTTTTATGGTTAAATATTGAGCTTTTAAATCAAGAAATTTGATCTGCATTATCGATTCCCTTTTAATTTCTTTCTATGATAATATAAGTCATATGATTTATCAAGCGGGATGATTTCCACAGTCCCATAATTAAGCCGGATTTTGGAAAATTCATTTATTTTTATGAATATTTTTTGGAGAGGGTAAAAAAGAAGAGGGGTACCTTAAACTTTGACAAGAGTGCGTATTATAGAAATTATCAAAGTGAGTGAGGCACCCCTCAATCTCTATCTATTTTACTAAGGCATATCCAAATCGCCTTAAATAAATGCACAAAAACAAAAATTAAATTAGAGTCTTTTTTATAGTAGGTCTAAGGAGTCAGCACTCTTTATCTATAACAATTATATATTTATTATCGTAAATGTCAAGTCTAAAGTTAACAAAATTTACATATTCCTTATGGCTTTTTCATATGGAATAAAACCGGGAATTCCTTTAAATAATGTTAAATCGGGCTTGTGAAACGCCTTATCTTCATAAATGCGTGCCATAAACTCATCCGCCTTTTCCGGTTGAGCCAGATGAGCGATGCCCACCGCCCGTTCGCCCAAAGATAGATTTTTAGGATTAAAAGCGCCGTTTTCGGTGACAATTATCACCTGATCAGCCGGTATTGCAGTGGTGGTAATACCCGCCGGGCATCGCTCCAGAATTTTCGAGGTCCCATCCCTGGTTGTCGATTTCATGGCAATTATCGCGACACCGCCCTCGGAATATTGCGAGGCCCGTATAAAATCGGCCTGTCCCCCTACGCCGCTGTAAATCTTATGAGCATCAAGCGAATCGGCCCAGATATTACCAAAAAGATCGACTCCGATGGCGCTATTGATGGTGACCATTTTAGGAAGTTGCGCAATCTCAAAAACCGAATTGGTAAAATCGGATGCGCGGCTCTGGACCGAACTATTATAATTCAACCAGTCATAATTTTTTTGATTTTCGGCCAGGAAAATCGTAGCCACGCTGAATGACTCGTTTTTATTCCAGCGATTGGTCACTACCCCCTTTTGAATAAGTTTTATCATGGCATCGGCAAACAGCTCGGTATGTATCGCCAGATCCCCAACCCCCTTCTTAATTATTGCATCCGTGACCGCCTCGGGCACCTCGCCAATCCCGTATTGAAGAGTCGAACCGGGAGTTTTCCCGGAACCATCATCGATATATAACGACGCAATAATCTCGCCAATCTTCCGAGCCCGTGCATCCGGCTCATGAACCGGGCTGACGGGAAGGTTATAATCCGTATCAAGTAAAAAATCAATATAGTTTTCAGGAATGGTCGTTCCCAGAACAAACGGCATTTTTCTATTTCGCTCGGCTATCACCAAACCTTTTTTCCGCCGCGCACATCTTATCGCCGCATAAACGCCTTCGACCGTTGTTCCCAGACTATAATTGCCGCCCGGATCGGGACCGCTGACCGATAAAAAAACGACATCAATGCCATCGCTCTCCAGAGCATAGCGGGGAATTTCCGACAGATGCATCGGATGATACTTGGCCCACCCCTTATTGACTGCCTCGCGAGTATTGTAGCTGTTAAAAATAACCCGATGGGTTATCCGGTGACAGCATTCTTCGCTAAACAACGGTTTGATTTCATTACCCAGAAGGAGGACTGAATATATAGCAACCTTCTTTATATTTTCATCAGCCGCCATTTGAGATAAAAGTTTCTGCGGCGTCGCGGCATTCCCGGCGCAGTATATGACACTCCCCGGCTTAATAAAAGTGGGGTTAATAACTTCATCAGCAGTTTTTATTCTTTTCATGGCCTATCAATAATAAAAATAAACAAATATTCAAGACCTATTTTCGGAATTTCTTGAAATAATATAAGTTTTAGACATATTATCTAAAAAGCTTACATATCACCCGATTTATCCCGCATATGAATCCCGTCCATATGCTGTTGCAAAAACATATTTTCGACTTCCTGGTTGCGAATCAGAGTATGGTTGATATCCCGCGAAGACAACAGTCCGACCAGATTGTTATTGTCGACAATCGGGACGTGGCGGATCCAATGCTTGGTCATCATCTCGGCGATATCGGAAATATCATCCTCCGGTTTGCCCGTAAACAGATTTGTCGTCATGATATCTTCAACCGGAATCGCTTTAAAATCGCCCTTTGATTCATGAACGGCGCGAAGAATATCTTTATCGCTGATTATTCCCTTAAGCCGGCTATTATCCATTACCAGAAGACTGCTGATATTTTTATTGAGCAATAATTCAATCGCCTCGCCGATTGTCGTTGAGGACTTGATGCTGACAATTTCTTTCGATTTGTTTTCGAGCAGATATTTAACTAACATTGCAAACTCCTTGTATTAGATTGATTTGATTAACAGTTTTACAAGCAATATATAATAAAGGTTTCAACTCCTTCGGACAAGGAAAAGATGGGCGCCGAATCGGATTAAATCTCTTTACTTTTGGACCGATTTGCATTTTACTTGCGAAATGAATTCGGCGATTAATAGAAATAAAGCGAAAGTCTATCTTTCCGATGCCGGCCTTTTTTATGCCGCCGCCATCTGGGGTTCGACCTTTTTTATTGTCAAGGATGCCCTGAATCATGTCGATCCGGTTATACTGGTCGCCTACCGTTTCCTGATTGCCGGATTGTTGCTCTGGGCTTTCTTGATAATTAAAGGCAAATCGTTTAAGACTAATTTCAGAGAGGGTCTTTTGCTCTCTGTTTTGCTTTATTTCCTCTATGTCCCCCAAACAATCGGGCTGGGATATACGACCGCCTCCAATTCCGGATTTATCACCGGCCTTTTTGTCGCCTTTGTACCTATCTTTCTTAAGATGATATTCAAACGCAAGCCGACCATCATGGAGGTTATCGCCTCGATTATCTCGCTGATTGGTCTCTGGATATTGACCGGCGGGATGACCGTCATCAATATCGGCGATATTATCACCCTGTTGGCCGCCATGACCTATGCTCTGCACGTTCTCTATTCCGATAAATTTATGAAAGCCGGGTTTGATCCGGTCATAATCAGTGCCCAGCAGTTTCTCTTAGTCGGCATCATGGCTCTGATAACCGGTTTAATATTTAGACTGCCTCTATCCGTCGGCAACACCTACACCTGGGGCGTGATTGTTTTCCTCGCCCTCTTCCCCACCACTTCGGCCTTCTTAATTCAGATGGTCGCCCAGAAAATCACCTCGCCCCTGAAAGTCTCATTAATATTCGCTCTGGAACCGGTCTTTGCCGGGGTATTCGCCTGGACATTGGGCGGCGAACAGTTTGTCGTCCGCTCCGCTCTTGGCGGCTTCTTCATCTTCTCAGCCTTATTTATTTCAGGAATGCCGGTGAAAAGGAAGAATTAATATTGGTCATTTCGGGCAGACGAGGGCTGTCTGCCGCGCACTAAATTTTGTGGAGGCGTATGCCATACGCCCTTTTCGATTTTGCAAAATCCCTCAGCCCCCTATGATTCCCCGATACCACTCCTGTCATTCTTGCTGTTCCCAATGCCTATGGTGATGAAAAGCTTATGTTTGGCTATAATCATGCCGGGCTTAGGGTTTACAAGAATCTGGCTTATAATTGGCGCGATACATGTGAAACCGGCGGAATCGAAAGTTTTGGAATGATGTCATTGGATATTGGCGAACCGCCGCTTACACGTTATTGCACATTTTGGGACACTTTGGAAACCAGGTATATTAGATCAATTTCTGGCAATACCTTAATGAAAGATACTCACGGGAATGATAATGATGTTTGGTATATTTATGCTGGAGATGACAGAATTGCAATGGTTGACAATAGTGATGATGTTCATTATTATTTAATAGATCATCTGGGAACGACAAGAGCAACAATCCGCGATGATGGCACCGTCACAGGAAAACAGTATGAATATTACGCTTTCGGCGATATGAAAAAAGAGAATGTTTCTTTGAATCAGGAATATAAATATACCGGCAAACCTCTCGATGATGAGCTGGGTCTGGATA
>JBDRRI010000070.1:0-3539 GCA_043825815.1 Candidatus Zixiibacteriota bacterium
CATTCCAAATACTGCATGGCACGCGAATATAATAATAAAAAATGCAAACAATCCGTTTATTCTGCTGTTCATCTCTATTCCTATTAACATATTTATTATTCTGTATGCAGTTTCCTAATATTATTCCCACATACTCCGGGCTGTTTCCAGAATAATATCCCGGCCCCTTAAAATACCAACCAATTCTCCGTTTTTTAAAACCGGTAAATTTATCAGCTTGTGCTCGACTAATAAATGCACCGCTTCCATCAAAGGTAACTCTATATCTATGAATACCTGTTTGCTTACCAATTCATCAATTTTGCGATTGCCGGCAACTTTGCACTGAGCCAGAAACATTCCGGTAAAAAAGGTCGAGTACGGCGAATCGCCCAGAAAAGAGGGAATTATTAATTTCAATAAATCCGAAAACCGAACGATCCCGATAAATTTCTCCGCACGATCATAAACCAAAGCCGAACGTACCTGACCCGGTTGAAAATCTTCCGGTACCGGCTTTAAATAGGCCGACCGAATCGCCTTTAAAACCTGATTCATCGGCTCGTCAGAGTATACTTTCGGGTATAATGACGGCGATGTCATAAGTTCGGCAATAGTCGGTTCCCGTAAAACTTTATCTTCAGTCTTTGCCAGTAGAGTTCTAATCCGAACGCCAAGCTGATCAACATCAACTGGTTTTTGTATAAAATCGACAACTTCCAGTTTAATACCGGCCATCGCCGAATTAAAATCACCATGACCGGTAAGAATAATCACCGGAAGTGACGGCTCTATTTCTCTGATTTTTTGCAAAGTCTCAATACCGCTCAAACCGGGCATTTTTAAGTCCAATAGAACCACATCCGGTACGTTCTTTTCAATTTCCTTTAAGGCCGATTCTCCATCGATAGCCTCGGTGACCACAAATCCTCTCCGACCAAGGGTAGTCGATGTTATTTGGCGGAAGCTCTCTTCATCATCTACCAGGAGAAGTTTAATTTTATTTTGTTCCATAACAATCTCACTAACTAAAATATTTTAAACTGATGGTAGCCCGCCAAAACCTAATAGCGGCCAGTAAAACATACTCATTAGTATAAGTACCGCAAATGCGGCTATAAAACAAATAATTCCGACCCGGAGAAAATCTTTTGCCTCCAGATAACCGCTGGCATATACAATGGCATTGGGCGGCGTTCCGATTATCAATAAATAGGCCATTGACGAGGCGCAAGCAGTAACCAGGCCCATAAACGGAACCAGAGTTGTTCCAGGATTGGCAACCGCCGCCATGTTCAAAGCGATTGGACCCACCGTGGCCGCAGCCGGGCCATCAGCCATAAGATTGGTCATGAAGGCGGTTACGGCACCGCCAGCCCCCAAAAGAATAATCCCGGATTTTAATCCGATTGTCGCCAATCCCTCGACTATTGAGCGCGCCAGCCAATAAGCGGCGCCGGTTTGGTCAAGAACCCGTCCGAAAATGATGGCGCCCGCATAAAGCCAAACCACTCCCCAATCAACTTTTTCCTGATAATCGCGCCAATTGACAACTCCAGTCAATAGATACGCCACCGCTCCGGCAATCGCTATAACACCGATCCCCAATCGAACGCCGATCAAACTGGCAATTAAATTCTGTTCCGTTATCCAACCGAATAACATTACTAAGAAAATAACAATGGCTATTATCTGGTTACGGCTCCAACCGCCCATACGGCCAATATCTGCTTTAAGTGAATTCAATGCCGGCTGTAAATCATGGATTTTCGGTTTGAAAACACGATTGATAGATAACCAAAGAATCGGCATCATGATTATTACAAACGGCATGCCATAAATAATCCACTGTCCGTAGCCAATTGAAATTCCAAACATATCTTCCATATAGGTCATCATAATCACATTGCGAGCTCCCCCCGATGGTGAGCCAAAACCGCCGATATTGCAGGCCATGGCAATAGTAATCATCATCATCTTGGCCAATTCGGTATCCTCGGGAGTATTCTTGGTCAGACTGTTGCTGTAAAGAATAATGCCGATTGGAAGGAAAATTGCCGCCAGGGCATGGTCAGAAATAAATGAGGCCGCCGGAGATATTACCAGAATAATAATAAAAGTCACCCAGGCGACACTCGGTTTGGCCAGATACCGGAATAGCGACAGGCAAATGCGCTTATCAACCCCGGTCTTGACAAAGGCGGCGGCAAACATCAAGCTCCCCATAATAAACCAGCAGGCATCTGACCAGAATAGTTGAGCGACCTCTGTTCTCGAGACAATCCCTGAAAAAACCAAAATTAGCCCAATACAGAAGGCAACCCCGGGCAATGGTATCGCTTCTGTCACAAAACAGGTTACGACAAAAGCAACCATGGCAATACAAACCAAAATTTGCCAGGCGGCTTTGTCCACCACTTTCTGTTGTTCCGGCGACAACATTGAATATGTCAGTTTTTCCTGCCGCAATTCCCGCCCGCGCACGAGCAGTTGATTAATTTTTTGTTCATCCTGAACTTCCAAAAACGCTCGGTATTGATTGAAATGATCCTGATGCCCCTTAATACCGCTCTTTTGCAGGTCCTTGTCGCTGCGCTTCAGCACCGTTGATTTGCGTGAAGTGCCTTGAATCATACAGGCTTCAAGTGCCTGAACCGTCAATTTCTCCCACTGCTCCAGGTCCTTGGCCGGTTTACTGAATAATTCTTGGGCATAATAATCAAGAACATAAGTCTCGCCCATCTTATATTCCACCGCCACATCCTTCATACTGTCGGGAATAGGAATCATTAAAATTGCGATAAATAGAATTACAGCAACGGAAAAACGCCGGTAATTGACATATTTGTCATAAGCTGATGCCTTTTTGGTACTATTGGTCATTTATATTAACTCCCAAAATATTTTAAATGTCTGGTCAATCTGGGTATCGCCTTTTAATATCATCAATAAGTCTCCTTTGATGTTCCCGGATATACTCCTGGCGTTTTTGAAATAAATAGCGAATCGTCGTAACCAGTCCTTCTATATCCGGAGGTTTTTTCAAATACTCATTGGCTCCCAGTTTGATACCCTCCAAAGCCGCTTCCACGGTTGGATGCCCGGTGAGCAGGATAACTTCGATACTGGGAAAATCCTCTTTTATCTTCCTGAGAACTTCCAGACCATCCATCCCCGGCATTTTGATATCGACCACCGCAATATCAACGATACTGTTTTTCAGCAGTGCCAAACCTTTTTCGCCGCTTTCGGCAGTGGTAATCGTCATTTTTCGACGTTGAAGAATTCTTTTCATTGATTCCAGAAACTCGGTCTCGTCATCAATAAGCATAACCCTGATATCATCTAAAATGATATCAGGGTCAGCATCAGGAGGGTAATTTTTAATGTTTTCTCTGGCCTTCTGGACTGCGTTTTCGATATGCCTGGCCAATTCCTCAATATCGATTGGCTTGCTTAAATAATCGGCCACGCCATCTTTAGAGGTTTGAAAAGCATCATCGAAAGAACTATGGCCGGTTAACAGGATAACCGGAAGCTCAGGATACTTTTTGGTTATT
>JBDRRI010000071.1:0-5271 GCA_043825815.1 Candidatus Zixiibacteriota bacterium
CCCGTCCTAACCCCTAGACGATACCGCCATTTTCTCTTCAACTGCCCGAATATAATACTAATTTTTTAATTGTCAAGAACGCTTGTTTTGGTCATAAAAAGAAATTATATTATACAAAAATTTAAACATAAAATCAGGAGCGAATATGCCCCCTAAAAATCATAAGGAATTGAAATATAAGGATCTCAAAGCTGAGATTAATCTCAATAAAATTAAGATCAAATCTACCGATGATGTCAAGCCCTGCCATACGATTATCAGCCAGGAGCGGGCCATTAAGGCGATCAAGCTCGGTCTCAAGGTTAAAAGCAAGGGGTATAATATATTCGTAACCGGCATGACCGGGACCGGCCGTATGACCGCCATCCAGATTCTTCTCGAAGAACTCGCCTCGACCGAACCTAATCTTAACGATATCTGTTATGTCAATAATTTTAAAGATCCCGATCAGCCGATTGCCTTGATTTTTAACGCCGGGCAGGGAAGGAGCTTCAAAAAAGATGTCGAATTGACCATCGACGCTCTTCGTAAAACCATTCCCAAAATCTATGCCGGCGAGGATTATAAAAATCGTCGCGATAGAATCGCCGCTGATTTTGAAAATCAGCAGAAAAAACTGATCGAGGAATTCGAAAAGAAAATGACCGAGGCCGGTTTTGTTATGGTTCAGTTCCAGGTTGGGACCGGAATCCGTAATGAATTGCAACCGCTGGTGGATAATGAGCCGTCCTCACTGGAAAAACTCGAGCGGCTGGTAAAAGAGGGGAAATTCAAACAGGAACAGTATGATGACCTGGTTCAAAAACGCGAACGCCTGCGTCGTGAAATGGGCGCGGTCGAGGTCGAATCGAAAAAAATGGTCGGCAAACTTGATACCGCCCTCGAGAAACTCGATGCGGCGCTGATTGCCCCGCTGATTGAAGATAAGCTTCGTGTTCTTAAGAAAAAATATTCGATTGAAAAAGTAATCGTCTATCTTGACGAAATTGCGCGGACCCTTCTTGATGATCTGGACCGCTTTAAAGAGGCCCGGCCGCGGCGGGGCGAACAGGAACCGCCCGCCTTCCGCAAGAAAGAACCGTTTGAGGAGTTCTCGGTCAATCTTGTTCTCGATAATTCCGAAACCAAAAAAACGCCGATCATTGTGGAAAATTCCCCCGACTATCGCAATCTTTTTGGCACTCTCGAAAGAGTGGTCGATCGTTTTGGATACTGGCGGACCGATTTTTCCCGTATCAAAACCGGCTCCCTTCTGGAATCATCCGGCGGATTTCTGGTGATTAATGCTATCGACCTCTTCTCGGAACCGGGCGTATGGAAAACCCTTAAGCGGGCCCTGATTTCCGGAGAATATACGGTCGGCGGTTATGATCCTTTCTATCAAATGGCCGGTTCGGCCCTTAAGCCGGAGCCGATTCCGGTTGATGTCAAGGTTGTTTTGATCGGCGACCGCAATATCTATAATATTCTCTGGAGTTATGAGGAAGATTTTAAGAAGATATTCAAGATCAAGGCCGAGTTCGACAATGTCATGGAAGTCAACGATTGCCATCTCAAAGATTATATCAGTTATATTAAGAAAATTGCCACCGATGAAAAGCTGATACCATTCGATGAGGGCGCTCTGAAAGAGGTTATCGGCTATGGTATCCGTCTGGGCGGCCGTAAAAACAAGCTGTCGACGCAGTTTCAATATATTGCCGATATCGTCCGGGAGTCGGCCTTTTGCGCGATGGATAAAAACCACAAAAAGGTTTCGCAGAAGGATGTCAAGGAGGCGCTTGACCAGCGGATCGAGCGGGTTAATATGTTCGAGGACAAGCTTCAGGAATATTTCGACGATAATATCTTCCTGGTTTCGACCACCGGCAAGGAGGTCGGCCAGATCAACGGCCTTTCGGTTTATGATACCGGCGAGCACAGTTTCGGCAAGCCGACCCGCATCACCGTGAGAACCTCGGTCGGACGATCCGGCGTTATCAATATCGAGCGCGAATCCGATCTTTCCGGTCCGATTCATAACAAGGGCGTTTTGGTCCTCTCCGGTTTCCTGCGCGGTAAATTCGCCAAAAATAAACCGCTGGTGATGTCGGCCTCGATCTGTTTCGAGCAGAGTTACGGCGGTGTCGATGGCGATTCGGCCTCGTCGACCGAAATCTACGCAATTCTGTCGTCGCTCTCCGGCCTTCCGATCAATCAGTCGCTGGCTGTTACCGGTTCGGTCAATCAGTACGGCGAGATTCAGCCGATCGGCGGGGTCAATCAAAAGATTGAGGGCTTTTTTGATGTCTGCAAGTCGAAACGCTTGACCGGCAAACAGGGAGTTATGATTCCGATCCAAAATGTCGCCGATCTTCAGTTGCGCGATGATGTTGTCGAGGCGGTCAAGGCCGGTAAATTCCATATCTATCCGGTGACGATGATCGAGGAGGGGATTGAGATATTGATGGGCAAACCGGCCGGAAACGAACTTAAAAACGGCGGGTTCACCAAAGGCTCCGTCTATGATTTGGTCGACAAGGAACTTGATCGTCTGGCCAAACAACTTCACAAGTCCTCGAATGGCGATGATGACGATGCCGACAAAAAGAAGAAAAACGCCAGGAAGAAAAAGAAATAGAATATTTATTGGCATGGGCGTATCGCATGCGCCCTTTGTAAAATTCCCGGCCTGATCGGGAATCCATTGTGCCCGGCCGGTTAAAAAAAAACCGGCCATCCCCAAAAAAAAATTGGCTTTGTTTTCCATATTTTAGGTTTTTTCATTGTACCTCTTTTGGAGTAAATTTGCTAATCAGAGGCGCCGGCGCGAAAATTGGCCAGTTCAATCGCGTCATCATCGAGTTGCATCATCTTCAGGATTTTGAAATTCTGCCGCAACTGCCGGTCGATCCGCAGTTGATACCGCATCAGGCTCAGCATAAAATAATCATCGGGAATAACCCGCGTCCCGATCCGGTTGACAATTTTCATCAGATCATTGCGTTCCGACACGCTCAGTTCGCTCTTTTCGAGCGATTCGAGCAGGTCGTCGTAGTTTTGTTCGGTATCGACATACCCGATCTGGTTGCTGATATGGGCCGTTTCGGCGATAACCGACCGCCGGAATCGCCAGATCGAGATGGCGATTGAGTAGATAAGGTGTTCCTGGAACCGGCCGACCGGACAGAACTCATCTTTGAGTGATTGATGAAGCTCCTCAAACTCGGCCGGATTTTCCTGATATTTCGGGCAGTTGATGACAATATCTTTGGCAAAGAGTCCGTGTTTGAACGCATTCATCCGGACCGCATCTTTTCCCTCTTCGGTCTTGGGGCCGGTTGATTTTTGGGCGTTTTTGCGGTTGGATTCGACTTTTTTCTGACTGGTCATAGAAAACCTCCTTTTCTTTATAGGAGGATTTCAAATCACGACAAAAGAGCTATTAAAATTGTAGAAATGGGGGGTGGTTCGAGTAGGTCAGGAGGCCGTGTCGAAGACCCTGACGGAGGAAGGGCGCTCCTGACGATTTAAAGATTTACACCACCATTCATTCTTCATGATCTAACACAATCGGTAGCCTGCTCTTTTAGTTTGCGATTAGCTTTTCATTTGTTTTGTATTGTAACTTTCTTTGAAAATCAATCGGTATTTTAAGCGTGTCAGATATCCATTGTTTATCCGTTATATTTACATAGTTTAGATATAAATATCCTATCATTATTTCTTGAAGTAGTCTTTGAGCAATTACATTCTTTTCCAATTCTGCAAAAAGACTTTGGATGTTATCCTTGGGAATTTTTTTTGTAAATTCTAATTCGATGGCGACAGTAATTAATTGGATTGCCGGAGAATCATGTCTTGAATCACCTATTTCCTTAAAAATAGGCATTAATTTATCGGATCCCAATGAATTTGCGATTTTTCTAATCACAGAATAGCAAATACCATAACATATTAGTAGAAACAACCTTTTAGTAAACTTGGCGCAATCATCTTCGGATAAATTTGTCTTCTCCTGCAATAAAGATTTAATAAAATCTATAATTTCTGCCTTTTCATTACGCGTAATAGAAAGGTGTGAGTTAAGGAACTTTAGGCCCGATGAATAGGCCGCATTTGCCAGATTTCTTAATTGTTTTTTCGAAAGAGATCCATATCTATTTCTTAAAATTTGCCCAATTATTTCAACTATACGCGCTGATCTCGTTATTTCCGCCAATATTGTTTTGCCATCTCCGCACTCATCATCGTTTTCATTCCCATTTAAGTCATCAATTTTGTCTTTATTTTCCAGTCGTTTCTTTCTTTCTTATTCTACATCTTTTTGCTTTATAATTAATTCAGGTACTTCATCTAGAAATTCTGAAAGATATTTTGTCTCCTCTATATTTATAGAGGCTTCTTCGGTACAGTCAAATACTACCATAGAATTTAAAAGAATTTCGTCAATTATTTCTTGCCTTTTACAATGATGTACTAGGAATATCAGAATATGTGCATTTTTTTCTGTGTGTAGGTTTTCCCATAAGTTTTCAATATCTTTTTTGCACGATTCCTTTTCTAAATAATCAGCCAAATATTTTGCTGTATAAAAATAGTAAATATATTTATACCGAAAATACAATCGACTATCTTTCTGCTTTATTATTCCAGACATAAGTAATGTTTCTAGAATCCGGCTATTAGAGTCTAAGATAAATTCCCTTTTATACTCCTCTTTAAATGATTCGAATTGCTGTGGACCTATCGATTCCTTGCCTGATTTGAATATAAAATAAGCTAATTCCATTAAGAAATTTATAAACGGATCGAAATCTTGTGGTTTAATATTTACCTGCATTAATGCGTTATGAATTAATGATTGATAACAATGTCCATATGAAGTCAGTCCAAAATCTGATGTTTTTTTATTATCTAGGGTTTGCAATATTGTTAAAATATATAAGGGTTTTGAAGGTACGATATTTTTTCTAATTATAGAATTAATATGTCGGGTTGAGTAGTCAATTTCTGCCAATTTCAATTTTATATCAATCGTCTCCTCTTGTCCCATGGATATCCATTTTTCAATTAGTTGATCTCGCAAGAGATGGCCGAATGGTAATATTTCGTATTGCATAAAATCAGAAAGTTCAATAAACCTGTGCTCATCATACTTTATTAAATTTGATGAAAATATTATAATTTTATTAAAAATATCTGTGATAATATCTAGAAATTTCTTTTGATATTTTACATTTAACTGCATCAAATGGAAATCATCTATAATAAGAATTTTCGATCGATAAT
>JBDRRI010000072.1:0-7349 GCA_043825815.1 Candidatus Zixiibacteriota bacterium
CAGTTTGTAGGCGATATTGCCCGAAGCCAAATCGGGACAGATAAAAACATTGGCCTCTTCGGTCAATTTTGAAAATGGATAATATTTTTTCATTAAATTCGGCATCAACGCGGTATCAGCCTGCATCTCGCCGTCTATCATCAACTCCGGTGCCTTTCTTTTTACAATTTCCGCCGCCAGAGCAGCTTTTTTGGCCTGTTCATGTTTGACGGAGCCAAAATTGGAGAACGACAACATGGCGATTCTCGGTTCAATATTAAAAGCATGAGCAACGTTTGCTGAACAAAGAGCGATTTCGGCCAGCTCTTCGGCGTTAGGATTGATATTTACCGTGGTATCGGCAATCATATAGACCTTATCCTTATGAATCATGGCAAACAGACCGGAAACTCTGGTTATATCCTTCCTAAGGTCTATAATTTGAAGGGTCGGGCGAATTGTGGCTGGATAACTGGAAGTAACGCCAGACAGGATGGCGTCACAATCTCCCTCTTTAAGCATCATTAATCCGAAATAGTTGCGATCCAACATTTTTTCTTTTGCCAGATCGAGAGTTACCCCATGCCGTTTTCTTTTATCAAAAAATTTCTCGACGTAACTTTGTTGTTTGTCAGAATTTGTATAATCCAGGATTTCAATCCCGTTTAATTCAATTTCATATTTCTTGGCAATAGCGGATATTTTTTTAGGATCTCCCAGCAGTACTGGATTGGCTATTTGATCATGAGCCAGAATATGAGCGGCCCGAATAATTCTTCCTGAATCACCTTCTGGGAAAACAATTCTCTTGATATCCTTTTTGGCTTTATCAAGCACCACATCCATAATGACGCGGCCCTTGCCAATGCGCTTTTTTAAATCATTTTTATACTGTTCAATATCAATAATATTCTGAGCAACGCCGCTATTAATGGCTGCCTGGGCTACGGCGCTGGCTTCCCAAACGAGGACTCGAGGATCAAACGGTTTTGGAATAATATATTCCCGACCAAATCTAAAATGATCAACGTCATATGCGCGGGCTACTTCGTCAGGAACATCTTCCTTAGCCAGATTAGCCAGAGCCTTAACCGCTGCAATTTTCATTTCTTCATTAATGGCGGTGGCGTGGACATCCAGAGCGCCGCGGAAGATGAAAGGAAATCCGAGAACATTATTTACTTGATTTGGATAATCGGATCGGCCGGTTGCCATGATGATATCTTTACGAGCGGCAATGGCATCGGGATAGGTTATTTCTGGGTCGGGGTTGGCCATGGCCAGAATAATCGGATCGCGGGCCATTGATTTGACCATATCCTGCGTAACGGTATTGGCAATCGAAACGCCGACAAAAACATCGGCATCTTTCATGGCGTCGGCCAGGGTTTTCATGTGTGTTTTGCGAACAAATTCGGTTTTGTACTTATTATATTCATCGCCGCGGCCTTCATACATAACACCTTTGGAGTCGACCATCACGACATTATCGGGATTAACGCCAACCGACAGAAACAGTTTGGCACAGGCGATTCCGGCGGCACCAGCTCCCGAAAATACGACCCGAATTTTGTTGATATCCTTTTTCACGATTTCCAGAGCATTGAGAAGGGCGGCGGAGGAAATAATGGCTGTACCGTGTTGATCATCATGAAAGACCGGAATGTTCATGGTCTTCTTTAATGTTTCTTCAATGTAAAAACATTCCGGGGCTTTTATATCTTCGAGATTTATACCGCCAAAGGTTGGTTCGAGAAGCTGACAGCATTTGATAATTTCGTCAGCATTTTCGGTGTTAAGCTCAATATCGAATACGTCGATGTCGGCAAATCTTTTAAAAAGAACACCCTTGCCCTCCATCACCGGCTTGCCGGCGGCGGCGCCGATATTCCCGAGCCCAAGAACAGCCGTGCCGTTAGTTACGACGGCGACAAGGTTCCCTTTGGCAGTGTATTTATAAACATCGCCAGGATTGTCCTTGATTTCCAAACAGGGCACAGCCACACCGGGCGTATACGCCAATGATAAATCAAGCTGTGTTCGACAAGGTTTGGTTGAATTAACTTCAACTTTGCCCGGTTTACCCATTGAATGATAATCAAGGGCTTGTTGTTTTGTAATCATAATATATAATCCTCATTAGTCATAAATTTAAAAGTTTCAATTGATGGAATTGATATATAGTCTATAGTCAAAAGTCAACCAATTCAGGCAAAATATTAGAGGAAATATTACTCTAATCGAGACAATATTTCTATTTAATTTTGAACCAATTGAAATTGATATTGACTAATTTTATTCATAGATCATATCTGACAATTACGAAAATATTTACTGATTATTTTATGGGAATAGGGGATGAATATTGCAAAAAAGATAAAAGCAATTTTAATAGGATATTATTTATCCTGATGTTAATAAATGGCTATTATATAGAAATTCAATAAATTCAGTTAAGGTCGAAAATTATGATAATAATTGCCTGAATTAGGCTTGACATTATTAATTTCAAATTATACATTTAATATTTATTTTTTAAATATGGAAGAAAATAGGTTATGCAGGCCAATAAGGGCTTACTAATAGTTTTTTCAAAGCCAGTCTTTTTTATCTCAAGAGTTTTTCCACACAGGAGTTGTGTATGAATTCACCAGATTTGTTATCTGTCTGCGGTTCATCGTTTTTTGCGGTTTTTGTACTGCTGACAATTTTAGCAATTTTGATGCGGATAATTACCGGACTGTTTCCTGAGAAGGAGACAGGCACCGATCCAGCCATTATTGCGGTCATTTCGGTGGCGACCTCGTCGACTTACCCGGGAACAAAAATTACTAAGATTGAGGAGATATAATGATATTCACTGACAAACCGAAAAAGATAAGGGTGATGTTCACCCCGTTCCGCGATGGACTTCAAAGTTCATTTGGCGGCAAGGTCAGACTTAATGATTTTCTTCCGGCAATGAAGCTGGCGGCCAAAGCCGGTATTAGACATTTTGAATTCGGTGGCGGCGCCCGCTATCAGGCCCCTTATTTTTATCTGGGCGAAGATCCATTTGAGGATATGAAAATTATTCGCGATGAAACCGATGCGGCGGCCGGGACCAAATGCGATTATCAGATTTTAACCCGTTCGGTTTCTGGTGTAACCCTGACGACCCAATCGATTGAAGGTTTGCAATTGCAGGCCAAATTGATGAAAAAGTATGGAACAACATGGGACCGAAATTTCGATTATATGAATGATGTCGAAAATCTGATAAAAACCGGACAACCGATTGTTGATGCCAAAATGCATCATCAGGTTTGCATCGCCTTGATGGGTTTGCCATTTAAATCTGATAAGGTTCATACGGCCGAATTCTATATTAATATCGGCAAACGCCTTTTTGACAGCGGTGTTCATATTGATTCAATTTGTATGAAAGATGCTTCCGGAACAACTGATCCTAAAACCTGTTACGAAACGGCGAAAGGATTGCGGAAAATTATGCCCCCGGAAATGCCTCTCTGGCAACATACTCATGATACGGCTTCCATGGCGGTTGCCTGTTATATGGCTGGTATTGAGGGCGGTGTTGATGGCATCGATCTTTCGGTTCGTCCGATGGCCTCCGGAACTGTTCAACCCGATGTTCGCTCAATGGAACATGCTTTAAAAGGAACGGGATATTCGCTTGATATCGATGGTTCAAAGATGATGGATATTGAAAATTGTCTGAACGATTTGATGAGCGAATATGATTTCAATCCAACCACAACAACGGCTGATGCGCGCGTAGTTGGCTTCCCGATGCCGGGCGGTGCCATTGGCCCTAATGTTCATATGATGGTTAAAGCCGGTATGCTGGATAAATATAGCGATGTATTAGCAGAGTTTCCCGTGGTTGTAGAAGCCGGTGGAGCCTGGACCTCGGTTACCCCAGGTTCACAGCAGTACTGGTTGCAAGCCTTTAATAATGTCATGTATGGACGCTGGGAAAAGATTGAGGCCGGTTATGGCCGGGCTATTCTTGGCTATTTTGGCAAAACCCCTCTTCCTCCCGATCCGGATGTAATTAAGAAGGCTTCGGTACAGTTGAAACTCGAGGTTTTCAAAGGCGATCCTCTTGAAGCGGCTCCAAAAAATATTGAGCCAGCCAGAAAGGCTCTCGAAGAGAATAATCTTCCAGTCAATGATAAAAATATCTTCCTGGTTATGGCTTCGATGGTTCCTGGTAAGAAGATGGAAGTCAACGAAGGGATGCGCTTACTTTTAGGCAAAGCCAAGATAGATGTTCCCTTGAAAAAGAAAGAGGAATCGGTTGCTGTTTCTGCTCCCGCCTCTGCTCCGGCGGTTAGTGCGGCTCCGGCTATTACCGGCCCAGTAACGACCCGTTGCACCGTATCCGAGGGCGGCTCAACTCGCATCTTTAATGTGACCTTGGAGCCCGCTGGTGGCGTCGCGGTAGCGACGGTTTCGGCTTCGACAGCCTCCGCAACAGTCCCATCCGGTACCGGCAAGCCGGTATTTTCAACTTTTGCCGGCACGGTGGAAGTTGTTGATATTCTTGCCAAGGTTGGCAGTACGGTCAATAAGGGAGATGTCGTTGCGGCGATTGAAGCGATGAAAGCAAAACATGAGATTAAGGCTTCGGCCTCCGGTACGGTTACCGCTATTCATGTGTCAATTGGTGATGAAATTGATTCCACAAAACCGATTATGACCATTTCTTAGCGGGGCCGGACTATGGAAGCGGCAATAAGATTAATTAACGACTCAGGTTTCGCCAATTTGACATTTGGAAACCTGTTAATGTATATAATAGCGGGAACCTTGATTTTTCTCGCTATTACCAAGAAGTATGAACCATTGCTTTTAATCCCAATCGGCTTTGGAATCATATTAGCTAATCTTCCCGAGGCACAGATGGCCGCTGGCGATGAATCCGGTATTATCCATTATATTTATTATAATACAATTAAAAATACTTCTCTATTGCCACCGGTGATTTTTCTCGGAGTTGGTGTGCTGACCGATTTCAGACCGCTTTTGGGACGTCCCCTGACATTCCTTCTCGGAGCGGCGGCTCAGTTAGGTATTTTTATTGCGGCCCTTGGAGCCTTTTATCTTCTGGGTTTTACACCCAGGGAGGCTGCCTCAATTGGTATCATTGGCGGCGCCGACGGACCGACATCGATCTTTTTGGCCTCGAAATTAGCTCCTCATCTTTTAGGACCGATTGCCGTTGCGGCATATAGCTATATGTCGCTGGTACCAATTATTCAGCCACCCATCATCCGAATGCTGACGACTAAAAAGGAAAGATATATCGATATGCCGCAGGCGAAGCCGGTATCCAAAACGGCGGTGGTCCTTTTTCCAATTATGACCGGAATTGTGGCCTCTCTCGCAATACCCTCTTCGGCTCCTCTCATCGGCATGCTGATGTTCGGCAATCTTCTGCGGGAATGCGGCGTCACCGACCGGCTTAAAAAGACGGCCGGCGGAGCTTTGATAGATATCGTTACGATATTTCTTGGTATCTCAGTTGGGGCCACCATGAGCGCCGGCAAATTCCTTGAATGGTCAACGATATATATTCTGATTTTGGGCGCTGTTGCCTTTAGTTTCTCCACTTTAGGCGGAGTAATTTTTGCCAAGATTCTTAATCTTTTTCTGTCGGAAGGTAAAAAGATTAATCCATGTATCGGTGCGGCCGGTGTTTCGGCGGTTCCGATGTCGGCTCGGGTGGTTCAGAAATTCGTATCCGATGAGACTCAGGGAGATGTTAATCCGCTAATGCCGGCGATGGGGCCAAATGTGGCCGGGGTTATCGGTTCGGCGGTGGCGGCTGGAGTCTTTTTAACATTATTAATGTAGTCTCTTAGCTCTTAAATAGATACGTAAAGCCGGAGTAAAACTACTCCGGCTTTTTATCATTTATGCAACCTTAATCATCAAAATTCGTCTATTAATAGAAACGAACCGTTTTCAAGAGGTTAAAATATGAAAAAAATAATGATAGTTCTAATTTTAGTTCTTATGTGCGCCGGTTCAACCTGGGCGACTTATCGAACCGTAAAAAATCTCGAAATTCCGGCTGAGGGCATCGAATTTTTTGAAATTGACTGCGGCGACGGGATGCTTTTGGTTGAGGGAATGGATGGTTTGAAAAATATCGAAGTCGAGGTGGAAATTATTATTAGCGGTATGAAAAGCGAAAAAGCCGAGAAAATGGTCGAAGGAGATTTTGATTTTTCTCTAAAAAATTCAAAAAATCGCGCTTTTTTAGTCAGTGAAATGGAAACGACAGAAACCTTCTTTTCCATACCTGTTAAATCAAAACTGGTTGGCCGCGAAGATGTGGAAATGTTTGTCAAAGTGAAAGTGCCGCGGGCCATTCAACTGGATATTGTCGCTGGCGCTACCGAAATATATCTATCTGATATTGATAACGATATTCGCCTTGAGGGCGGTCTCGGCGAGTTGACATTAGAGAATATCAACGGCGACATTGAGGTTGTCTCGAATCGGAATTCACAGACTATCTATATTGATGATGATTTGGTTTATTACGATGATTTCGGCCGCGATATAATCAGTAAAAATGTAACCGGCAAGATCAGTTATTACGATAAATCAGGCAATTATATCGGCGACTATAAAGATTTCCAAAGGAACCGTAAAAAATATTATATCTCAGATAATCAGGATTATCGGTACTTTTATGCACCGGAATTAAATGGATTGCAGAATAAAATAATATTACCATATATGTTTGAATCCGATGAATTTGACGAACTCCCGGAATTGCCTGAACTTCCCGAAATTCCGGAACTTCCGGAATTGCCCGAGTTGCCTGATTTCGGCGAAAGATCATATCGTACCGTAAAGTAGAATATAAACAGACTATTTATAGGGAGATTAGAAATAATCTCCCTTTATTTATTGATATTAAATTGATAGTTTTATAAATTCAGGTTTATCCAATATCAGGGAGCGTATTATGAATGATAGTCAGGCATGGTATAATGACGATGAATTCTGGAAAAACTGCTATCCGATTCTTTTTCCGGAACAGAAGGTTCTGGATGGCATTACTCAGGTAAATGATACCATCAAGTTATTAAGTCTCTATAGTGGAATTAATATTTTAGACCTTTGTTGCGGAATTGGCCGCCATACGCTGGAGTTTGCGCGGCGCGGTTATAAGATAACCGGGATTGACCGAACGCAATTTTATCTCGATAAAATAAAAAAAGCAGCGGAATCGGAAAAACTGAATATTAATCTTATCAAGGCTGATATGAGGGATGATCTTGGTGACGATAAATACGATCTGGTTTTGAATTTCAATACCTCGCTCGGTTATTTTGAATCGGAAGATG
>JBDRRI010000073.1:0-7903 GCA_043825815.1 Candidatus Zixiibacteriota bacterium
ATATACATTACCACCTGGAAAAGAAGGATGGAGGTTCCATGTCGGAATTCTCCTAAATGATTGTAAGTTACCTTGTTCTAGTATAACTAGGTTACCAACAGGAAAATCATCCAAATTCCAAGGGTCGGTTGATTCCGTAAACAGTAAATAATTGCCATCGGCGCTATTAGCAAGATTGCCCTTGAATGCGCCATAAATGAATGGAAATGAATCTACCGCCGAATCTGCCATATAATCGTATTTGAAAATCATATCGGGGGCACCAAGCCAATATATATATTGGTCATCGGGGGACATAATCATATCTGTTATCCACATTACGCTACCAGATGCTAAAATTGACATTGTATCCTTTTTAACTGTTACACCCGTTTCATAATCAAAAATAATGTATTGATCGCTTTCAAATTGACTGAAAAACTTGTGGGAATTGTTAAATAATGCTCCACCAGATATATTTCCACCCAAATCGAAGGAGTCTAATAGCTCCCAACTCATAGTGGAGTATTTTTTTAGGATGTAATTGCTGTGGATCAGTAAATAACTTCCGTCATAAGAAAAATGTGGAAATCCACTCCCAACTCTCTCAATTATCTCTTTTGATCTGGTGTCAATTATATAAACGGTACTAGAGTCGGGCAAAAGAGCGGCCAGATAGTTTTTATTTGGAGAAATATCCAACAGTGTGATGCTTCCATTTGGCATTGGAATTGAGTCGATAACCGAATCGGTTGCCGAATTGGCAATCCAAATATGATTTGGCTGATCATACACATATCCTGCCATGTAGACGTTATATGCCCCGGGAGTTGGTTTATTAGAGCAGGTGGGGCAATCGTCACAGCAGGACAGATTGAGAATTAAAATCACGCAAATGATTGAAATAAAATATGTTAACATAAAATCACCTCCTGATTTGGCATGGTCGGTTGAGGGCCGCTATGCCGGTTACTCTTAATAAATTGTGAGGATGGCGGTTTTTCAAGCAAAAACCGGATTCCCAATCAAATTGGGAACGAAAATATTTTCATACGCACTGCTCCTTTATAAAAAAGGAATTCAAATATTGAAACTCTGCGATTGACGCTCTACGATAGAGCGACGTATAAATAATATAAGCTGTTTAACGAAAGGTCAAGAATAAATTATAGATAATATTATTGATGCTCGGAGGTCGGAAAGGTTTCGGATTTTTTAATTGAATTGTTGATTTCATCCGTGGCATGCTTCATCTTCGGCTGGAAGAGAATGTAAATAGCCAGAAAAATTATCCCGATAGTGATAGCCGAATCGGCAATGTTGAAGATCCACCACCGCTCAATCTGGTAGCCGAACAGATTGATATCAAAAAAGTCAAAATCTATGAAATCAACCACTTTGCCAAATTGTAGACGGTCGATAATGTTGCCGATTGCTCCGCCGGCAATCGCCGCCATGGCGTAGGAAATCAATTTTATGTGACGATAGGCAAATACGAAATATATTACAAAAGCGAGGATTAAAAATGATGAAATAAGATAGAATGTACTACTGCCCAATTCGGTACCCAGAGCACCGCCGGTATTATAGACCAGTTTTAGTCTGAAAAACTGGCCCAGAACGGATACCGTTTGAAGGTCGGCCAGAGCGCTCATCGCCCAGCTTTTAGTCAGCTGATCGATGGCGACAACCATCAGAAGAATAATAAGAGGAACGGCGTAAAGATGTCGGTTATCTTCTTCCAGAAGCTGTCTCCTCGGCCGATTTGCATTCAATGCAGAAGCGGGCATGGGGCACTTCTTCCAGCCGCGCCTTTTTAATTTGTTTGCCACAGGCGTGGCAATTTCCGTATTCACCCTTGTGCAATCTCTTAAGGGCTTCATCGATATGGTACAACAAACGACCGGTTTTGGAGGCAAACATGAATGTTTTTTCCCGTTCCATATTATCCGTTCCCTGATCGGCCATGTGGAACGAATAGCTGGAAAGATCGCCGGTCTGCTCCTTGTTTGTGGTATCCAGCAATTCCTTATGCTTTTTCTGCTGGAGCATGAGTTCTTCGCGCTTTTTTAAAAGGAGCTGTTCGAACTCTTCCAATTCTTTTTTTGAATATTTGGTTTTGGCTCCCATTATTAAACCCTCATAACGGCCATTCGGGCCGCAACACCGTTAATGTTCCAATCCATTCCCTCGTTGTCCGAGGGAAATTTGTCCAGACGTTCTATCTTGTCGGCCAGTGTTTCCGAGCAGATAAAATCTTTATGATACTCCACGGCCGACAATAAAGGTTCGTCCGCCTTAATCAATACAATTATACGGTCGGTCACTTCAAAATCCGAGGATTTTCGCATATTCTGAATCTTATTTACCATCTCGCGCGCAAATCCTTCGTCGCGAAGAATATCGTCAATTTCAGTTTTGAGTGCAACTGTTATTCCGCCGTCGCTTTCCACCGCAAAACCATCCTTTTCGATTTTCTCTATTTCAATCTCTTCGGCAGCAAGTTTATAAGTCTTGCCGTCAATTTCAATTTCAAGTTCCCCCGTTTTCATAAATTCAGCTATTTTACTGTTTCCCATTTCATTGAGAATCGGAGCCGCTTTCTTGACGGCCGCCCCCAGAACCGGTCCGGCCTTGGCGAAATTCAATTTGGCCTTAAAACTGACAACCTCGGCCAGCTCTGTCAATTCCTCGACGCTTTTGATATTCAATTCGTCCAGAATTGTTTTAATCTCACCTTCTATTTTGTTAAAATCACCGGATTTTTGCATGTGGACCTGAATCCCCAAAAGCGGCTGTCTCACTTTCAAATTTTTTCGCGATCGGGCGGCCCGTCCGATTGATACAATTTTCTGCGTCAGGGCCATCGCCTCCTCAAGCTCGGCATTGATAGCGCTCTCATCGCATTCTGGATATTTCTCCAGATGGACCGTTAGACCGTTATTGGAATTTAATCCTTGCTGTAATTCTCGCCATAAGAATTCCGACATAAACGGCGCTATCGGCGCAATCAGTTTGGCCACGCCAACAAGCGTATTATACAATGTCAAATAGGCCCTCATTTTCGACGGGTCATTTTCTCCCGCCCAGAAACGGCGGCGATTAAGTCGGATATACCAGTTGGAGAGATCATCAATGACAAAATCGTAAATCATCCGGACCGCCGGGGTAATATCATAATGCTCCAGTCGATCGGTGACTTTTTTGACAATGGTGTTGAACCGGGAGTTGATCCAAAGATCAGTTTTTTCCATCTCTCCGGCAAACTGCTCTAGAAATTCTGAGATAGAATTTCCTTCGGCTTCGGTCCGTTCGGAGATATTATCAACATTGGCATACAGAGCGAAAAATGAATAACTGTTTTTCAGGGTATCAAAAAACTTTCTAACAATCTCCAGCAATTGCTTTTCATCAAATTTTTTCGGCACCCAGGGGTTGGAGTTGTACATTAAGTACCATCGCAACGGATCGGCGCCGATATTGGCGAATACTTCAAATGGATTAACAACATTCCCTTTGCTCTTGGACATTTTTTTGCCGACATTGTCAAGCACGTGCGAGTGGACTATGACATTTTTAAACGGCACTTTGCCGAACCGAAGAGTTGAGATGGCTATTAATGTATAAAACCATCCCCGCGTTTGATCAATGCCCTCGGAGATAAAATCGCACGGATACTTTATTTTAAAGATATCTTCGTTTTCCATCGGATAGTGCCACTGGGCGTACGGCATTGAACCGGAATCGAACCAGGTATCAATCACTTCCGAAACCCGGCTCATCGGTCCGCCGCATTTATTACATTTCAATTTAATGGCATCGATATCCGGCTTATGAACTTCAATTTTATCGGGAACATCAATTCCCTCTTTTCGGATTTGCTCTATCGATCCGACTGCCGTCATATTTCCGCACTTCTCATCATCGCAGATCCAGATTGGAAGCGGCGTTCCCCAGAACCGTTCGCGAGATAATGCCCAATCGACATTATTTTCGAGCCAGTCGAGCATTCGGCCGACCCGGATTTCATCGGGATACCAGTTGATTGAATTGTTGTTGGCTATCAATTGCTCTTTAAACTGCGTCGTTTTGATATACCAGCTGTGGCGGCTGATATAAATCAGCGGCGAATCGCACCGCCAACAAAACGGATAGTTATGAGCATACAGCTCTTTTTTAAATAGTCTGCCATCGATTTTGAGATCCTTGATTATCTCCTTATCGGCATCTTTGATATACTGTCCGGCATATTTCCCCGCGAAATTCTCAAAATGACCATTGGGTGCGACCGCCTGAAGAAGCGGCAAACCGTATTGCAATCCGGCCTGATAGTCATCGGCGCCATATCCGGGAGCAATATGGACGATCCCGGTGCCATCCTCAAGTGTGACAAAATCAGCATTGATGACGAAAAAGGCGGTATCGTTTTTATCCTTGTAGAAATCAAAGAGCGGAATATATTTGCGATTGACAAACTCTGACCCTTTTTTCTTATCGATAATTTTGTATCCCTCGCCGAGTACTTTATCCAATAAGGCTTCGGCCAAGACTAATTTTTCATCATTGAATTCAACCAGCGCATAATCGGCCTCGGCCGACATACACAGCGCCGCATTTGATGGCAATGTCCAGGGGGTGGTCGTCCAGACCAGATATGAGAAATCATCATCGGCCGCTTTGACTTTGACAAATACCGACGGATCCTTTACCTCGGCATATCCCTGTGCGACCTCGTGGCTCGATAATCCGGTTTCACAACTGGGGCAAAACGGGACCGTCTTAAATCCTTTATAAATTAAACCTCTATCAAAGAAATCTTTAAGAATATTCCATACCGATTCAATATAATTATCAGTCAAAGTTACATAAGCATCATCGAGGTCAATCCAATATCCCATTTTTCGGGTAAGTTCGTTCCATTCATCGATATACTCAAAAACCGATTCTTTGCATTTTTCAGTAAACTCTTTTACGCCGTATTCAATGATTTCGCTTTTCTCTTTGATACCAAGTCGTTTTTGCACTTCAATTTCAACCGGCAGGCCATGGGTATCCCAACCGCCCTTACGGTCGACTCGGAATCCTTTCATCACTTTATAACGGCAAATCAGGTCTTTTATTGTCCGGGAGAGAATATGATGAATGCCCGGTTTCCCATTGGCCGTCGGGGGGCCTTCATAGAATACAAAATGAGGATGGTTTTTGGCCGCCTCATTGGCTTTGTCAAAAACCCGGTTGTCATCCCAAAATTTCAGAATATTGGCTTCCATTTGCGGAAGATTGAAATCTTTTAACTGGTCGAATTTCATTTGCTTACAACTTTGTTAAATTTAATAATACAGTTTCTTTAAGCTACCAAATTTAATCAGATTATCGGACAATGTAAAGATGTTTTTAATCTGCAATAACCGTGCTCGCGATATCCGATTATTTATATAAAAAAACCCGCCTTCCGGCGGGTTAAAATTCAATTTATTTTCCCTCACTGTGCCGGTATTGGTTCAGGCCCCGCCTTATACAGAAAATTAATCAAATAGGTAATATCCAAGATGTTACAGGCATTATCGCAGTTGGCATCATCGCCCAGCTCGCAGGCAATTTCCGGATCGCCTTTGTAGAGATAGCCGATTAATCTTGTTATATCGAGAATATTATAAACGCAGTTGCAATCGGCATCAGCCACAATGCCATCGCTCACATCGAGCTGGAAATATTTAAAAAAGGTTTTGGCTGGAGTGGAAGAGTCCTCAACCCGAAGGCCAAACACGAAAAGCTTATCCCGGGTCGGGGTTCCGTGAAGAAGTCCGCTGGTTTCAAGTGTTAATCCATTTGGCAACGATCCGGCCTGAAGATAAAAACTGTACGGCGGGGTTCCGCCGGACGCACCCAATTGATAGTTATATTCGCTTTGATCGCACAGGTTATATGGAGTCAACGTCGTCGGATTGGCAAACACCAGATTGTCAATGTCTATCAGAGCCGCCGCAGTTCCGAAATTGCAGGAACCGTATTTAATCCAGAAATAACCGTCATCGCCCCAATCTTTACCCCAACTGTTTTTCACCCGCCAGGCTCCTTCGCCTTCGCACATATTATCATCCCAACCGACCAGCAGAACGGCATGATTGACCGGTTCGCCCTCATCAATATGGGAATAACAGCCGCTCCAGTATGAATTAAAATTATCATAAACTGTAAAAGCGACCGCCAATGGCGCTATCATTAGATAAGTTTTAAGCACATCGACATTATTAGGAAGCGAGGTCCAACCTTTGATTGTTGCCAAAACCGGATGGCTGTTCTCGTTACAGGGAACCTCATCATTGGCCTGATATGGCATGGCTATTTCGGAAATGGCGCCGTATGATCTTTGATGGACATAGCAATCTTCCATCCAGCCGCCGTCGCATCCCCAGCCGTATGACACACAGGATAACATTTGTTGTTCGGAAAGGTCATATTCGACCTGCCGTTGTATTTTTGTGATCGCCTCCAACGCACCGGTGGCGGCGAAGATCCAGCAGGAGCCACATCCGCCCTGATTTTTAACCGGCGTCACTTTTCCGGAATCTTCCCAATTAAATGTGGCCGGAAGATCGGCCTTATCCAGAGTTATCGAAACTGCAGGAAGATGGGCATCAAATAAATCTTTCCAATTATCGGGCAATCTAAATCCCAGTAAACCCTTTCTTTCCTCTGGTGTATACTCGGTCATAACCGAGGTCATCCCGGCTGTCCAGCTTTGGCCGCTTTCGTCGATTTCTTTCTGGATGGCGATGACCTCCTCCTCCGGAGTATCATACGCCAATAACGCGGCTGAAAAAATAAAAGACATTACGATGACTATTAAGATAATTGAAAATCTGCCCATAATAATTCCTGTGGTTAGGGTTTTATTCGTAGCAACTATTTTATGCTCAACCAGTTAAATATACGGGATCGGCAATATCTGTCAAGTAATAATAAATTACTATTAGAAATCTTGATAAAAATTTTTTGCATAACATTCCATTCGCATTCATAATTTTTTTAAAATCTGTAAGATTTTATTGAATAACGTGGCTCATATTTTAGAATATTTTTTTGCCTTTTAAGTATTATGTGAGTTTCGCATAACCTGTTTGTAAAATAATAGTTGACCGAAATTGGATTTGTGTCTATATTATTTTAAACCTTGTACTATTTTATTAGAGAGTATTACTCCTCACTATTATCTTACCCATGGAGGCCACTATGGCTAAAATCAGCGCCATTTTTATTATTTTTTCTTTTCTATTGCTTACGCCCCTGTTTGGCAACGACTTATATCTTCTAACCATTGAAAATAATCAGCAATTAAACCGGGTTCAAGATATTGTCGCATATGCTCACGGTACCATTGATGATCAATTCATTGTTGATCTCAATAAAAGTCAAATTGAGGCATTAAAAACGAATGGAATTAAAATTCAATTACTACAAGCGGATTGTCGTCTTGATGAAACCTATCTTGTCTTAAAAGAGCATTTCCGTATTACATCCTCGGCTGTTAACTTTAATTCGCTTTATGAAACCAATAATCGCCAAATAACATCTCTTGAAAAGAGTTCGCTTGATATTCTTTCCCGTGAGGGTTACATGGCTTTTTCATTATCAGACAAAAAGACTCCATTTTTCTATGCCCCTCCTGTTTTTCCAACTGCCTCATTGGATAGTTATCCCACCGATTCGCTGGCCAATCTGATTAATATTGATTCTCTATACAGTTATGTCACGCGAATGGAGCAATTTTATACGCGATTTACACCAACCGACTCCAATGCATCGGCTCGTTATTGGTTAAAATCCAAATTACAAAGTTTTGGCTATACTGATATTACCTTTCAATACTTTTTGGCAACCCGGGAATGGATGAATGTATTCAATGAACCGGCCTGGAATGTTA
>JBDRRI010000074.1:0-2128 GCA_043825815.1 Candidatus Zixiibacteriota bacterium
ATATTGGTTTGAAGTTTCAAATAAATGGCGAGAAAATCAGGACGTTATCCAAGGCAGAATAGATAAATTTAAGAATGCAAACCGCAATTATCTTGATAATGGTCTTGGGATCTTAGAACTCGCCCGAACCGCTTACTCTCAATACATTACAAAGGAACCGAAGGAAAAACGTAAGTTATTAGATTATCTACTTTCGAACTGCATTATAGATTGTCTAACTCTATACCCAACATACAAAAAACCCTTCAATTATATCCATGAAGGGCTCCAAACTAAAAAAAAGCTCCTCCGGCAGGACTTGAACCTGCGACCCGCTGATTAACAGTCAGCTGCTCTACCAACTGAGCTACAGAGGAGTGTATAGACTCCGTATCGGCATTTATAGCCGATTCGACAGGGAGTTATTATAATATTTTTTTCAGTTTTGTCAAGACCATTTAGAGACGATTAGCCAATAGTTTATAAAAAAAATAAAACCTTTTTAAAACCTATTTTATATTATATCTTGAAATTCGCCCGCACATATATTTAATTGCCCCATTGAAACGAAAGGCTAACATGTTTCGAGTTTATCTGTTAATATTGGCGCTGGTTATTTTGGTCTCGAGCGCCCACCCCGCCCCCTCCCCTCTTAACCATCCCGATGGATTTGTGGGTAGAATCAACGGTTTTGTGGGAATTAGATATTCGACCGCCTATACCGTTCCGGAAAACCTGATAAACGATAAATTGACGCCCGAGGGCGGAATAGCTATTCCTTTGGGTAAACAATTAACTCTCGCAGGGGCATTATCCGTCTCTACCGGCGATACTCTGTTTTATAACTACTCTCTGGGCCTTAAATTTTATCTTGGCAATCCGCTTCGAACCGATAACCGCTTAAATCCCGACGGGGCCATCGGCGTTCCCATAATCGGCCTCTCCGGCGGCGGTTTTGTCCCTGATATAGAATTCAACCGGAATCTGTTTTTTGCGGATATTAATATTTTACTGCCCCTTTCTCAAAAACTGTCTTTTGGTATCGGCGGAAAAATTTACGAAGACGAAAATATCTACCAGGTCGACAATTTTTACGGTATTCTGAATATTTTCCCCAGAGCGTATTCTATTGATAGACCCTATGCCAATCCTGATGGCGTTCCCGGCACTCCCTCGCTTTCGCTAATCGGCGGAGGTTCTCAATACGGAATTGTGGGTATTTTGGATATCAAAGTGCCGCTTACAGATATGACGACGCTTATTTTCCTTATCAAGGGCGAAAGAGCGGCCGACCCCTATCTTCGCCAGGCAACGCTCGGCGCCCGGATTCAATTTTACGCCGGCAATTGACCCCGGATTTTAGAAAAATATTTCCTGAAATTAAAATTCCTTAAAATTGTCCGGGAACTTCCTGTTATCTGTCACGGTAAAATTCTATATAAATAACTTAATCAAAAACACGAAAGAAAGGAGAAAGTCGTATGAGAATTTTGGCCAAATCTATCAGCTGGCTTCTGGCCCTAACCATGCTGACTCTTTCTGCGTGGGGGACAAGTGATAAGGCATGGATCGGTATTTATACGCAAACGGTCGACAAGGACCTTCAGGATGCTTTTGCGCTGGATAGCGATGACGGCGTCATTATAAAAATGGTTGTTCCTGATTCCCCTGGCGATAAGGCCGGACTCGACGAGGGCGATATTATTTTAAGCATTAATGGCGAAACAATTGTCAATTCGGAACATCTCAGCGATTATATCTCTCATTTAAAGCCGGGAGATCAGATTTCTATCGATCTTATTCAAAACGGCATGGAGGGAAAAATAACGATGAAACTGGGTGAACAGGCTGATAATGATGCCTATTTTAATTCGATCGGCAGATCGCCCGGCTCTTTGCCTCAAAGTAATTCGCGGACCTATACTTATTATTCGGACAATATTCCCCGTCCATTCCTGGGTGTCAGCCTGCAAAGCCTCAATGAACAGCTCGGAGAATATTTTGGCGTTAAAGATGGCGAGGGGGTGCTGATAACCGAGGTCGTTAAGGATTCTCCCGCGGAAAAAATCGGCCTTAAGGCCGGCGACGTGATAATTGATGTTGATGGTACCAAAATTAACAAGGACAACGAAGTCTCGCAAATTGTCCG
>JBDRRI010000075.1:0-7956 GCA_043825815.1 Candidatus Zixiibacteriota bacterium
GTTTTTGGCCCAGGGGACTCTTCGACCAGATCTAATTGAAAGCGGCAATCCTGATGTCAGTACGACGGCGCATAAGATTAAAACACATCATAATGACGTCGAAATGATACGGCGCGCCCGCGATAAGGGGATGGTGGTAGAGACCAATTGGGACTGGCATAAGGATGAGGTTCGGCAGGTGGCACGGAAGCTGGGAATTGACGAGATTATTGCGTCGCGGCAACCCTTTCCGGGACCGGGATTGGCGATACGGACAATCTGTTATGACGGCAAGGGCGAGGTTGAACAATCGACATTGGACGAATTCAGGAAAGTTATATCGGTTTTAGGTAATGAATATTCCGGCACGGTGCTTCCGATAAAATCGGTCGGAGTGCAGGGCGATTTCCGCTCATATCGCTCGCTGTCTCTAATCTGGGGAATGGGAATGGAGCTTGATTGGGGCAGAGTTTACAAAACCGGGACAGAACTTCCCAATAAGGTCCATAGTATCAATCGCGTGGCCTATGTTCTCAACAGGGAGAGAATCACTTTTCCCCTGAAATGCCATGAGCTGTATATTAACAAACATAATCTGGATCTTCTCCGCGAGGTCGATTATCTGGTCACCGAGGCATTGGCGCATCCGCCGATGAGCCAGGTACTGGCGGTATTGGTACCGGTTGGAATAGAAAATAAATTATCAATTGCAATTCGCACCTTTGTAACTAACGATTTTATGACCGGCCGTCCGGCGATAATCGGCAAAGATATCAATAAGGATATTCTTTCTGAATTGGTGTCAAAAATTGACAGCTTTTTTTCAGAAATTGATCTTATTTTATATGATGTAACCAGCAAGCCTCCGGCCACAGTTGAATGGCAATGATTTAGTTTTCTTACGATTTGGCAATTTTTCATTATATTCGCTTTATTTAAATCCATTTTATCCGATAAAATTATAAACAGCGTTTTCATTATGCTGAAATCGATAGGAATTGGAATGGACTTTAATTCGGTCTTAAATAAATGAGGCTTGACGAAATAATAACAAATGAGAGGCTGGTAACCGGGTCTCAATTGGCCGAGGCGATCGAATATCAACAAAATTACGGGGGTCGTCTCGAGAATCATTTATTACGTTTCGGCTATATCGGAGAAAGTGATATTCTTAAAGCATTAAAGATACAAACTAACTGCAAGACAATTGCGGTATCGGATTTAACGATTCCCGAATCGACTTTAAAAATGATTCCGATTCCATTCGTCTGGAAGAATCTGATTCTTCCCTTTGAATACGATGATATTTCACGCTCTATGAAAATAGCTACCGATAGCCCGTTTAATGATAAGTTAGCTGAAGAGCTTTCTGAATGTTGCCCCAATATGCAGTTTGAGTTCTATCTGGCGGTTGGCTCGATTTTGCAGTGTACTATACTGAGGTTGTACAGACCGCTTGTAAATATCCATTCAGCTCTGCCTGATACATCAGAACATAATGAAACAGTCAGGGTAAAATCTAAAAATCTCGATATTAATCGAATTTATGATGAATTAAAAACGCTTGATAAGAAGACGTTCGCCAAAGCTTATTTGATTCAAATTTTAAATGACGAAAGATACGATATCGTTAAACTGGTACATAACCTGTATGACCAGGGATTTAATGTTTCGGTTGCCGGAAATATCAATCAACTTAACGATCAATTAAAAATCTGTACGCCATCGGCGATGGTAATAATAAAATCGGGAAGTCCCAATGAAGTGATTGAATATGCCGGACGTATTTTAAGCAACGAAAACAAACTTGATAAATTCCCCATTTTTCTTTTAACCGAAAAGTCTAATCTTGATGATATAACGGTACTTCTCAGTTACGGTATTGAAGATATAATTCCTATTGAAGGTAATCTTGATAATCTTCTGATTAAAATAAGCCGGGGTATTTCCAATCAGGAAAGGGAAAATACTCAACGGATCAATGTAATCAAAGATTTGGGAACGAGCGGCACGCTTGAGGATTTCAACCTGATTGACCTGATCCAGAGCATGGGTAATAGTCAGAAGACAGCGTTACTGAACGTAACGGCCTCAGGCAAATGCATGACAGCATATATTTATAAGGGACAGATAGTGCATGCCGAATGCGATGATTTGCGCGGTGATGAAGCCGTCTATCTGGCATTAACCTGGCACAATGGAATCTGGTGCATAGATCCGATAGATAAGGACGAATTACCGGAGTCAAATATATCGGGGGATTACCAGACAATTCTTCTGGAGGGGTGCCGCCGGATGGATGAAAAAAATCGGGATTGCCATGATGATTTATTAGTCGAAGAAAATTTCGATGATCTTTTCTAATCAATTCCATTTAATAATCTGCAATATCTGATACTTCAATACTCAAGGCCTCTCTTTTCCAGAGCGGCTGGATATAATTTTTGGCCAGAATCACTTTTCTCATATAGTAGGCCCAGACAATCAGGCAAAATATAACGGTGAGGATAGAGGCCTCGACGCCAAAATTGCCTCCCGAGAGAAGTTCCGGACCGGAGAGCGAGGATTCCAAGAGACCGGCGACTTTATTACCGGAAACAGGGATGCCGAAAATGGAGGCCTGGAGATAATTCCAGATAAAATGCAAGCCCAGAATAAGCCAGATTCGTCGGGTGTACATAAAAATGACGGTCAACATTAATCCGGCGGATAGCATAATTGAGACTGTGGAAATAATATCGGCGCCGGGATTTCCGAAATGAGCCAAGCCAAAAAGGATGGCCTGAATAACCAGAGCGGTCCATGACCCGAGAAGTTCTTCGGTCAATTTGAAGACTATTAATCTAAAAAATATTTCTTCGAAGAAAGCGGCGGAACCGAAAGTAAAGAAACCATGCCAGAGCGAGGCATAATCATTCCCGAAAACATCAATTTTGAAATAGCCAAGAATGGCAAGAACGGAAACCACAGTAAGAAGCAATCCGGCGCCAATGGCCAGGCCGGCAAACAATTCGCGGCCGCATTTATTAAAAGACATTTCCGAGTTTTTTCGTTTTTCAACCAGTATCAGATAGAATTTATAGAAAATATACAGTAAGATAAAAAAAACCAGAGACTTGAAATCAGTTATATATTTCTCTAAATTATTTGAGATATCAGACGGGACCATCAGATCAATTGACATGACTATCAGGGCGGGCGGAATTATAAACAGGATGGCTATAATCAGCCGGCTCAAGGGAAATTGAATAATCTTCTCGAGGGTCGATTCTACAGAGACTTGTGAAAACTGAGATTGAATTAAATTTTCAGACATAGGGTTCCCGTGAAATAATTATTGTGTTCATCTCATTAGACAGCATATTTATTCAATTGTTGCACAAAAGTTTTTATAAATCAATGGCTATTCCGATTTTAGCTTTGAGTGCCTTGTCATAAATCAGTTTGGCAGTGGCGGCATCCTGAATAGCCAGCCCATTTGATTTGAAAAGGGTTATTTCGGAATCATTGGTCCGTCCGGCAATCTTACCGGTGACAATATCACTCAGCTCGGCAATCATGTGCGATTTATCGATCGCGCCTTCCTCGATCGGAATCATAATATCGCCTGCTTCCTTAAGACAAGCCTCGTACGAATCAGCGACCAGCCGTGATTTTTTTATTATAGCCGTATCAAGTTCACGGGCCTTGGGCGTATGCGAACCGATGCCATTGATATGTGCGCCGGGCTTAACCTGATTGCCATCGAAAATCGGATTGGCCGAAGAGGTCGCGGCGCAAATAATATCGGAGTGGGCGAGTAATTGAGCGGGCGAATCGGCTTTGATGATTTCGAGATCAAGTTTTCCGGAAAGGTTTTTGATAAAGCGAGTGACGGCCTCATCGGAGAGATCATAGACGTAGGCTTTGGACAGCTTGCGGGCGACGGCAACCGCCCAGAGTTGCATTTCGGCCTGAACGCCAGCGCCGAAAATTCCGGCGGTCTGATTATCGGTTTTACGCGCCATATATTTGGTGGCAACGCCGGAAACAGCGCCGGTGCGAACGGCGGTGAGATAGCCGCCATCCATGATGCAGGTAACATCGCCGGTAGCAGGGTCCTGCAAAAGGACTTTGCCGATAACGGTCGGGAGATTATGTTTAGTCGGATTGTTTTTGTAGACGGTGACGATTTTACAGGCGAGAGCACCCATCTCTTTGAGATAGGCCGGCATATAGAGCGAGAGCCCATCGGGCGGAGTGATAGCGGTCCGAAGCGGCAAAACGGCGGTGCCTCGGGAGAGTTCGGCAAACGCTTTTTCGACAATATCAATACAGTCGGGCATATCGAGAACTTTGATGACATCATTGCGGGTTAAAAGTAACGGCATTGTATGATCCTCCATGAATTTTTTGAATATCGTTTGTGAGATAATATAGTGGAGTGAATTGTGAAAATAAAGGGGAATTTAAACACACTCCGTCTGCTTCGTATCCACTCCTCTAATAAGGGGAATAAAGATGAATTCACGATCGAGTCGGGAATGACAGGAAAGGGGCGTATTGCAATATGCCCTTACAAAAATTCGCTGTAATTTATTTAGTTCCATAGTCTTGTAGCAAGTTGGGTTTGTTTTCGTAAAAAGTATATTCACATATTGGTTTTGTAGTGATTTGGCAAAGAATCGCACCCGCGTGCGAGTTTGTTATGCTTAAAAAAAATCTGTATGGGCCATTTTTCATTAAATTTTTTCGCGTTTATATGTCCAGTAAGAGGCGGGATTAAAAATAAGACAGATTTAGGAATGAAAATGTAAAAACAGATATTTTGATTGCGGATGGAAATATTTGGAAAACTAATCAATTGTATAAAATATCTCGACAAATGGTCGATCGTTGGGGTTTTCGGCTTCACTGGAATAGAAACTTGTCCATCCCCAACCATCTGAATAATCGCAATTGAGATAACAGCCTTCGTCAGCATATATGTATAGACCAAACATATTATTATCATAGTTGTCATAATAATTCGTAATATCAATTTTCGTAAATTCTTCCGCTCCAGATAATGCAAAGCCCGAGATCAGATCTGATAAATCTGGCTGGGTTTCCCAAGTAACCAATGTATCCGACCACGTCGACAAAACATATTTAAAATTACAGTTAATACCGGAAATTGCAACGGATGTACGTTTAGTAAAAAGAAATGCCGAGTCTATAACGGAAAACTCAGACATTGATGGCATCGGCAATTTCATTAAAATACTTTGTCGTGAATAATAATAGTTGGCCACTTCCCCATAAAAATAGCAGTAATACACATCATAGAAACACTTAAGCTTATTCTCGTTAAGATAAGCAAAATTGCTGTCTTCCAAATAATAATCGATATGATATTCATAGTTATTAATTTTATCCATATGAATTCTATTCATTATAGTCACATCCTCTTCTATCCAAAACGTATCTACATAATTTCCGCGCCAAATAATATTGTAGATTGTTGTATCTTCGGAGACATTTATTGATCTATAATAATCCGTGTGGTCGGGATGCTTACAGGCGATTAAAAGCAAGCCAAAATCATATACTGACAATGAGTAATTCCCATCCGAGTCCGTGGTATCGGCTATATTGTCGAATGATATTATAGCATCTGAAACGATTTCACCTTTGCCGGTTTTAACCTGTCCTGAGATAATATTCGGATCTCGATCAAGAAAGAATTCAACAATTTGAAGTGATTTATTTATGCTAACCGAATCATTTTTAAAATAGTAATCGGGATGAATACATGTGTAAGAGTTCTCACCATAAGGAACACTATCCATAAAAAATCTGCCGACATTATTAGTCGTATCGGTTTTACCGGCAATGGTCACAATTACATCCGGGATACGAGTTAATGTAATGGATTTGTTAGATATAACATATCCATGCAATTCCGCATATTGCTGAATAGTGGGATTGTTGACGGTTTTGTCGTCATCGCAGAAGATGAGCGTTGATAAAATGGCGATTAACAATATTAAAATTGATTTTTTCATCACAATCCAGACAAAAGATTCGTTTATTTAATTAACGCCGAAATATGGGTTTTGTCAAATAAATTACTATACGAATGGGTTGGAATGGGCATTTATAGCCATTAGCTTATTACGCGGGGGGAGGGAAAATTATGCTACTAATCTATTTTCCGCGGATCATTATTAAGAGCATTTTGAAACGGTTGACGGCACTGACGGCGTGCGGGATATCGCGCGGCATAATGACAATCTGGCCGGTTTTCGCGACTATTTTTTCTCCGCCGATAATCAATTCGGCATCGCCATCGAGAATCTGCACAATAGCGTCGAAAGGGGCGGAATGCTCGGAGAGGGCCTGCCCGGTATCGAAGGAAAACAGGGTTACGGTGCCAGCCTCGGATTTGGATAAGGTCCGGCTGACGACGGCGCCTTCGGAATAATCAACCAACTGTTCGAGATTAAAGGCCTTGGAATGATCTAAAACCGATTTTTTCTTTTCATCTGTCATTATTGAACCCATAATTAAAAAATTGAATTACTATTTAACCGCCCGGTGAGCCGCGATCGCCCCGAAAAACATTGGAGTATAATCGATGGAACTGAAACCGGACGCTTTCAATATTTTACAGAGCTCATCCGGTTCGTAAAATCTCGGAATCGAGGCGGCAAGATAGGCATATCCGGCCTTGTTGCCGGAAATCAACGCGCCGATTCTGGCGACTGAAACGCCGACATAGAGATGCATAATTTTTCGAAACAGTTTGTTTCGGGGTTGGCTGGTTTCAAGATTGACGAAGGTTCCGCCCGGTTTTAGAACGCGATTTATTTCGGAAAACCGCTGTATCAATAGCTCCCGGGTTGAATTGAGATTGCGGGTGGCATACGAAATGGTTATGATATCGAAGAAATTATCCCGATATGGAAGATGTTCGGCTTCGCTGATGGTAAATCCGACCTCTTTATTTTCCGGTTTGGCGACCGCCAGGGCAATCATCTCCGGAGAAAAATCGGCGCCAAAAACTTTCGTTCCGTTCTTTTTAAGTCTCATCAGATTGGCGGTCATCTCGCCCGTCCCGCAACAGATATCGAGCCAGGTATCGCCGCCCTGCCTGACCGCGATTTTGGCGGCCCGTCTTCGGGTAATGATATCGGTCCCCATGGTGAGCAGGTGATTAACCAATTCATAGGAGCCGGGAATATCCGAATATACTTTTTTCAAACCTTTGTTCATTGCCAATATATACGAGCAAAACCGGATTAATTCAATAGTTTCGAATAATTATTGAATAATAAGAATAAAAAAAAACGGGCGGTTTATGGCCGCCCGTTTTCCCACATGAGAGCTATAAAAGCTACAATTTTCGCCTCCGAAGAGCAATTCCGGCCATTCCGAGTCCAAAAAGCACTATTGTGGTCGGTTCAGGAATCGCGGGGGTATCGTATTGTCCGCCATCATCGGTTTCCGACGGTAACCCGGTTGTCCCGATTATTTCAATGTCTGTAAGATAGGCATTCGAGACGGTGGGTCGCAGGAACCTTTCGGAAATAGTTCCGACAGAATTGGGATCGAAACCGATCTGCCCGAGATTAACGGTAGATGTTTGGCCTTTGTAGTCGTTGGAATAGGAAATTGGAAGCGCAAAAATATTGGAGGAGAGCAGTAGAATCAAGCTCAACATGAGAAACAGAATCATTCTGTTCATTTCCAAACCTCCAATCGGTATAATGAGTAAAGTATACCGAAGACCTATACCGCAATAATCATACCAATTTGGTACGATTTTATATTTGATTATTTGATAATGAGTTAGTGATTTTTTTTGATTAAATGATATGCAAAGTTTTTCACTATTTGCTTTATTACGACCATAAATTATTGCGTTGATGTAGATTATTAACTTGTTGATTGTAAGAATATTACATTACGCGAGACATAAATAATAGGAATATATTATTAATATGAGGCTTACTA
>JBDRRI010000076.1:0-6153 GCA_043825815.1 Candidatus Zixiibacteriota bacterium
CGACAGTCTCTTACTGGAATCGGTATTATCCTTACCTTATCATTTTTCAGCTTTTCCAATGTTCGTTTTAATTCAGTTTGCTGAATATAGTTTGAATTAAAAAAGTCAATACTTACTAAGAATGCTACTAAATCGGATTCATTGAGTTTTCGTCGTATATCCGGATCAATATCATCTCCTATAAACAAATTTTTATCGCTCCAACATTCGATTAAACTTGAAGTTTCCAATTGTTTCAAGTGTTTTTTAAAATCATCATGATAAGATTTATCAGCATGACTATAACTAATAAATAGCTTTAACGGCCTTTGGATATTATTGTTTTGCATTATTCGCTCCAATAGTAACGACTTGAATTTCGATATTTATAATATACATATTTATATTGAAATTTCAAGCACATTTTCGATAATAGATTGAGTGGGATAATATATAGCGACTTCTTTAGGTCAGAATTTTAAGGACCCTGACGGAGGAAGGGCGATCCTGATTATTTAAAGAATGTTTGAATAGGCAGGATCTCCTTCTCTACAATTCCATTTCTACTCCAAACTTGCTATTAATTTTCGATTCGGCCTATATTATAGATGGCCGATTTTTTTTAGGGTGAATTGCGCCCGGGAGGGAACAGGCTGAGCCTGAAAACTTAAAATATGAAAACTGACTCAGTCAGGCTACAATACCAATTTCGTGTAACCCGATGGGAGGGATGATAATATAGCAGATTTCCCGCGCAAAACAACCAATAAACCAGTAAATTTTATGTGTTTAATTCTGTCATTTCCGCTTTTATCACAAGATCACGACATAGTTAATCCAAAATCTATATTCGCCCCTTATGTAGGAAGTGTGGTATGTCCAATTTAATCCTTACGTTGGCAGGCGAGGACGACCGCCAACCACAGTTCCGTGTAACCCGATGGGAGGGATGGGAATATAGCAGATTTTTACTGTTTTGACAGGTTGGCGGCGGACATGCTTATATTGGATATCCAATTGCATTTCAACAGAGTATCTCAATTCTACCGGATATCAAAAAATATGTGATTTACGAATTCGGAAAAGGCTCGTATAATAAACAGTGATTGAAACAGACAGAAATTGACAAACTAAAAATCCAATATTATCGAAAGGAGCCTCCGATGGCTAATGAAACCCCCAAGCAGGGAACATTTTGCTGGAATGAGCTGATGACCCGCGATTTGGCGGCGGCCAAGAAATTTTATTCGGAACTGATCGGCTGGAAAATTGTCGACAGCGGGATGCCGGGGATGGAATATAATATGCTCAAGGCGGGCGAGACCAATGCCGGCGGGATGATGGCGATGCCGAGCGAAGTGCCGGATCAGATACCCTCGCACTGGATGGCTTATATCACGGTTGATGATGTCGATGCCGCGGCCAAGAAGGTTGTGAAATTGGGCGGGCAGATTTTGCACGGTCCGATGGATATTCCGACTGTCGGGCGGTTCATGACGATTGCCGATCCGACCGGCGCGGCGATTGCCCTGATAACTTTCCCGAAGCAGTAGATCGGGATAAAAATAAAGAGGCGTAATGATAACGCCTCTTTTATATGTCTGTCATTTTGATTATTCGGTTAGAAATCAGCGCCAATGGAGAAATAATTTTTCGGGTGGGCCGCGACATCATTAAAATCGGTTTTCCAGGCCAGGTCATAGCGAAGAACGAATATTCCGAGATTGGCGCGGATGCCGAAGCCGAACGATGTCTTGAGATCCAGCAGCCGCCCACCGTCCTCGGATGTGCCTAATCTAAACTTGGTTGAATCATCCCAGGTTGCGCCGGCATCGAAAAACCAGTTTCCGGTTATATAACCGATAGTCATCGGCAACGGGAAATTCATTTTAAGGTATTCGACAAACGGATACCGGAACTCGAGATTGGTCAGGAAATAACGGTCGCCCTGCAGTTCGAAATAATCATAACCGCGGAGGGGTGTAATAATATCGGAGAAATACAGATTTTCTATTTCATAGATATCATTACTGGCGCTGATACTTCCGATTTTATTTTCGGTTCCGCCGAGATAGTACGTCTTGGGCGTCTTGCCGCCCGAATAACCGCCGGAAAATCTGAACGCGAAGGAGAACAGGCCGCGAATATGCCAGTACTTCCGGTAGTCGGCTTCAATCGAATAGAAGGAGACATCGGTGCTATTCCTGGTATCAAAGAGATCGGCAGTGGCTTCCAGATCGAGCCGGGAGCGGCGGCCGTTGAGCGGTCCGGTAATGCCCCAGATGATATTATCCTGGACGAAGGAGAGCATCCCGGAGGTGATTTGCGATGATTTGTCAATGGGCGTGGTGGGATTGTTGTCATGATACACGCGGTCGATAAAATACTGCGAGAAACCGAGTTCAACTCGTGAAAATTGCGAGAAGGGATACGATATCTGGCTTTGAAAACCGTAGTACCGGTCGGAAAAGAGCTCATCATCGGCATCAAGATAATAATTTTTGGTATGGAACAGGCCGGCGGCCATGTTTATTCTTTTCTTGTTGTACCAGTAGTACAACTGCAGATTGGTCTGATCGAGAGTGTTGACCAGATCGGTGGCGAGGACAATCTGATGATCCCCGAGATAATCGGAAAAGACAAAAATAGACTGTCCCTGCAATCCGAAAAATGTATCATAGGAAAAACCGCCGCTGACATAATCGGGCGTAAATTTTGTTTTATATTTATAGACTTTGTAATCTCCGCTGGGGAAACGATTCTGAGCGGCGATAGAATCGAATTGAGCCGCAATTTCCGGCGGCGGCTGGCGGCTGATTTTTGCCGAATCTTCGGGCATCTCGCGGAATATTCCGGACAACGGATCATCCTCTATTTCGGCCTCATCCGATACAAAAACATAATCGCCGTCTTCGATCCGGGTTGTATCGGTTTTGTCGTCTTCAGTCGGTTCCGGCGCGGCGGTTAACGTGTCCGGCATCTCGGCGATTTGCGCGGAATCAACTTCCATTGGCGGACCATAGGCTATTGCCATCGAATCGGAATTTTCATCGGCCATCAGGGAATCGGTTACTTCGGGCAATGTTTCGAGGGAGTCCTGGAAAATTTCATATTTGCCTTTAACATAATCGGTCGGCTCCAGAACGCCGTCTTTACCCTGCGGTTTCCAGTCTTTCAGAAGAAAGATATCGAATCCGCCCTTGGTGAAAGCGGAGAAAGCGATCCGATCTCCTTCGGGCGACCATGATGGAGTATAGGCGCCGGTCAGGATATCAGTGACCGCGAAGGTTTTGGCGTTGTCGAGTTCCGTGATATAAAGATTGTCGATGCCATTGCGATTGGAAACGAAGCAGATTTGTTTACCGTCATAGGAAACCGAGGGTTCCTTATTGATTCCGGGTCCGCAATGAATCGGCTCAATATTATTATTGGTGATATCAATTTTAAACAGGCTATAATTGCCGTAGGGGAAATCATTGTAGATTGTCCGATAATCAACCGAATCAATCGGTTCATAATCGGGATTATTAAGTACGAAATCATTATCGGGATGCGGCCGGTCGGATGAAAAAGCAATTGATTTGGAATCGGGGAACCAGGTGGGATCGATATCGTCGTAGTCGTCGTTGCAAACGTTATAGGTCTTTTCGTTCTCCATATCATAAATCATAACATTCCGGGTTCCGTTGCTAAGGGCCGAAAAAGCCAGTTTGGTACCATCGGGCGACCAGACGGGAGAGAGGATGCTGTTAAAATCAAAATAACTTCGTTTATAAATATCTTTGCTCGCAATATCATAAAAGTAGATGGCGTCTTTGCCGCTTTTTTTGACGACGAAGGCAAGCTTGTCGCCATCGGGCGAAAAAGTGATCCCGGACAGGTAGGAATGAAGCGATTCAAGATCACCGGTTCGTTCGGCCTTTACGAGCCGTTCAATGACTTTGCCATCAATAGCCGATATAATATAAATTTCGATATAATCGGTTCGATCGGAGAAGATGGCCAGGCGATCTCCTTTAGGAGAAAATATCGGTTTACTGTTGAAGAAGGATGGATCCTTGGTATGGTCGGTTAAATTTTTGGCCGCCTCCTCAACTTCCAAACGGCGGGCGATTTCCGGCCAATAACGGCGTTTCATTTCTTTTGAAAAATCTTCCCAGAGTTCTTTTTCGGTAATGCCTATCGTAGCTTTCAGGGCCTTATTGATAGATAAATAAATTTTGCCTTTGGAGAAAATAGTTCCGACTTTTTCGTGACCGTACTTATCAGCGATATAATTAATAACTGCCTGACCCTCTTTGTAGGCCAGATAACCGCCGAGATATTCCAGCGGGGTCAGGTAACTGTTGATAGTCGCATCGCGTACGACCATATCGGAGTAGTAATCCCATCCAAAACGGGAACTGTACTCAGCATAACCTTCGGCCAGCCAGAGAGGCATATTGAAGAGCCGCTGCCGGGAAAGCAGGGATGCAAAGATATTACCATAGAGCAAGTCATAGGTCACCGCGTGGGTGAGCTCGTGGTGCAAGACATGGCGGAAATCCTCAAGAGAGCCGTTAAAAGGTATGGCAATTCTATTTTTAAAGACTTCAGTAAAGCCGCCAATGCCTTCGCCCAAAAATTGGGATATAATATTTGTTTGCTGGAATTCATTGGGGGAATTGTAGATAAAGATAGGAATCCGCTTATGAATTTTATAATCCAACTGTTCGGAGACGACGACATAGGATGATTCTATTACGGCGGCGGCGAATTCGGCGGTTTCGTATTTTTGATCGGCGAAATAAATATCGAAATGCCGGGTTTGCAGATATTGCCAGTCGAAGTCCTGATACTGGACCTTGTTTTTGCCAAAGTATTTGGTTTGACCGACCGATATGGAAAACGATAATATTACCGCCAATAATATCCAGACTAATTTTTTTAACATATTCAATCCCGATAATTTATGAAAACTTACTCATTTACTCTTTTTATATCGGCACCAACCTCGGAAAGCTTTTCCTCCATCCGATAATAACCCCGATCAACATGATAAACCCGGAGCAAATCGCTCTTTCCTTCGGCGGCTAACGCCGCCAAAACCAATCCCGCTCCGCCTCGGATATCGGAGGCCATAATAGAGGCGCCTTTCAATTTTGTAACACCGTTAACGATGGCATCGTTCCCGGTAACTTTAATATTTGCTCCCAGTCTATTTAGTTCCAGGGTATGAGCGAAACGGTTTTCAAAAACCGTTTCTTTGATACTGCTGGCGCCGTTCGCTATCGAAGCCAGAGCTACAAAACAGGGGAGAAGATCGGTTGGGAAGCCGGGAAAGGGAAAGGTTACGATATTGGTCGGCGTTAATAGTTTCGGTCCAGTAATCTGGACTCCATCTTTGTGTTCTCTGACTTTGCAACCCATCTCATATAGTTTACGGGAAACCATAGTAAGATGTGTAGAATTAAATCCGCTGATGTCGATTTTTCCTCCGGTAATTCCGGCTGCGCACATATATGTCCCGGCCATTAGCCGGTCACCGGTGACTTTATATTTGACCGCCTTTAGTTCTTTCACGCCTTCAATGGTAATGGTGGACGTTCCTGCTCCTTTTATTTTAGCTCCGGCTTTATTCAGGAAATTGACAACATCGACAACTTCGGGATCGCAGGCGGCGTTGATTATCTGGGTGGTTCCTTCGGCCATGACCGCCCCGAAAATTAGATTTTCCGTGCCGGTGTGAGAGGGACGGTCGAAATGTATTTTAGTTCCTTTTAATTTTTTGGCCTTGGCAATGATATATCCGGAGTCTTCGGTAATTTGTGCGCCCAAAACCCGGAAACCTTTGACATGATAATCGACGGGGCGAGCGCCCAGATTACATCCTCCCGGCAGGGATACTTTGGCTTCTCCCAGCCGGCTCAGGAGAGGTCCGAGAACCAAAAAAGAAGCGCGCATCTGCCGAATCAATTCATAAGGAGCGATGCTTGTTTTGATATCGGCGCAATCAATTTTAATCCGCATTTTTTCCGGATTATATTCGATCACGGCTCCGATATGTTCCAGCACCTGTTTAATTGTAAAAATATCACGCAAAGGAGGAATATTATCTATTACCGAAACGCCTTTCTTAAATAGAATGGTTGAAGCAATAATTGGAAGAGCCGCGTTTTTGGAACCTTCGACTTC
>JBDRRI010000077.1:0-3281 GCA_043825815.1 Candidatus Zixiibacteriota bacterium
TTGATGCAGGCATGTAATAATCAGCAACAGTTCCGTTAAAAGGCAAGGTTGTTTTCCAGTTATTGCCCGTTGCATCATATAAGTAGGTAGTCATTATTACTGGTTGTTCTACCCCTGAGACATTCGCACCCACTTGGACCTGTAAGGTTCTGCCCAGTCCGTCAAAATGCGTTCTAGTCCATCTTTTAGTATTATTATTGACCTTGGTTTCTTCATAATAATACTGGGCAGTAGGATACCCAAACGATATATAATCATATTTTTTTGATGGGCTGGTTTCGGAATCATCATCTCCCCATGTCTTGAGCAATCTACCGAATCCGTCATAAATATAACTAACCGTGACAGGAATCGAATTATTAATATCAACTTTTCTTTTGACTTGTCCAAAAAGGCCTTTATCTTGGTTTACGTTGTTCACCCCATAGTATTCCGTGGAATCTCTGTGTCCTTTAACGTTTACAATGCTGGTGATGAAAATCCCGGATGGATCACGGTTGAATACTGTTACCCGTCCCAAAGCGTCAGTTGTAGTGATCGCGTTTCCAAAATTATCATAACTGCAGTGATCTATAATATTATCCCATCTCTGGGCTGGATCATCAACCTGATCATCATAATATTCAATTCTTTTGACTAAACCTTTTGTGGGTGCACCCTGCCACTCATCCCCCTCCAATGTACTACCGTCATATCTGAAACGCTGCCCCGATATGATTTGAGTACCATCTATATCACGGCATACTGTTGTTTCATATGGCTTATTCACAATCCAAAGATCTGTATTGTAGGAATATTTTGATATTTTATAAACTTCATCGCCTGATATATTATTTCCAGTAACGTAATCAACCACCCCCAAATTAGCGATTTTTATTGTATTACCATAATCATCATATTCATATTCTGTTGCAACTCTTTTAAAGGCCTGTTGAGTACTTCCCTTACTATAGGTAATTAAATTATCTACTCTTGCTAAATATGGATATATAGCTGATTCAATCATCTTTGATTGCCAACCAAACTTACTCTGGGACAAAAAACATTGGCCGCCATCCCAAACCTCAGTTTTATATGCTTTGCCCTGAAATTCCTTTTCCTGTCTAAACCAGGTTTTGGTTTTATTGACTACAGAACCAACGGTTGTTAAAACTTCGCAACGCCCAAAACCCCTGAATTCTCTTTGTAAAAAATCATATGCGGCATCAGCATAAGAGTAATTATTAATCAGTTGGTGCACACCGCCATCAGCAACAAATGTTCTATCATCAACGACCACCTGTTTCACAAACGTTATTGGCAACGGGACAGCCGCACTGGCTTTTTGCACAGCATAAGTAACTTTTATTGAACCCCCAGTTGAACTGAAAACTTTATGAAGTAAATCACCTTTAGCATCAGCAGATTGAGAACGAATTCTAATATCCCATCCGCCATTGCCGCCATTGGCCGCAGCATCCCATGCCGCTAGATCTGTTACCCCGTCACCGTTAAAATCGCCCGTTTTCATTTTTTTTGAATTCCCACCTCCGAAATTACCCAGATTGTTTGCCGTATCCTGATATCGGTTCATATAGCCCGGCGTAGGCTGAAACAGATATCCCAGGCCACATTTTATTATCCAGCTTGAATTGACATTCCCGCCGATATCCAAGCGGCCATCACCATTAAAATCGCCCATTATCATTGCATTTGTATTGCCTTCCATAAAGCACGACAGGGCATCCCATTCAAAGCTGTAACTATAACCGTCACCAAGATTCAAATATTGATTCCATCCTCCATCATAATAAAAATTATCCACCAATCCATCATTATTAAGATCAACCAACATTCTACTTGGGCATGATGTTGACTGACTCGCCGCTGTTATAAAAGTTCCATCCCCGTGTCCAATATTAACATCCCAATTGCAGAGATTTGCCATATTCCTCTCAAGAATGTCTGCAATATTATCAGAATTGATATCGGTCACAATTACTGGGCAATAAAAAGAATAGGCCGGTAATGTAGTGCATTCTTGAAACGTTCCATCTCCATTTCCGATCATAGGTTTAATTTTTTTATATCCATTATAGTCGAATTCATTATCCCATACACGCAGGACGATATCACTTTTATTATCTTCGTTAATATTGCATACGTACATATCGGGCTGTATATTCCATGATGTAAACTGTGAAGTATCGCAATACTCACTTGTCATTTGAGGCATTGGACTAAAATTTCCCATACCGTCACCTAAATGAACCTGCAAGGTGCATGAGGCAGTATAAACATTATACGTTCTAACAATCCCACCCCAAGCACTTGTTGTAGTATAAGTGTATTCATCGTTATCAAACGCCAAACACACGAAATCGCTTATGCCATCGCCATTAAAATCTCCAACTTGTATATCATTTCCTTTTTCGGGCCTTGTATATAACGGATTATAATATCCCAAAGGTGGCTGTTGAAATAAATTATTATTTTCAATTGTTTGAAATTGCATGAGGTCATCTTTAGTATATTCAAATATGTTTGGTGGCATACAATTACCGCCAAGGCTTCCGTTACGATCCCATTCTTTCAATTCAGTTAATAAATCGCATGGACTTCCAGTGCTTCTTGTATAATGTAGCGTGTATTCCTTTTGTCTAATGTTATTAGCATATATTTTTATTTTTGTAAGCAAATACCTCAATGCATAATACCAAGGGTATGAATAATCGCTCTGTTCGCTAACTCCCATTGCTGTAAAATCCACATATGTTCGCTCAGTCAGTTCAAATTCAACTCTACAGTTGTTATTCTTATTGTCATAATCATATGTATAGTCAATATATTGTGGATACCGGCATCCTATACTAGCATATGGATCAACAAAATATGTAATTTTATAATAATTACCACTAACATCAACCACTTTAGAGAGATACCATTTATAAGTCACATACATTGACCATATTTTTCCGTCAATCCTGCTGTTTATGCTTTCCCCAAAGAAATATTGTGTCCCACTTGGATCTATCGCAAGCCATTTTTTACTTCCATCAACGTATCGTTTGAAAACCCAAAACATACCTTCAATTTTAGCACGATATGTCCAGTAATCGGTATACTCCTGGACTTTTACCAATTCCATGCTATTGCCACTAACCTCAAATACTAACTTATCGCTACTAGTATATCTTGGTATCCCCCCCCTATTGCCTTTTATTGAAATACAGCCAAGGTTTAGATCCCATCCCTTACCGCACCAGCTATTACTGTTATTGCTGGAATATGTCAGAATTAAA
>JBDRRI010000078.1:0-12342 GCA_043825815.1 Candidatus Zixiibacteriota bacterium
CTACCCATGATATCACCTCCTATTAGAAGAAGAATTCGGTCTCGTTATCACCAATAAATTAAATACTTGAAATTATTAATGCACTAAAAAAATATTTAAAATTGAAAAAAGTCGGTTGAATTATCCGACCGCGGAAAAATCGCTGGAATCGATATTATACTGTTTAATTTTCAGTCGTAATGTTGATTCAGGAATATTAAGCATTTTGGCGGCATGTTTTTTTACACCGCTCTGCTCTTGAAGTGCTTTAATAATAAAACGACGTTCATATTCGGCAAGATAATCATATAAGGAAAAATCACCGTCAAAATCTATATTGGTAGTCTGAATTTTTCCCGAGGAATTATCCGATTTAACGATATCAGTAATTTTGGCAGATAAAAGACCAGGTTCGACAACTCCGTTTTCCCCTGCCAATAAAACTAATTTCTTTATTTCATTTTCCAATTCTCGAATATTGCCCGGCCAGTCAAAGGTAACCAGCTTTTTCATAACCTCGGGCGTAAACTTAACCGAATCTTCGGCAAAATGTTTAATCAGCAACGGGATATCTTCTCTTCTCTCCCTTAACGGCGGTATTGCAAAACAAAGGGCAGTCAGGCGATAATACAGATCCTGACGGAATGTACCCGCTTCCATCTCCCTTTTCAAATCCTTATTAGTGGCCGACACAATCCGAACATTCACTTTAATCGGCCTGGTTTCCCCCAGCCGAACCACTTCCTGTTCTTCCAATATCCTAAGAACTTTGGCTTGGATTGACAAAGGCATGTCTGCTATTTCATCAAGGAAGAACGTACCATTATCAGCCTCTTCAAATAGACCCACTTTATCTCTATCCGCACCGGTGAAGGCACCCCTCTTATGGCCAAATAGCTCCGATTCCAGAAGTGTCTCGGGAAGAGCGGCGCAGTTGACAGAAATAAACCGTTTATCGCGCCTGTCAGAATTATAATGAATCGCTTTGGCCAAAAGATCTTTGCCGCACCCGGTTTCGCCGGTTATCGAAATTGAAATATCCGAATTAACAACCTGCTGAACCCGGGAAAGCATTTCCAGCATTTGCTTGTTTCGAGTAATGATATTGGGGAAAGATGCCTCCTCCAAAAGCTGGGCTTTCAAACGTTTATTATCTTCCTCTAAAAGCATTTTCTCGTATTCAGCCAGTTTCAAAGAAATCAAATCAGAAAATCCAACCGCGAAATTCAATTCTTTCTGGCCAAAGGGAATATATTCCGTGCCATTATTAATAATTTTATCGAGATAAATATAACCATTGATATCGCCGCTCATTCCAAGAGGAACCACGATAACTGAGGATATCATACTGCCGTCTTTAGCTGGAATAATTTCATTTATAAACGGATCGCGGCGGCTGTCAAGAATCAAAGTCGGTTGATCATTGGCAAACTCTTCACCCAGTAAGTCATTAATCTGCCGCATGAATTTCTTTTTCTGATGAGATGAAAGATCAGAATTGGTAATGATATTGGGCGAATCGGTATCATTTTTAAAAACAATTGCGCGGCTGGCATTAGTTTTCATTCCGAGAATATTTATAATCTCAAACATCTGCCCGGATTTTAAATTCGAATACTCCGTATCTGAAAAATAATCGCCGAATATTTTAAATTCATTCTCAGTGGAAATCGATGCGGCGACTGCCTGTTTGGAAAGCTCCTGTTTGAATAATCTTACCGATCTGACTTTGCTTCGCTCATCTATTTTTTCAAAAATGCTTTCACTTTCAAGCAATCTCTTAAATCCAATAGACAAATTGGAATTATAACAACAGAATTTGCCCTGACGGAATCGAACTTCCGCCGCCCAATAAAACAGTTTCAATTTATTATATAAGCGAAACGCTTCCTCATATGTCTTATCAATCTTTCCAAAACTCTTCTTGCCTGAATTCGCGAAAATTTCGGCTTCAATTACCAGAGCTCTGGCAACATCATAAGGATCACCGGCTTTTCTTAAGATTTCTATGCTATCATTCAAATATGAAAAAGCCATATCATAATTTTGCCTATTCGCAAAAATCATAGCAATAACGATACCGGAGTGCCCAATTTCAGCCTTTTCACCCAAATTATTAGCTATCTCAAGAGATTTTTGAGCCAGTTTTAATGATTCATCAAGATTATCAAGAGCGAATTCGACCTGAGCTAATCTCCTTAATAATTGAGAGCCTAAAGAAGATTCGGGCGAAAACGATTTGTTGAGGATTTTCCTGGCTTCCGATAAAATCTTATAAGAACTTATAATATCGCCGTGATCAAAAGCAAGTTCACCTTCATATTCCATCAATATCAGTTTTTCACGGTCCATTTGACCTTTATCGATCAAAATTTCGGCCGATTTAAATTGACGATTGGCCAGATCAAATTTGCGCATTCTGGCATACAGATATCCCAATGAAAGATAATTTCGAGCTACGGATCGATCTCTTTTTAATTCATTGGCCAGTTTTATAGCCGTATTAAGATGTTCCTTTGCCAATTTCCAATCACCGCTCAGTATTTCAATACGACCCAAATTACCTATCAATTGAGCCATACGAATATTATCGCCTTTCGCCAAATCAATCGCTTCATTAAGAAAGGCGATAGATTTTTCAAAATCGGATCGGATAAAAGAAAGATTACTAAGCGCGCTCAAGGCGCGGATCATCCCCAGATTATCATCGGCCTGCCGGAAAAATGCCAGAGAATCATGTGCATGTCTTTCCGCAAAATTAAGATTTCCGAGAGATGAATAGTTCTGACTTAATAAAAGGTTTAAGCCGCCAAAACGCCTATGAAAAGCAGAAGTAGCAAGAAGCCTATTGGCCTCCTGAGCAACCTTGATTGATTCGTTATATTGGTTCTGGTAATAAAGATCTAAAGCCACAAGAAAACGATAAAGTCCATATTCATAGTCTCTAGCCTTAAATCCTGAAGGGTCTACACTGCCCAAAAGGTCGTGGGCAATTGATGGCTTAAGTTGGCGGTATAGCTCTTCAGTTTCCAGTAGCCTATTATCGAAATCAATACTTTGTAGTGAGGTTTGATTCATTTCGCTACTTTTTTTTAAATTTGCATTAACTATTTACATAGTGATTTCTGCATCATAGGTTATCGTTCTGCCGCATCTTAAACTAATTATTAATTTCATTAAAATCCAGATTAAAATCGGGAATTATCTGATAATTAATAATAAATTGGAGATCTAAAAACAACCCAATTATTACAGAATCATTTCCGCCACTCACAGGAGTTATCGGATTAGTAATTGTGGTTGTTGTGTCACTGCCGACAATTTTGTGCGAACCAATAGGACCGGTTCCGTCATTGTCCCAGGGATGTTCATCTCCATCATCACAGATAGCAGGCACATTGAAACAAACGACAACCATGACCATCGCAAATAACAATGCTAAAGCCTTGGTCATCCTCATAACAACGCCTCCTTTAATTTAATTGACCATAAGAACATAGTTTTACATTTTAAAAATATAAACTAATTTAATAACAAATCAAGTAAGACCATCTACGTCGCAACTCTTGCTGTCACTATTATATTACATGACAACGAGTTTGTCAAGCCAAATTACGAGCGGCGCAATATTTGCGTTATTTTTTTCTATTATTTTATTAATTTTTTGGCCAATAACGACTTATTGACAAAAACTGATTTTTCGGGACAAAGTTCATGACAACACCAGCAATTTATGCATAATTTGTAATCAAATACGGGAATACAATTATCACCAACCCTCAATGCTCCTGTTGGACAAGAATTTATGCAGGTATTACACGATGTACAGGTTTTCCTGTCAATGGCTGGTCGGATCCAAACCAGTGGTCCCACCATATTCCAGATTATTTTGGGAATTATCTCAAATTTGAGGTTTGAAGTAAGCTCAAAATCGCTAATCTTGGCATTTCTAATACTCTCGCCTACTATATTAATCGCCTGCGGCCAGCCAATTCCAAGACCTGATTCCGATGCAATTCTGGTCGTGGGCACCTGATAAGGCTTAAATCCAACAATCTCCCCGGCAATTGAATCCAAAGCAACAGCATCCGCCGAACCGATTAGTAAATTAACCCACCGGGGTTTGCCCGAAGAAGGACCATCTCCCTCCATTGCTAATATGCCATCCATAATCGACAGACCCGGGGTAACCAGGGAAAAAATATCTACTATTATTTCGGCAAATTCATTCGGTTTTGGGTACTCTTTATGATAGTTCCCTTTGCGAAATCCGGGAATAAATCCAAATACGTTTTTTACGGCGCCGGTCATCAAGGTCAAAACATGCGTTTTTAATTTCGGAAGATTTATTATAAAATCCGCCTCAACCGCTTCTCGGGCAATATAAAACGTCCGGCCATTGCATTTCATCTGAACCACGCCGCTCGCTTCGAAATTTAACAATTCCAAACCGTCGCGCTCAGCAATCGCCCTCATACCGGTTTTCTCCCAAACCCGCTCAAGACCGCGTTTGGCTCCTCCCGGAGAATCACCAATTACCGGTACTGCCCCTATTTTTTTAACTTCGCGGGCCACGGCCGCGACTAATTCGGGATGCGTTGTAATACCCCGATCGGGCGTCTTGGCCGAGATTAAATTCGGCTTCAAAAGAACTCTCATACCGGGCTTGACAAAATTATCCAGTCCGCCAAGGAGTTCTAAAAGATTATGTAGTCGGTTTGAAAGAATATCGGTGTCATATGTATTGCACCGCTGTATTGCAACTATTGATTTTAGTGATTCCATAATGCTGCATATATTACGTTGAGAAAAGACATTATGAAATAAAGAAATTAATCTTTTTGAATCCTAAACGAGATATAATGATATTAAATTTTTGCCTATTCGACCGGAATCTCAATTAATTGCTTTCCATATATAGGATATTTAGCATCGTTTCTTTCTAAAGAAAAACCAGCCTTCAAATAAAACTGCTCCGGTCCGGTCCATAAATCCTCGACTGCCAAATCTTTTCCTCTCCGAGGAAATGCCCGAACATATTTTATTCCTCGATTTTTAAGATCATCTAGAATAAGCTCCAAAAATTTATGTCCCAGTCCAATTTCTCTATAAGAAGGAGCAATTATAAAACAGGTAATAGTATAGATTTCTGAATTCGGCTTGAGATTATACTCAAGATTTAATTTAAATAATTGGTCCCCGGGACAACACTGGCACCAGCCTATTGCCTTGGAACCATCATAAAAAAGGTAGCCGTCATAAATTCCCGAATCAAAAAGTTGTTCACGTCTCTGACGGTTTTCTTCTGAAGTCCGATTGCTCCAGGCTTCCCAGGTTGGCGACCACCAAGCTACGCAAAAACACCAGTCATGATCGTTTTCCCGCGAATGCACATGATAGAAATCTTCTACAGTATCCGTAGACAGCTTGGCCACTTTTAAATTCATATTTCCCCCATATTATAAATTTATCGGCAAATAAAATACAGGATTGAACAAAAAATAAAGGACGTATTGATAACGTCCTTTATCAAAAATTCTGTCGAGACTTTTATTGAAATATCAAAATATCTATTCGCCGGTTTTTGGCCCTGCCCTCCTTGGTCGTGTTGGTTCCAATCGGTTTATCCGGACCATAGCCAACCGCATCAATCCGATCCGCAGGAATACTCATCAATTTCCTAAGATATTGCATGACCGAAAAAGCCCGTTTTTCCGAAAGCCGCATATTTGTGGTCCGCTCGCCCTGATCGTCGGTATGTCCTTCCACCAATAACTTCGTATTAGGGAAGATTTCTAAAATTGACTTTACTTTCGTGAGCAAATCAACATGATTATCGGAAATATCCGATGAGTTAGGCGCAAATGAAAGCCCGAACAGTCGGACGACAATGTCATCGGTGGCATTTAAAAGCACTTCACCCTCGGTTGGATTTAATATCGAACGGGCATTCTCTATCTTCTGCTCCTTTTCCTGTCGGGCGCCAAGTTCTTTTGATATGCGCTCATGAGTCGATTCGAGATTGGTCAAAACAGCTTTACTGGAATCAAGCTTGGATGTAAGATTGGCATACTTGTTTTGTATAGCCATCAACTGATCTGAGGGATCATTTGAATCGGTATTTACATTCAATTTGGCAAGCGTGGTGGATAAATCCGCCATAAGTTTTTCGTTCTTTGCTTTTAATTCGGCATAACTATTTTTCATTGCATTAATTGAATCGGAAATAAATTTTGCCGCTCCAATTGGCCCATTGTCAAATGGGACCTGTTCAATAGCCAGTTCATTCCCGATCTTTTGTATTTCAATTTCATACAAAAGCATCAATCGTTCCCACGCCTGATCGTTTCTTTCCATCGACCTGACCGTTTGAGCAATACTGGAGGCATGCCGAGCTTCATATTCGGATTGCTTGGCTGACTTAACCGACTCATTGCGCTCATAACGATCCTTAACCAAAATCGCCTCGCCTTTGGTAAGCGATGTCCGTGCCTTATCCAAAGAGGTTGGCGCATATTTTTTGGCGTCGTCAGCGGTCGCCTTTTCAATAAGCTTCCCGGCCTCGCCAATTATCTGGACCTTGATCGCTTCCAACTCGGCCGTATTAAAAAGCGGTCCCGCCGCTTCGGCCTCTTTCAAACCCGACTTGGTATTGCCGTCTTCGACTTTCTTAGTCGCCTTAACAAATTGCTCTTCGGCCGTATTATATAATTCAGGAACAAGCGTCGGCGCGTCAGCCGCTTTGGCCCGATCACGAGCATCCAGATATTCCGACAAGGTTATTTTTGTAACCTCGGTTGCCTTAATAATGTTTTCCGCCATCGCCCGGCAATCTTCATAAACCTTATCGATTTTCCGCTCGGTCTTGCCCTCGGCGACCGCCGTTTTCAATTCCCGAAATAACTTTTCGGTCTTTTCAAAATCTGATGGCGCAAAAATATTGGCCTCGACCGCATAGGCCGAATCCATTAATGGTTGAACCTCATCAACTCTTGATTGAGCTAACCCGGTTGAAATAAAAAGGCCCGCCAGCAATAAAATCAAAGTTAGCAATCTTGGCAAATTCATAATAAATCCTCCTATTCTATTGATATCGGTAGATAATTAGTTGAATCCAATTGACTTTTCAACAAAAAAATAGGATAAATAAACCTATTTCAATTTACACTCGACCAGATAAACACCCAGAATAATCAAAAGGGCGCCGATTATCAAAATCGGCGTAATTCTTTCTCCAAGTATAGGCGCCGCCGCGACGGTCGTAACGACCGGCTCAAAATAGAGATATACGCCCACCTCGGTTGCCCCTTTGCGAGACAGGCCATAATTCCAGAACCAATGGGCTATACCCATAAATAAAACACCATGGACAACCATAAGAAGGATAATGCTTACCGGCAGACTTGTAAATCGCGCAATCGGCGAACTGATTAAAATGAAAACAGCTAACAGGATTGTCGGAATCAGGAATATTATGAATGACAGGCTCAGCGGATTATACCTCCCGGTCAGATTCTTAATTAAAATTGTATAAATCACCCAGGTGAAACAACTACTCAGAATTATCCAATCTCCAACTGATTTTAACCAGTCAAGATTATTGAGATTTCCATGAGATACCAGAAGAATTACACCGGCCGAGGCAATAGCAATCCCCCCGATCTTTAAGCCGGTTAATTTTTCTTTCAGAAATATGTATGATGCTACCGCGATGAAAGCCGGAATTGTCGCAATCAGCCAGGCAGTATTCGTCGCCGAAGTATATATCAAGCCGGTTGCCTGAATAATAAAATGAATGCCCAGAACAAGCGAGGCGATCGTTATCCGCCAGATATCATTTTTATTTATCGTAGGTTTTATTCTTTTAAACTTGAGGACTAAATATAAAACCGGAACGCCGAGTATAAGGCGAATTGCTATTATCTCAAATGGATTAAGATAATCCAGAGCCATCTTTGTAGCGATAAATGACAATCCCCAGAAAGTCACGGTTAAAATAAGAATCAGATTGACCATTTATCTTTTCCGATTTCGTTTACTTTTTCTCTCAGAAATATAGACCGCCAATAATATCAACAACCCGCCCAAAATAATAGGTATCGTCATTCGCTCATGCAACAGGACCGCCGCCCCAAACATGGCGAATAATGGTTCTATATACAGATACATGCCCACTTCAGCCGCCGGCTTTTTTGACAATCCCTCCGACCAGGCCCAGAATGATATTGCCAGACAGCCGATCCCGAGAAATATTATCGAAATAATTCCGTCAAGCGGCATATTATAAGAGGCTATTCCATTCTTCATAAGACTGAACGGTATAATAATTATTCCGGCGAAAGTAATCATCCAGAATGTCCCCACCAGAGGATTAAGCTTTGACGTCAGTTTGCGGGTGACTATTGTATAAAAGGCCCAGGTAACACAGCTTCCTAATACAATCCAGTCTCCGGTTGATTTAATCCAGTCCAATGAGCCCAAATCACCATTCGAAACCAGCATAACGACGCCGAACGACGCGAGGACAATACTTATTCCCTGTTTAATCTCAAGCTTTTCCTTTAACCAGAAAAACGATAGAACCGCAATGAATATCGGAGCCGTCGTTAAAATCCAGGCGGTGTTGGTGGCCGAGGTCGTCATCATCCCGGTTGCCATAATCCAGAAATGGACAAACAGAATCAAAGCTGACAATAGCAATGTTTTAAACTGCCCGGCCAATCCCAGCGACAACCGCTTGAATTTAATGATCGCCAAAAGAGTCAATCCGCCCAGAACAAATCGGGCCGCAATCATCTCCACCGGCGTCAGATAATTGAGGGAATTCTTGATCGCAATATATGAAAACCCCCAAAATAAAACGGCAATAAGCAAATATATCGACATGGTGCAACAAATTAAGTATATTGTTTTGGCAAAGCAAATGATAAATATGATTAAACCCAGAACCACATATATTACTTTATTAATCGCCACAATTGCCGTCTCTTGGGCGGCCATTTTATTCAAACTATCAGGGGCAGAACCGCTTCCCGCAGCCTTTTATCGGCTCTTTATCGCCGTCGTTATTCTGGCCATTCCGGCCTTGCCGAAATTTATTAAAAGCTGGCCTGTTCTAACGCACAAAGATAAATGGCTTCTCCTTTTTTCCGGTCTCGCTCTTGGACTTCACTTTGCCACTTGGGTCACCTCGCTGTTTTTCACTACCATCGCTAATTCGGCCTTAATTGTTTCAACCAACCCGGTCTGGGTTTTAGTATTAGAAGCCGTCTTTCTGAAATCAAAAATAAAGCGCTCGGCCATAATCGGTATGATTATCGCTCTGGCCGGTATAGTAATTATCTCGCAAACAGATATCAGCCTGGAGTCGGATTATTTAATCGGTGATTTACTGGCGCTGATCGGTGCCATTTTGGCCGCAGTCTATTTATTACTCGGACGAATTCTTCGCGCCAAAATTGATAACCTAAGCTACATCTTCCCCGTTTATTTAATAGCCGCTATTACCTTATTGCTTATCTCTCTCGTCTATGGCGAGAACCTGACCGTTTACCCAGCCAAAACCTGGTTCTATTTTCTATTGTTGGCCATTGTCCCGACCATACTCGGGCATTCGCTGTACAATTGGCTGTTAAAATATATACAGGCGCATATTATTGCCATAACCATTCTCGGCGAACCGGTCGGGACAATTATACTGGCAATGATTATTCTTCATCAGATCCCGTCGCTCTGGGCAATTTTAGGTGGAATTTTGATTTTAATTGGTATATATATCGTTCTAAAGAAAAGGCGGTTCGCATAAATGTTCGAATTCCCGATTTCCGGCGTGGAAACGTACTGGTGGTTGCCGACTCTGGTCGCCTTCGTGATATCCTCATTCGCCTCGGTCGCCGGCGTCACCGGCGCCTTTCTTCTGATGCCGTTTCAGGTTTCCTTTCTCGGATTTGCCGGACCAGCCGCCTCCTCGACCAACCTTCTATTTAATATTGTTGCCATTCCTTCCGGCGTCTACCGTCAGACCAAAGAAAAACGGATGGTTTGGCCGTTGGCCTGGGCCATCGTATTCGGCACCGTGCCCGGAATGTTCCTCGGGGCGATTATCCGAATTAAATACCTTCCCGATGCCGCCTCATTCAAAATTTTTGCCGGTCTGGTTCTGTTATATCTCGGCGGTAAAATTCTTTTCGATCTTCTCAAAAAAGTGAAAATAAAAAAACTCGATAAAAACAATTTCAATGTTATCATGAAAATGTTCAATCTCGCCAAAATTGAATATCTTTTTAATAACGAATTAGTCTCGATTCCAACCGTCCCGATTATCGTCCTCGGCTTTATTGTTGGCATTGTCGGCGGAACGTACGGCATCGGCGGCGGTGCCATTGTTGTTCCGTACATGGTCGCCTATTATCGCATCCCCGTTCATACCCTCAGCGGCGCCGCTCTGTTCAGTACGTTTATCGCCTCGATTGCCGGTGTCGGATGTTACTACCTCGCGTCAATCCTGTTCGCCCAAAATGCAGCTATTGTTTCGCCCGACTGGTTGTTGGGATTTTCGTTCGGTATCGGCGGATTTGCCGGAATCTATATTGGCACCCGGATGCAACGATACCTCTCCGCGACCTATATCAAAATCGTGATTATGACCTGCATGCTCTTGATAGCTATCAAGTATTTGGTGCTTTAATAACCCCATACTCTGGTAGGTTTTGCTTGTTTTCTCATCGAGTTTGATATTATTATAAAGACATCGGTCCCGCACCCCTTGGGGTGCGGGACAGTTCCAAACGAATCTGTCGGATTACTCGTTCCACTTCATTCCACTCGGAACACCGACCTACCCAAACTGGTTATTGGCCACCAAAATATACGACAACGGCACCTTCGTTTCTTCATTCAGGTGGTCGAATTCAGATGAAATATCGGTCCGATACTCGTTAAACTCTTTGATTCTAAAACCATTCGACGCTATCGGATTTATAATATCCGAAATCTTGTAGCTCCAGCCATAATTGGTTTTACTGTCGTACTTCGATTTACCGATATAATCAATCCCATCGTTTTCGACCCAGGGTTCATCTTTGAAATATGAGAAATGTATCTTGAGCGGATTATCCGGCTCGAACTCCGGTTCACCCTCGAACGACAACATATTGCAAAACGGATGTTCCTCGTAGATCACCAGTGTTCCATCCTCACGAAGCATTTTGGAAACAATACCGAAAAATTTCACCAAATCAGGCAACCAGTACAGCGCACCAATCGTAATCAATATCAAATCAAACTTATTATAATAACTTTCATCAATATCGTACACATCCGTTCTTATGAACCTGCAATCTAATCCTGAAATCTTAGCAAGCGAGCTTGCTTCAACTATCGCCTCATCGGAAATATCGAACCCGATTCCCGATTTCGCTCCTAGATTGACCATTGAGAGCGTCTCCCGACCATTATTGCAACACAACTGCCCGACATCTTTCCCCTTAATTCCGATCTCATTCAACTTGGATGTTATAGTCTCATCCAAAGTCGAATATCCCGGCTTGGCGAATTCGATTTTGTAATCGACATCGCGGGCTTTTTGGTGAATCGGTGTCACCTCGTTCCACGCCTCCCGATTCGCCGATGTATATTTTTTAACATCCATAATCTACTCGTTAATCAAAAAGGTTGTATCAATATCAAATTTTTCCACGGCCATCTCCCAGAGCGGGATTATATGCGATTCAACCGAATCTATTTTCAACGGTTTGTTTCTGTCATAGGTCATATATTCAATGGTTTCAACTAATTGCCGTCTACCGGAATCCTTAAAACCTCGGTAATCAAAGGAGACTCTTCGATCATCGGCATTATCCCTATTATATCCCCACGGAGCTTCATATAAAAAGTAGATATCATCATTGTTTACCCGGAAAAATGTTGAATAAACATCAAATTCGCCATCGATAATTTCACCCTCCTGTGCCCAACCGCTTTCAACAATTACCAGATATGAACCATCCAACATATAATAACAATCGATCAAATAAGTAAATCCACCGATTATCGCGCCGCATTTAAACTTAAGACTGTCTTCATGCACCACTTCCCATATTACTAAACTGAATTCCTGTTCACCCAGACTGTAAAGCAGACTAATTAGGACCTTGTGACTTGGTTGGCAACTATTGTCCTGAAATTGTTTTGAGTTATTTGTCAGAAAGATATATCCGTTCTCATTTTTTCTAAAGTCTTTAAACAATTGGGAATTAAGGAAATTTTTATCATTAATTTCCCAGTCCGCAAATTCTTTATACGTATTAAAATAATTGTCTAAATCAATCTCACCCAATCTTCTGGCATCTCTTTTATAATGAT
>JBDRRI010000079.1:0-8490 GCA_043825815.1 Candidatus Zixiibacteriota bacterium
TATCTCTTAGGGCAGTTCCTTCAGCATTGCCTTTTTCAAAAGGAATAATTCAATTAAACCGTGTATTTTATAAAGGGCTCGACTTTTCGAAGCAAACTCAACAACCCTATGATCCAAAAACGGGAACCGCCCTTCGACCGAATGAGCCGCACTGACACGGTCCCCCTGAGAGGATAGTAAATAGCCGGCCAGTAGTGATTTCGCTTCCAGATATTGCGCCTTAGCCAGATGATGCCAGCGGTTGAAATTCTCCGGGAGATTCCGACCAAAGATTCCGAGCGAATCGTATACAGCTGTGGATTCTTTGAGTGAATCGGTAAAATATCCTTTAATTTTGCTGGTAGTGCTAATTCTTTGAATGTGCGAATAATAGTATTCGTCGACCTTATCCAGACCGGATTTATAAAACGTTTCCAGATAATATTTGGCACGCGCCGGCGACAATGGGAGCGTCGGATAGAGCCGTTTAAGCAATAACGGGCGGTATTTTGAATCTGGGAATTTGGACCAGAATTTACGAATCAGAACCTCTTTAAAAATATCATAACCACCCAGAACTTCATCGGAGCCCTCCCCCGTTAGTACAACTTTAAAATTATTTTCACGGACCAGCCCGCTGAGCATATATAATGGCGTCGGGGCGGTGCGGACAATCGGGCGTTCGGTATGCCAGATGACATTGGGAAAATTATCGGCGATCTCTTTAAAACCGCAGTGTATCTGATGATGCGAAGTATTAAGGAATTCAGCCATTTGATTTTGATAATCCGATTCATCAAAGGCTTTATCTTTAAAGGCAATGGAAAATGTTTCTATTCTGGAATCGGTGAAATTTTTAATCAATGCGGTCGTAGCCGAGGAGTCCAAACCACCCGAGAGATAACCGCCAACCGGAACATCGGCTCTTAGACGTAACCGAACCGAATCGACTAAAAGCGCGTGGAGTTCCTCGGCCCAGGAGTCGAGCGATCGTTCGCGGTCAAATTCATCGGGGAAAACCTGCGACCAGTAGCGTCCGGCACGGATTTCTCCATTTACGATTTCCAGATAGGTTCCGGCTTCCAGTTCAAAGATATTTTCAAAGGCTGTTCGGGGCGGAGCGGTCGTCCACCAGGTAAAGATTTCATCGAGTCCCAGGGGATCAATTTTTCTCGAAATATTTGGATCACAGAAAATCGATTTTATCTCCGAAGCAAAATAGAAGCGATCATTAAAAATCGTATAAAAAACCGGACGTATGCCCATCCGATCCCGGGCAACAAAAAGAGATTTCTTTTCTTTATCATAAATTACAAAGGCAAATTGTCCATTGAACTGCTTAAGGCAATCTCTTCCCCATTCTTCATAGGCGTGGACAATTACCTCAGTATCAGACTGGGTGCGAAAAACATGTCCCGCCTTCTCCAGTTGGGGCCGCAGTTCTTTGTAATTATAAATTTCGCCGTTGAAGGTAATCCAGATGGTTCTGTTTTCATTGCAGAGCGGCTGGGAACCGGTCGATAAATCTATAATCGACAATCGGGCTTGCCCCAACGCGGCTTGACGATCGAAATAGGCTCCGAATTCATCGGGACCGCGATGCCTGATTATGCCTACCATGCGTGCGATAAGCTCCTTATCCGGTTCGCATGGGCCATTCATTTGGAAATATCCGGCAATCCCGCACATCTCAGGCAATCCCTTTCAAGGCTGGTTTGTTAATTTTTCCCGATTGAAGTTTTGGCAGTGATTCGGAATACACGATTATTTTCGGAATCTTATGCTCGGATATCCGACTCCGGCAAAAGCTCTGGATTTCTTTATCAGTAATCGCCTCTCCCTTTTTCAAAACTATAACGGCCTTTATTGCCTCCCCTAATAAATCATCGGGGACACCAAAAACAGCGACTTCGAGAATTTTATCAAATTCAAGCAAGCACTCCTCAACTTCCTTAGCACTAACCCTATTGCCGCCTGATTTAATAATCTCTTTCTTGCGACCGGTAATGAAAAAATATCCGTCTTCGTCGACTCGAGCCAAATCCCCGGTATAAAGCCAGCCATTTCTAACAACTTCGACTGTTTCTCCGGGCTGTTTCCAGTAGCCGAGCATAACATTATCACCTGCCACCGCTAATTCACCCGATTCACCAACCGGCATTTCTTTATTATCCGGTCCCATAATTTTTATGGAAACGCCCGGAACCGGGATTCCGATGGAACCAAGTTTTTCTCTTAATTTTTCCGGCGGCAGCCAGGAGACTCTTGGAGCCGCCTCGGTCTGACCGTACATAATATAAATCTCTTTATTGGGAAAGGTTTCCATTAGTTTTTTAATAACTTCGGGAGCCATCGCTCCACCTGCCTGAGTGAAATACCGAAGATGTTCAAATTTTCGCTCCGGCATGGTCGATTTATTCAGAAGAATAATAAAATTTGAAGGGACGCCGGAAAAACCGGTAGCCTTCTCCCTTTCCATGGTATCAAGTATTGTTTCAGGATACATAAAGCGGTTATCAATCACAAGCGTTCCACCGCACAGGATATGCGTGAGAAGAAGCGAATTGCCATAAATATAATAAAACGGCAGGATAACCATGATTCGATCACGCTCGGTTAGCTTAAGATATTTGACGGTGGCAATTGTATTTGATACCAGATTTTTGTGTGAAAGCATGACCCCTTTGGCCTCGCCGGTACTACCCGAGGTATAAAAAAGAGCGGCCAGATCATTAGACGATACATTGACTTTGGCGAATAATTCATCAATATTTAATTCTCCCTCTATTGCAGGGGGCGAATTCGGAATTTCTGAATTTCCCTCCAAAATGCTGGATAAACGCCCAAAATGAATCTGACCCAATTCTATCTTGAGACCCTTATTGGAAACAATGAATTTAAGCGGTAATTGGTCATCGATAATCTTGTCGAAATGCCTAAGAAATTTACTTTGAAAAAACAATCCGCAAGCCTCGCTGTCTTCGAGTAAACGGTTGATTTTTTCCGGCTTTAGCGAGGTATCCAGAGGAACGGCGATATGGCCGGCCTTAAATATGGCAAAAAAACAGATGACATATTCTATCGAATTTTCATATAGAATTGCTATTGAAGAATTCCGTTCAATATTAAGACCGCTTATATATTCGGCGACTTTATCAACCGCCAATAATAATTCATAATATTTTATACTACGTTCGCTATGGACCACCGCTTGGTTATTGGGAAAATATCCGGCGCCAGTTTTTAATATATCATATAGATTCATAGGATTTTATCAGGAAATGTAATTAATAATTTCCTTAACCCTGTTTGGTGACAATAAAACCAGACAGTTTTTCTATAGAGTCAAGATTATCCGGTATCATCTCTTCATCATCAATCGTAATTTCAAACTCTTCCTCTACAAATGAGGTAAGCTCCAGGATACCGGTCGAATCAATAATCTCTTTTTCCATAAACGAATCATTATCTTTAATCGTTTCGATATCGCTGCCGATTAGAAAATTGTCGGTAATAAATTCCCGTAGTTTGGTTCGGATTTCTGCCTGATCGGTCATTGCTATATTCCTTTCAAATTGCAATCAATAAATTATACTTCCAACGGAGCCATTCTCAAATATTCGGTTGCTTTGATTTTTCTTTCGATATTGGCATAGCCGCGTTCAACTTGCTCGACTGTCATTCCCAGCACTTTAGCGACCTCTTTTGGATCAACTTTGTTTTCCATTGCGTGCCATAGCATATCCATATTATAAAAATCCAGACCGAAGAAAAATTCTTCCTGAGTAACTTCGGCGCTGTATGTATCGGTGGTTGGCGTCCGCCTAATAATTTCCTTGGGAACCCCCAATTGTTCGGCCACCTGATATACCTGAATTTTAAAGAGATGTGCAATCGGCTTTAAATCGGCACCACCATCGCCGTATTTAACAAAAAATCCCTGCATATGCTCATCCTTATTGCCCGTTCCGACGACCGCCCAATTAAGCCGTTCGGCGTGGTAATACAATGTGGTCATACGAAGTCTTTGTTTTAAATTGGAGGCGGCGACAATTTGAAGATAGGCCGAGGGAGGCATTCTTTTCGATAGTTTTTCTCCGTTTTCCTTTTCAATCGCCAATTGAAAGACATTATAGCTGGCCTTTTCAAGAATATTTTGCGGCATGATTATTTTGCACTTATCTTTCTCTTCATCGAAATCGGGAAAAACTTCGCGGATAGCATCGTTCCGCCGTTGATAGCATTTCATACCAGTCAGACCACCGGAGATCTCTTCGACCTTCGTTTCAAATCCGAATTTTTCGGCCAAAAGTTCGGCCAGAAGCCGACTTTCATCGGCCGATTCTTTTTCCGGCATCATAATACCTAAAACTTTTTTCGCTCCGAGGGCCTCGGCGCAAAGCGCGGCACAAACCGAGGAGTCGATGCCTCCTGATATACCGACTACTGCTCCCGATTTTTTCAATGTCCCTCGAATTTGTTTCAGGACCGTATCCTTTAATTCTTCGACTATCTTTTTAGCGTCGATTTTCAAACTGTCCTTATTAAATGCCAATTTTCAATCCCCTTATATAATGGATAATATTATTCTCTAATGGAACCTCAGATATAAACCATCTTTGATTATTAATCAATAAAAATAAAAAGAAACTCAATTCTCCATAATATTAAAATACTTAGTTTTATACGCAATTAAAATAATACATACTAACATCTTATACTTTATATCGGCAAACCGGTTAAAGCCTTGAAATTATTGATCTTATAGATTTAAATTTTATTCAGGCTTTTAAGGGAAATGACTGTCTTAACGATTACAACTTATTGTATATCAATGAATTATAGACAATCTAAAGATATTGTCAAGTATTATTGTTTTTAAGAAAGCCTGATTAATCGAAGAGCTGGAAGCGATTATCGGTTTTCTCCTCGTATCTAATCTCATCGGGAGACTCATTCTTTCCTTTCCCGGCATAGAGGCGATTGGGAAAGTTAATAATAAATCCATCCCGATTTCCAATATTCTTATAGGCGTGAACTATTCCCGGCGGAATAATAATACAAATAATATTTTCCTCATCGTATTCGACCTTAAAACGATTTCCAAAAGTTGCGGAATTGTGGCGGTTATCCCAAAAATAAAGTGCGAATTTTGAATTTTGGAGAATACAGAAATAATCGGTTTGAAATGTATGCTCATGAGGACCGCGAATCTGTCCCGGATGCGTCAATGAAACATAACTCATTTCGGGTATGAAATCGTTCGGAAGTTCATCCTTGCGAAACAGTTCGGTCAGCCAGCCCCGATTATCGGAATATTTCGGCAGTTTTCTAATAATAATTCCATCGATATTTACATTATTAATCATTTTAGGCCCTATTCCCCAAAAAGTCTATCAAGGCTGATTCATAATCCCGCATAAAATTTATATTTTCATCTTCAAGCCTATTATTTCTAAGCGCTGTAAATTTCGGCCTTGGAGCGCGCCACTGGAAATCATTCATCGAACACCCGTTTAATTCGACGGGAAGGGAAAGATAATCAAATATATACCGAGCCAACTCATACCGGGAGACAGCCCCGCCGGCGACGCAATGATAAAGGCCGGTTTTGCCGGATGTAATAATTTTATCGGTCTGGCGGGCAATATCGAGTGTATATGTCGGCGATCCAAATTGGTCGCTGACAATCTTTATTGGTTCAAAATTTTTGCCGCTTTTTTTTAATTCAATTTGTTCCTGTCCGGCCTTGATTAGTTTATTGATAAAAGCTTTGGGATTTGGTGAGTACAACCAAGCAATTCTAAGAATCGCCGTATTTTCGCAAAATTCAGCGACTTTTTTCTCACCGTCCAATTTTGATTTTCCATAATAATTGATCGGATTGGCTACATCACTTTCATTATAGGCCGTTCCCTTGTTGCCATCGAAAACGTAGTCGGTTGAATAATATACCAATTGAGACTTTATTTCCCCGCAAGCACGGGCGATATTTTCGCTTCCCATTATATTTACTCTATTAGCCAGGTTCTTGTCGGTTTCACATAAATCGACATTGGCGATCGCTGCCGAATGAAGAACGACTTGTGGTTGATACTCTACGAGATATTCCATAACCTGATTATAATCGGTAATATCACAATCGGCCGAACCGACCGTCTTGACGTCAAATTTCTTTTTAAAATATGCCGTCAGATCTGTTCCCAATAATCCGGTTCCACCGGTTATTAGCATTTTATCGGCAGTCATTAGCAGCCCCAATCAGATCGCAAAGATATTGGCGGTAATCATTATCAGGCAATTGTTCGGTTATTTTTTTTAATTGTGATGAGTCAATAAAACCCATCTTATAAGCCGCTTCTTCTATTGAGCCGACAATAATTCCCTGCCGTTTTTCAATGGTGGCGATATAATTACCGGCTTCAATAAGGCTGTCAAAAGTTCCGGTATCGAGCCATCCGATACCGCTCTCAAGTTTGACGGCGCATAGTTTCTTTTTTGACAGATAATAATTATTGATATCAGTTATTTCCAACTCTCCGCGTTGCGACGGTTTAAGTGATTCGGCAATACTGACAACATTGTTGTCATAAAGATACAACCCTGTGACAGCATAGTTTGATTTGGGCCTGATTGGCTTTTCCTCAATTGAATCCGGGTTGCCCGATTCATTAAAGCCGATCACGCCGTATCTTTGCGGACTTTTCATCTGATATCCAAATATCATGGCGCCGTCTTTATATTTCAGGGCATGTTTGGCGATAGAATCAACCCCATAAAAAATATTATCGCCAAGAATCAGTGTGACATTGTCACGACCGATAAATTCTTTTCCGATTATAAAGGCTTGCGCTATTCCCTCAGGATGTTCCTGTATGGCATAAGAAATTGTTAATCCTAACCGGTTGCCATTGCCCAGCAAATTTTTAAAACTGGCAAGATCTTTCGGCGTCGAAATCAATAAGATATCACGAAGACCAAGTTGCATTAGAGTCGAAAGCGGATAGTACACCATCGGTTTATTATAAACCGGAAGAAGCTGTTTACAGACAATATTGGTCAACGGGTAAAGACGGCTCCCTTCGCCTCCGGCTAATATAATTCCTTTGGTTATCCCTGCTTTCATATCCGACTCCCATAATTATCATCATAGTACTTCAGGTAGTCACCGGTTAGGCAATTCTCAATCCAGGCATTGTTCTCCAGATACCATTCAACCGTTTCTTTCAAGGCAACATCAAAGGTCGCGGATGCTTTCCATCCCAATTCGTTTTCAATTTTCGATGAATCAATGGCATAACGCCAGTCGTGGCCGGGGCGATCGGACACGAATTCAATCAATTTTTCGCGGTCTTTATATCCCAGTTTATTGTCGATAATCCGGCATATTTTTTTGGCCAGTGAAATATTGGTTATTTCATTCTGTCCCCCAACATTATAACTTCCACCGCTTTCTCCTTTATGAAAAATCAAATCAATGGCCCGGCAATGATCGCCAACATACAACCAGTCTCGAATATTGGAACCATCGCCGTAAATTGGAATTCTCTCCAGATTAACGGCTTTCATAATTATCAGGGGAATCAGTTTTTCGGGGAACTGATAAGGGCCAAAATTATTAGAGCTGTTTGATATCACGCAATCGAGATGATAGGTTTTATAATAGGCTGAAACCAGATGATCACTTCCGGCCTTACTGGCGGCATAGGGAGAGCTCGGATTATATGGCGACTTTTCATTGAAATACCCCGTTTTATCCAGTGCCCCGAAAACTTCATCAGTTGAAATATGATGAAACCTAAAATCATCGCGGCGTTGACGAGCCAGTTCCAAAAGATTGAATGTTCCGATAATATTGGTCTTGATAAAATCTGTCGGTCCGAGAATGGAACGGTCGACATGGGACTCGGCGGCCATATTTATCAGCGCATTTATATCATATTTTTCAAAACAGATTTTCAATTGCTCTAAATCGGTAATGTCTATTTTCTCAAAAATATAATTCCTTGATTTTTCAACGGACCGAAGATTTGTGAGGTTTCCGGCATAGGTTAGACAATCTATATTAACAAATAGGTATTCCGGATATTGGGGAACCAAATATTGAATCAGATTGGCTCCGATAAATCCGGCCCCCCCGGTTATGGCAATTCTCTTTTTATGGTTTTTTTGATAATTCATAATATAAAATTTAATATTGAGAACAATAACAAGTTAAGCCGATTTAGTCAAGGGCAGAGAAAAGACCAATATCGATTAATTCCAATTGTTATTTCCGCCCTTCAATTAGGGCCCCAATATTAAAAAATTATTGAAAAATGGCCGTCAATTCATTTATTTTAGGTAAAAATATTAAGGAGCGATTTTATGGCCAAATATGAAATAAAGAAATTTGCCACTGAACGAGAAGAATTAAATAAAGCTGTCCTGAAATATTCCGGTTTAAATGTAAAAAGATTCTTTAATATTGATACTCAGACTTATAAGGACGGTGCTCTCCCAGTGAAGATA
>JBDRRI010000080.1:0-10215 GCA_043825815.1 Candidatus Zixiibacteriota bacterium
GGCAACACTGCTACCATTATCAGATGTGCCATTCCAGGTAACCTGATGGGTACCGGCCTCGCTATATGAATCAATCAAAGTCGAAACCTTCTGTCCCAACACATTGAAAATTTCAATGCGAACATTAGCCGCCTTCGGAAGATCATATTCGATTTTGGTATCCGGGTTAAACGGATTCGGGTAATTCTGCTTCAAGCCGAAGCTTTCCGGAATAATCGCAGAGGGGCTGATTAAAGCCGCCAATTCAACGGTAATATTACCGATTTCCGGAGTGACATCTATCATAGAAACGCCATCGTCACTATAAACGAACATCGCTTCATGATTGGGCTTGTCCATTACCGTCGGCTCAATAGTAAATGATTCAAGATACTCATCATCAACGGCGAATTCGAAGTTGGCAATAATGCCCTCTCCTGCTTCCATATCGGAATTTTCGCCCAGTACATTGGGAATCATTCCCAGGATAACGGTATTGTTTTCGTTATCGATGTTAGCCCATTTGAAGTCAAAGTTTTCCGACCTTGTTCCCTCAAAGCTAACACCCACCAAAGTAACTCCCTCGGAAAACTTCATCGGCAAATCCAAAGCTGTCATAGGTACGCTATTGTTTAATTCAATAGGAACTATAATATTCTCAGCTTCAGCGCGGATATTGTTCGCCGAGATTTTGCTGACATCCGCGGCGACCGCCGATGTGCATATAAGGAGTACCAAGGCAATCATAATGATGCCAAATTGTCTCATAAACACTCTCCCTTGCTCGGGTTTTTCGGTTTTGCGACGGTCGGCTAACCATTTAACGCTCCCTGTTTTCCGACCAGTCAATTATCTATTCGCAATACGAGTCTTTTTAAAGTCATTAAAATTTGAAGTGAGGATATTAGGTGAGGGTTTCCTAATACTAATTTAAAATACATCAACATCCCTGTTTTGTCAAGATGTTTAAAATCTCAGATATTTGCTGATTCTCTTTTTCAGATCCCTCTTTCATTTCCCCTTTTATGCTTCCACCAATAAAATTAATAAGATTTTGATTGTCAACATCTTTTGGAGATTCATCCTCCATCTCTCTCCTATCTATCTTAAACCTTAAATTTGACAAAAGTTCCATAAATTTTGATAAAAATATTAAATAATAAAAATTAGCTGATTTATTTTTTCTTGACAGTTGAATTGCAATCACTTAGCTTCAATAAATAAATAAAAAATACCAAAAATCAGGAGGAAATGTGGCTGAAAATCTGGAAAATAACGAAGAATTTAAGCCGTTTATTTCTGCCGATAAAAACGTGGCCGAAGTTACATTAAAAGCTATAGTTCTCGGGTCGATTATATCAGTTGTTTTCGGCATTGCCAATGCCTATATCGGTCTTAAATACGGCATGACCGTATCGGCCTCCATTCCCGCCGCGGTAATATCGATGTTTGTTCTTCGATTGCTTTTTAAAAAAGTGACCGTTCTCGAAAATAATATTGTGCAGACTATCGGATCGGCCGGCGAATCACTGGCGGCCGGTATTATCTTTACCATTCCGGCCTTTTTCATCTGGTCGGCCAATGCTGATCTGGTTGCATCAGGTTACTACCATCAAATTTCTAAAATGCAGATTTTCTGGCTATCAATGCTGGGCGGAGGATTAGGAATCCTATTGATGATTCCGCTAAGAAAATATCTGGTCCACAAAGAGCATGGCAAGCTTGCTTTTCCCGAAGGAACCGCCTGTGCCGAAATTATAATTGCCGGCGATGAGGGAGGTTCCAAGGCAAAAACTGTTTTCCTCGGAATCGGCTTGGGCGCATTATATAAAATTCTGTATTATACCGGCCGGCTTTGGTCAGAATCACCCGGTTATGATTTTAAAAAATATCTCAAGGGGGGCACGATCGGCGTCGATGCCACCCCGATCCTTCTCGGCGTTGGCTATATTATCGGGCCGCGAATTGCCGCCTTGATGCTCTCCGGCGCTGTATTGGGATATTTGGGGATCGGTCCGCTTTTATCATTTGTCGGCGATCAGATTCCCGGTCTTATTATTGCCCCGGGAACGATTCCGTTAAGCGATTGCGATCCGGCCCAACTTCGTAATTTTTACATAAAATACCTCGGCGTTGGAGCCGTGGCTGTCGGCGGTTTTGTTTCACTGGCAAAATCATTTCCAACGATTATAAGTTCCTTCGCTTCCGGCTTTAAGGAATTAATCGGTGGAAGAAAGAAGGATGAAGATATCCCGCGCACTGATAGAGATTTGCCGATGTCAACCGTATTAATCGGCACGTTCTTAATAGTATTAGCGATCTGGCTTCTTCCCGGTACAGAACTTCATATTCTCGGAGCGGCTCTGGCGGTTCTATTCGGATTCTTTTTCGTCGTTGTCGCCGCAAGAATTGTCGGAATTGTTGGTTCCTCCTCATCGCCCGTGTCCGGAATGACAATCGCCACCCTTCTGGTAACCTGTCTGGTCCTGATGGCTTTTGGCATAAAAGGTACCGCCGGAATGGTTACGGCGATGTCGGTCGGAACAGTAGTCTGTATTGCCGTTTGTATGTCGGGCGATATTGCTCAGGATCTTAAAACCGGTTATTTATTGGGAGCCACTCCTAAAAGAATGCAGGTAACCGAATTTATCGGGCTTCTCTTTCCCGCCGCCGCGATGGGATTGACTCTTTATCTTCTTGGCGAAACATTCGGCTATGTGGTCAGTCCCGAAACACCGAAACCGCTTTTGGCTCCTCAGGCGAACGTGATGGCGACTATTGTTCAGGGAGTTATGAGCGCCAATATCCCATGGGCCCCGATATTGGTCGGAGGAATGGTGGCCGTATCCATTGAATTGCTCGGCATCCAATCTTTACCCTTTGCCATCGGTCTTTATCTGCCATTGTCGCTATCGACTCCATTAATGGCCGGCGGTATTCTGGCTTTAATAATTAAAAAATCGTCTAAAGTGAAAAAGACCATTAATCAGAGACATCAAATGGGAATATTATTCGGCTCCGGATTAGTAGCGGGCGATGCCCTCTTCGGGGTTGGAACGGCTGCCTTAATTTTCGGCTCGGAAGGCTATCGGGAATTTTTCAATGGCCATGAGGGAATGATGGATTCGCTAACCGGAGGTTTCGGACCGTGGATGTCGTTAATCGCCTTTGGCGGATTATTCTTGGTTTACTATATTGTTTCGCGGTCGGCCGCCAGGGATTAACTTCTGAGATATGCTGGAATTTGTTAAAAAATATAAAATGCCGCTTATGGTTTTCGGGGCGGCATTTTTAATCAGGCTGATATATCTAATTCAGGCGCAGTCCAACCCGATGTTTTATCATCCGATGATTGATGAACTCTGGAATCTCAATTGGGCCCGCGAAATTAACGGCGGGAATTTCTGGGGCGACACCGCTTATTTCCGAGGACCGCTCTATCCCTATCTTCTCGCTCTTTTTCTTAAAATTGGCGGCGACTCGCTTTTTATAGCCAGACTGTTTCAGATTCTTATTTCAGCCGGTTCGGCGACAGTCTTATATCTGCTTGGAATGAAGCTGACCAATCGCACGATAGGCATTATTAGCGCCGGAGCATATACTCTATACGGTACTCTAATGATGTACGAATCAATGTTCCTTATTCCGGTGCTTTTTAATTTTCTCAATATCCTCGGCATCTACCTGATGATATCGCATCGACGTGAATTCAATATTAAAAAATGGCTGATTATTGGCATCGTATTCGGACTGTCCGCAATAACCCGCCCCAATATTATGTTAATAGTACCACTATTTATAATCTGGATCTATTTTGGTTTTTCGGATATTAAGGAGCTTAAAAAGCGCCTCATGATTCCTGCAATTTATCTTCTGGGAATATTAATTCCGGTCTTAAGCGTTACTATTCGCAACTATGCCGTGGCCGATGAATTTATATTAATATCTTCACAGGGCGGGGTCAATTTCTATATTGGCAACAACCCCGAAGCCGAGGGATTGACCATGCTGATGCCAGAGATTGATCTAAACGAATCAATTTCATGGTCGCAGTTTATTGATGCTACCAGATCAGCGGCGGAGAAAGAAGCCGGTCACAGCCTGACCGCAAGCGAGGAATCATCGTTTTGGAGTAAAAAGGCCTGGGGTTATATTTTGGGAAATCCATTTGGATTCATTGAATTGACCTACAAAAAATTAATTTATTTTCTCACCGGTTTTGAAAACTCGGATCAAACCGATATTTATCAAACCCGGCAATATTCGTCATTGCTGTCAATCCTGCTCTGGAAAAAAATATTTTTCTTTCCCTTTGGAATTCTCTTTCCTCTGGCAATTGTCGGCGTTATTAATCTATGGAAACGGCGAAAAGATTTTTCTTTGCTCTACATATTTATTGTCGGTTATATCCCGACGGTAATTCTCTTTCTGGTAACAGCCCGCCACCGTCTTCCGGTAATACCCTTTATGATAATACTGGCCGTCGCGGGCGGATATGCGTTTTTTAAGGCAACGAATAGAAAAGACTGGTCGACCTTCACGAAACTGGTAATTCCATTCATGGTCCTGCTCGTCTTTTCCAATCAAACCTATTTTGAAATAGGTTTTGAGAATGAGTTTCAAACTCATTACAATTTGGCATTGACCTATAAAAGGCAGGGAAACCTGCCTATGGCGGAAAAAGAGTATAAAGAAGCCCTTTTAAAATATCCCGAATCGGCGGTTGCCTTAAACAGTCTTGGGTATATCCAATTTGAAATGGGCAAGACTGATGAGGCTTCGGACAATTACCGCAGGGCTCTTCGAATTGATCCCAATTACGCCGAGGCGTACAATAATATCGGTCTTATTCTGGAAAGCCGGGCTGATTATGAAAATGCTCTGCAGTATTATCGCCGAGCTGTCAGTCTTGATTCAAATTTATATCAGGCCTATTTAAATATCGGCGATGTCTATCTATCGCAAAATAATCTTCCGCAGGCTGAATCAGCCTATAATCAAGCTCTTGCAAAAGCCGCTGACAATTCGGCGCCCTATTTTAAACTGGGGGCTCTCTATGCCCGCATGCAACGATTCGCTGAAGCCGAGCAGATGTTCATCAATGGCTCCCGGCATGGAGAACCGCGGGCGATTGATTGTTTGAACTGGGGTAATATCTATTATTCAACCGACCAGGCTAACCGCGCCTTTAGCATGTATTATAATGCCATTAAGAAAGATTCTACTTTAATGCCGATCTATATCAATATGGCGGCGGCTTTTAAAAATCTCGGGTTTCCGGCCGATTCTTCAATTAAATATCTAAATCAAGCCCTGCGTATAAATCCGAATTATGATCTCGCCCGACAAATGTTGCGGGAATTTGGCCAATAAAAAAGGCCGCGACAGATGCACGGCCTATTAAAATAAATCTTTTGCAATTTAACTGAATTTTTCAATCATATCCCGAATTAGTTTGGCATGCCCCTCTTCAAAACCGGCCAGATGATCGAAAGTCATTTTTGCCTCCTTGGCTTTGGATTGCGCAGATAGTTTCTTAAACAGTTCTTGCGCCTCCAATTCAAGTTTTAAAGCCAAATCAAGAATTTCACTAACACTCGTTAAATTATTAATTCTATCAATTAAATCGCGGTGTTTCTCGGCCATTTCGGCATCAATTTCAGGAAGACCCTCTTGTTTTAAAATATCAGCGGTGCTGATCCACATTTCGGAGCGAACCAGAGAATCATATTGGCGCTCCAATATTTGAAAATGTTTTTTCTCTTCACCGGCAAGATTTTCAAGAATTGGAACCAATTCGTCGTTATCGACTTTTTTCATCGCCTCAATATAAAAAACATAAGCGGCAACCTCGGAATTTATTCCGCTTGTCAGGGCTGATAATATTTCAGAATTTACTGCCATTTTTTCTCCGTCACACTAAATATTAATCAAGACCATTGTGTCCGTTAAAATTTCTTATATTTAACCACTTTTGTCAAAAAAATCAAGCCGATAATTCCCAATCATAAATTCTTTAACCCAGCGCTACATCGAGAAGCATCATAACCGCAAAACCAATCATCGTTCCCATGGTAGCGGCGTGCGAATGTCCCCCGGTTTGCGATTCAGGAACCAGTTCCTCAATGACAACGAAAATCATTGCACCGGCGGCAAAAGCCAGCGCATAAGGCAGAATCGGTTGGGCGAAAAGAACCAAAGCGGCTCCCAGGACCCCGGCAATCGGTTCAACCACGCCGGACAACTGTCCATACCAAAAAGCTCTCATCCGTGAAAAATTTTCTCTTCTCAAAGGTATCGAAACAGCGGTTCCCTCTGGGAAATTTTGAATCCCGATGCCGATTGCCAGAGCTATTGCTCCGGCCAGATTGGCTGAGGGCAGTCCGGCCGCTACGGCCCCAAAAGCGACCCCAACCGCCAGACCTTCGGGGATATTATGAAGCGTTATCGCCAGAACCAACAGAGTTGTTCTCTGCCATTGCGTTTTAATTCCCTCCGCTTCACTGGTTGGCATACCAAGATGCAAATGTGGAAGAACTCTATCCACCAGCCGAAGGAAAACAGCCCCGGATAAAAATCCGACCACGGCGGGAACCCAGGGAATTGATCCGCTGCTTTCTGACATTTCGATAGCGGGCGCTAAAAGCGACCAATAACTGGCCGCAATCATAACTCCCGCCGCGAATCCGAGCATGGAGTCAAGAACTTTCTTATTCAGCGTCTTTACCGGAAATACCAATGCGGCTCCGGCCGCTGTCATGAACCAGGTGAACAATGTCGCCACTAAGGCCTGCATAACCGGATGTATGCCGCTAAACCATTCCCCCATTTTATCTCCTAATCTTCCAGATTCACAAAATATTTTTCAGTGTGAATTTGCCCCGGTTCTTTTTTGGAATGCATCTCAAATCCTTCGGTTGTTAAAACGTCGGTCATGGCGTCGACCATCAAAGGATTTCCGCAAAGAAAAACATGCGTATCTTCCGGCTTCGGGTGAAATCCCCATGCCTTTTCCAAAGCTCCGCTGTTCCAAAGATCCTGAATAAATCCTTGGGCGCCGTTCCAGGGTATCGATTCCTCATGAGCATGGCTCAATATTGGCAGATAAAGAAATCTATCGCTGATAGCATGTAGAGTTCTCAGTTCGTCGTTATAGCCAAGTTCCGAGGCATGATTAGCTCCGTGTATAACCGCGATGCGGTGGCGCAAGCCTTTGGAAAGTTCCGTTCGAATCATGCTCATATAGGGAGCTACGCCGGTTCCGGTGGCGCATAATATTATATTATACTCATCGGGAATCTCCGCCATGGTAAACATTCCCTTCAATTTCGGAGACAGCCATATTTTCTCTTTGGCTTTCAAATTTAAAAGACGGGGAGTCAGAGCCCCGGACCGCACCAGGCTTATATAAAATTCCAGATACTCTTTGGCAATCGAAGATGAGGCCACCGAATAGGCCCGCTGAATCATTTTATCGGGGTCGGACGGAGGAGATGCTTCCGGATCAGAGGCGGCATAACGGCCGGCCGAACCGGGCAGGCCAAGCACCCCGTATTGGCCCGGCGTAAAATCGGGTAGTTCCCATCCATCGGGAACAATCCTTAATTTAATCAGACCGGGAGCGATCTCTATTCTCTGATTGACAACCGCATTTAGCTCTTTGACAGACATCACATGGTCTCCTCAGTCGACAATAAAAATCAATAGGTCTCGAGATTATTCCATTCGGCATCTTCCAACCATGTCTGCGGGCGCTCCAAAAAGTGAACAACATTCTCCAGGGTAACCCAATGATTATGCTCTTCATCGGCAATTTTATTCAGAATATTTTTTTGGTTGGCGTCTTTTAATTCTCCGGCTTTTTTACGATAAAACTTCTCCGCATCCTTTTCTATCGTAACCGCCTTTTTCCAGACATCAATAAAATCACCGCCGAATTTATAATCCGAGTCCTTTTCTTTTAATTGCTCAAAGACCGTTTTGACCGTTCCGATAATAGTCGTTTTTTGGCTATCATCATATTTCGCCTCTTCATTGTTTTTCATTGATTTGAAAATATTGTAATGGCGAAGCTCATCGTCGGCCAGTTCGAGTAAAATGTTTTTCAGGCTGGGATTCGATGTTTTCTCGGCATGGCTTAAATAATATTGCCGACCATCATCTTCCATCTTCATGGCAAATTCAAAAACGTCCATAATTGACTCCTAAATATTTAATTTATCGTTTAAGTCTTTATTGTTAATTAAATCAATCTTTAAATGCTTTCGGGCGACGGCCGATTTAAATCCAATTTCCCCTCGGCAGTCCTTCTAAAAATGGCGCACTTATAATTTTCGCCGCCGGTCACCGTGCAAAAAACGCATGAATCGCCCCGATGATGAGAGCATTTTTTCATATTCCTTTTTCGCCTTTTCTGATTGACTATTTTTCTCATAAGGCAATATATCTTCAGGCGGCAAATCCGGAAAAACTGCCATTGGCAATTAATCCTGAAATGGTCTCTTTCAGAGATGTTTTTCTAAGCTCTCCGCTATCAATATCAAAAAATTCGATAGTCGAGCTATCCAGCATCAATCTATGCAAATCATCCTTAAGCCGATTGGGATCAATTTTCTCCAGCGCCAGTACTGTACTTAATAAAATTGTGGAATCGGAACTATTCAAAGATTTGGCAATCTCGCCGGCCTTTTTCAAATAAATTTGCGGCTTTATTGAGGCAATCCGGAACACCGCCCAATGACTGCCACGCTCAAACGGTTCTTCTTTCAGAAAAGCCAGAAGTAAGGCACCGTACTCATCAATTAATTCCGGGACATTGACAAGTATTTCTCCGATAATCTCGGGCGATGACCATCCCAGTCCGCCTGATTCATCATTCATCAGCCACAATTGGCGCCGAATAAGCTCGCGTACTTTATCGATATCATCATCGGCCAAAATTCGAGCGACTTTCCCAATAGCCAGGATCGACCCCCACTTCACGTTTGGATCAGGATCATATGCCAGCGACATAAGAAACCGTTGCGGATTTCTAACCGTTTTCGCCCAATCCAGCAAACGGTCATATTCACCATCCACAAGGAATTGTCTCAAATCGCCTTTTTTAATTCTGACTGGCATTGTTATTATAAAATCACCGATGAATTTAATTTACACTGTCGGCGCCGGAGGTGTAAAGACCCGCAGTCCCAATTCACGGTCGATTTGAAAAAGACCGGATTTGGAATCGCCCAGCAGTTTTAATTGTTGGATAATCCTTTTGGCATTTGCCTCCTCTTCCACCTGCTCATTTACAAACCACTGTAAAAACATATTCGAGGCATGATCCTTCTCTTTAAGAGCCAGATCCACCAGATTATGTATCAGCGAAGTCACTTTCTGTTCATGGGCGTAGGTATCTTCAAAAGCATGAAGTATCGATTTCCATTTCGACTGAGGCGCATCAATCTGATGAACAATAAACCGACCATCGCGCTCTATTAAATAATCAATCATCTTGGTGGCATGAAACAGTTCTTCCTGATATTGGACGCGCATCCAGTTGGCCAGTCCGGGAACATCAATCGATTCCATATAGGCCGACATCGCCAGATAAAGATGGGCCGAAAATATTTCAGCCGTTATCTGATCATTAAAGGCGGTTTCCATTTTTTTACTTATCACGACTATTAACCTCCGTTACTTTATAATTGTCCGAATAAAACCACGCAGACAATTTAATATTCCATCGTAAATTCCTGAAAATCGAAAAAGTTCCCACTTTTGGTAAGATAATCAAGTTCAGCCTGAACAATCGCCGTATGACCGTCCTCAATTTCCAGAAATTGGGCAAAAAGATGTCCCTCTTTTCCAAGTTCATTCGCCATCTTACGGTAGAAATCGGAAGTTTCCTGCTCCAATACCAAAGCCTTCTTTACCATTTCAAGTTCGGTGCTAAAATCGTTTTTGGCTTTATGGAATTCGAGCCGTTTGACACCCTCTTCGATTTTCTTTCGCGCCGGAACAACCGTCTTTAAAACCGACGGGGCCAATTTCCCGTTTTCTTTCCATTCTTCCAGTTTGGTTTCTAAAAAATCTATATGCCCTTGCTCTTCGCGGCCCAGCATTTCAAACACGCGGCGCCCAGCCGGGTCTTTTATATCATCGAGATTATTCAAATAGGCGTCACGAACCTTTTCTTCGTATTCGATGGCCGTTTTAACAGCTTCTTCAAATGTCATTTATAATCCTCTCTGT
>JBDRRI010000081.1:0-2997 GCA_043825815.1 Candidatus Zixiibacteriota bacterium
TCAACGATATAGTATGATTTATAAGGAAAGGATAATAACTATGAAAAAAAGTCTAAGGGCAGTAATTATCGTTATACTATTAAGCATAAAAGATATCTAAGGAAATAGTCTGGATTTGCTTGAAGGCAAGTCAATAAAAAATAAAGACTTCCTGGAAACAATGGCCGGTTTCGCGCATGGAACCATTGACGGCAAATACATTTTATTTCTCAATAATGAACAACTCGAAGGATTAATAAATAGTAATCTATCCCCGCAAGTATTAAAAGAAGACATCGATCTTGATAAGATATTCATGATCAGCCATATTGGGAATACTCCAATTTCTAAATCATCGGTTAAGATAAATCCGCTCTACCAGGCTAATAACCTGTATATATCGGAACTTGGCAGGTCCACTGCTGAAATATTGCAGAAAGAGGGTTTTACTTTAAAAAAACTGGAAGATTACCAAAGTCAATTTGCAGACGGTAATGATTATGATTATCTTCCATCAGTCGAAATGGAATTTTTATTGGATACTCTTGCCAATTTTGTGAATCAAGACTCTCTTTATCATACCGTTACGCGCTTGGAGGCTTTTCAAACCCGCCATATTTTTTCGGATTCCATTCACGCCGCCCGTAATTGGATAGTAAATCAATTCCAATCTTATGGATATGATAATATAATAGTAGACACATTTTATTTTAACGGTTACTCTTGCCATAATATCCGCTGTATAAAGACCGGAACGGTTGAGCCTGAGGAATTAATAATTGTCGGTGCCCATTATGATGCCATAAATCTGGAACAACCGGATTATGGTGTCCATTATGCTCCGGGAGCGGATGATAATGGAAGCGGTATGTCCATAGTATTAGAGACAGCCAGATTATTAAAGGATATTGATACTAAGAAATCAATTATGTTTTGCGCCTTCTCGGCCGAGGAATATGGAATGATAGGCTCAGGCTATCTATGCGCGGATTTGCATCAGGATCCATATTACAAAATCCTGTTCATGCTTAATTTTGATAATGTCGGACATACGGATGACGCCGTTGATGAAGTTTATATCTACGATGGCGGTAGCCTTCCATACCGGGCAGTATATTTCAATGCCTGCCAGCGATTGGAAACTTTGATTCCCTATACAAATACATCATGGCACTTATCCGATCACCGGCCGTTTTTAGATAATGGATACCATGCGGTCGGTGTTATAGAAGGCGATATTGACCTTGGTGGATATCATACGGATAATGATATTAGTAGTAGAATGGATTTCGATTATTTAAAAAAGGTGGCTCAATTGGCAGTTATGGCCGCCGGTCATATTGATTTTGCCCCAACTCTTACTCCCATTACCGATATTTGGGATGTCGGCGATGGTCAGGGGTTACTAATTGAATGGAATGAGTCAAAGCCATATTATGAGTACAATATTCTTTATGGAACAAGTTCCGGGAATTACACTGATACTATTAATCTTGGGGCAATAGCCGAGAACAGTTACCTGTTAACAGGCTTAACAGAAGGAACCACCTATTTTATAACGGTTGTCGCCAGTGATCAAGACCATTATCCACCTATCTTGGTTTCGGAGGTGTCAATGGCTCCGAATTCGTATCCGCGCGCGCCGGAAGGGGTGAACGCTTATGGGAACAGTGATTATATTTATCTTGTCTGGGAGACGAATCCGGAATTGGACCTAAATCATTATGAGTTAACAAGACGGCCAAGTGGGGGAATGTGGCAAATAATTGATGTCAACTTGACTGATACGTTTTATAACGACTATACTGCCGATGACCATATTGAATACGAATATCAGTTAATCGCGGTTGATAATGATTTATTACATTCCGAAATGTCAAATATTGCTACCGCCGTCATTGCCTCCTTTGACTGGCCTCTATTATATATTGATGAAACTGCATCAGATGGCACCCTTAATCCATCCGAAACCGAACAGACGGAATTTTATGAAGATTTTCTTTTTGACGAAATAATGTATAACAAGTTTGAAATAAATCAGTATGTAAATGGTGTTACAAAATCAACAATTGGCCAATATAAAACGGTTTTTTGGATCGATGACGACATCGCCTCGCATTATTTTAATGTTAGTCAGGATTCAATAAGTTGGTTTTTACATTATACCACCAATTTTGTTTTGGCCGGATGGGAGCCTGTTTTCTGGTCAACCGGAAACAGCTATGTTTATCCTGGAGAATTTTTTTACGATAATTTCGGAATATATCAAGTGACTAATAACAGTAACTTCGATTTTATCGGCGCCTTCGGTCAAAATGGATGGCCCGATTTGACCGTCGATACGGATAATATATTCGCCGGTCATTTATCGGGTATATCGGTTTTCGGTACTATTCCGGGCGCTGAAGTTATTTATACCTATAATTCTCTATCCGATGACGGGGCTTTTGAAAATATGCCTTGTGGTATAATGTATAATGACGGAACCGGAATCAATATTGCCCTGGCCTTTCCAATTTATCATCTGACCGATGAATCTGCGAAACTGCTGACGAATAAAATATTTGACGTTTTGGGAATTGAGCGCCATATCATATACGGTGATGTTAACAATGATAATGTTTTGAATATATTGGATATAATCTATGTAATCAATTATTTATATAAAAATGGTGCTCCACCCGTCTTTCTTAATAATGCGGATGTTAATGGTGATTGCACTATTTCGATTTTGGATATTGTGTATATGATTTCCTTTATATATAAAGGAGGGGCGCAACCGTTACCGGGATGCGTCTTATAAGACGTCGGCCTGAGTCGCCGCGGTCTTGTTCGTCAAAGGTTTTTGGCTTCTATAAGGAGTAATACCAAAAACTAAAAAATGACAAAACAAAGCCAATTTCTTGTAACCGCAAGAGGGCCGGGGTGGCCCATAGACTTGCTATGGAACCGTCTGAGTGTAAGTCATAGTCGGGTTTCTCATTTGTCCGCCTTTGATGAACCTCATTCGGAACGCCG
>JBDRRI010000082.1:0-13136 GCA_043825815.1 Candidatus Zixiibacteriota bacterium
CTGGCTCACTTCAATTCGATCGGGAATAAGATCCGCGGGGTTATCATCGACATCAAGCGGCGAACCGATATATAGATTTCCGGGAATTACGGTCGGCCGGGCTTTTATGCCAAGGCTGTCAAGTATGTAGGCGTCGGAGCTATCGGAAGCCTTAACACTGATGGTATTGATATCATCAATGTCACCGGTTGTAAAATAAAGCGTCGCCAAATCATATTCTCCAATCTCAATGACACTATCGGTTCCGAAAGAGGAGTTGGTATAAAAACCAACTTCCCCGAATCCCGGATTATTTGTCCGCAGATGAAAATTTATATAATCGGGAAAACCGGAATAGTCAGGGACTATCGAATCGAGCGTGGCCGTGGCGCTGTCATAAGAAAACGGAATATAACCACCCAGCGAATTCTGTTTAAGATTCAATGAAACCGGGATGGACCCAGTCGATGATAAGAAGGCATTGCCGTCAAGGAATTTAACCGTATCGCCGGTTGCAACCGTCAGCATTACCGAAATAGCCTCGGTCGAATCACCGTTAGTTTGATTGACCAATACTATTTCGCCATAATAAGTTCCATGGGTTAGAGATTCATCCAGGATACTCACCACGATTGTATCCGGGGTTGTCCCGGATACGGGTAAAGCTGCCAGCCAATCCACAGTCGAAAAGGTCGACCAGTTGAGTTCGCCAAAACCGGCATTGGTCAGAATTACGGCCTTATCGTCGGGAAGAGAACCGTTTTCATCCATTGTAAAATTAAGCTGGTTCGGTTCGCCAATAATGGTCGGATTATTGTAATCCATTATTGTTGCGTAAATATCATAGTTGCCTTCGCGATAATCGGCCCAGACAAAATAAAACTTGTATCCATCGGCCGTTACATCGGGCTGTCGTTGCCGTCCCGTCGATGTTTCGTGGAGAAGGAAAATGGTCCCATCACGACTCCCGTTGCAATCGAATATTTGTCCCTTGGCATCCCACTGGCTGTTGGTTGAATCGGCAAAAACAATACATATATTCCCCATTCGGTCGGAAGCGATGGAAACATCTCTTTGAGCTCGTCCTCCGTCCCCCGGTACAACATTTATTGAGGCCGAGTAGGCGATTCCGGACGAATCATATCTTCGCATATATATATCCGGATTGCTCGGATATCTGCCGTTTCTCCAATCAACCCAGGAAATAAAAAAACGGCCCTTACCGTCGGCGCAAACAGCCGGAAAAGCCTGTATGGACGTACCGGCATCATCATTAACTTTTTGATTCAGCCCTATAGCTGTTGCGGATGAATTATAGCGCTGATAATAAATATCATCATTGCCGTTCCGGTCATCTTTCCATACAACGACAAAGCCATCATTTCTGAATGTCGCTACCCGCGGCGAATGTTGTTGATTGGAGCCAATATCGGAATTAATTTTAAAAGCCGAACCTACTAAAATACCCTCGGGCGATACAATTTGACCATATATATCCCATTGGTTGTTTCGATAATCTGACCAGACGGCTATAGATGAGCCGTCGACAAACATGGCGATATCAGGCGCTTCGCAATTCGGTTCATCAAGACCCGAGGTTACATTAATATTTTCAGGGGTCTGGGTTGTATCTATCCGAGAGAAATAAATATCAGGATAAAGAGGATAAGCTCCATTGCGGAAATCTCGCCAGGTAGCCACGAATTGCGCCGAATAATTGGCATCCACAGACGGTTCGAATTCAGGAATACCGGAGGGGCTATCAATCAATTTCTTATTCGTACTGAGCAATGTTCCGGTGCTGTCAACCAATTGAAAATAAATATCAATCTGTTCGCTACGTTTATCAGACCAGACCACGGCAAAAGTGCCGGATTTGCTTACGGCGATTCTCGGATTAATTTGGTCGGCACCGGTATTGTCCTGACTGATAGCGATATCATAAATATCCTGCCCCATAATATTAGGGGCCGATATTATTAATATCAGGAATGCATATAACGGAAGCATTTTTAAAACATTATTCATCAATTAGGTTATATGCAAGACCGGTACCGATTTTAATTAATATTTAAAATCAACCTGTGCATCACTAACCCGATGAACTTTAACGATTTGATAAATACAAAATCTGACAGGTTCGGGAAGTATTACTTTTTAAGAGAAAAAGAAGGAAAACCATTCCCATTATATATAGAACGGTTTTCCAACTTATTATTTTTTCAGATATTTAAGCCTTAGAAACTATCTATCTTTTTTTCTTTTTATGACGATCAGCTCTTCTACGCTTTTTCCTCTTATGAGTTTTAATTTTCTGACGCTTTCTTTTTTTACCGCTCGGCATCAATCCTCCATACAGTAATCACTTACATTATACAGGTAGTTTAACAATCATGTTTTTGAATTCGTTAGATGGCTTAAATACGGGAACTTTTCTGCCAGGAACCGGAACCACATCTCCTGTGCGCGGATTTCTGGCCTTTCTCTCCTTGCGGAGTTTTATCTTGAAAGTGCCAAAACCACGGATTTCAATGTTATTACCAGTTTCCATAGACTTCTTAACCGTGTCCAAGAATGCATCAACGACAATGGCAACGTCTGTGCGCGTAAGGCCGGTACGCTCGGCTACTTTTTCGACAAGATCTGCCTTAGTCATTTTCATCCTCCCTCATTTTTTGCTGGTTTATTTTCATTATAATTCTTCATTTCACCCCAGCACCAAGTTCCGCTCCCCCGCTACTCTATTTCAAGCCACCATCGGCAAGCTCGAAATTAAGAAATTTTTCTTTGTAAGTCAATAGTTTTTATTAATTTAATACAAATACATTACGCGCGGTCCGCCGAAATCACCGGTGCTTATTTTTTCTACTTTGCCCATTAAAGAGCCAAGCATATCAAGAAATCCGCCCTTTCTTTTATAGGTCTCGATAATTGTCGGTTCGCCCTCGATTCCGGCCAGATCAGCCGCATATCTAATGGCGTCTTCGAAACCGCCCAGAGTATCCACTAATCCCAGTTCATACGCCTGGGCACCTGAAAAAATCGAGCCATCGGCCAAATCATAGACATCTTCCCTATCCAACCCCCTGCCTTCAACCACTACATCAACAAACTGTTCGTATGTGTCCATGACCATTGCGGTTAACATGTTGCGTTCGTTTTCCGTAATCGGACGGTCAAGAGCCCCGACATCTTTCAATTCGCCTGATTTAATAGTCTGATAGCTGACTCCGACTTTCTTGAAGAGTTCACCGGCAGTTGGGTATTGAAGTATAACGCCGATGGACCCAGTAATCGTTCCCGGATTCGCCATCACCTTATCGGCGGCGCAGGAAATCAAATAGCCGCCGGAGGCGGCGACGTTTAGCATTGATACGATGACAATTTTGCCCTCTTGCTCGCGAATTCTTAAAATCTCATTATATATTTCCTGGGATGGAGCGACCGCGCCTCCCGGAGAATTTACATGAATGACGATCGCCTTTACGCCCGGCGACTCACCCCATTTCTTTAATTCGTCGATTGTCTCTTCGGATTCGCTTATGGTTCCATACACATCTATGACAGCAATTTTTTCTCCAAAACCGCCGAATGATACTCCGTCATCCGATAAAAATACACCGATAAAGATCAAACCAAAAAATCCAATAGCAATCAGAGATGATATTCCAACTATCACAGCTATAACAACATCTCTTTTGCGGGCCATTTGTTATCCCCTCAATTAGTAAATATTTTTAATTTAGTTCCAACTCGGAGTCCGCTTGGATCGGAAATATTGTTCCAGGCGACTAACCGCGACATCGGAACTTTAAACAAATCGGCAATCTCAGAAATAGTGTCTCCCCGTTTCACTACGTAAATTTGATAATCATCCCCATCACTACCAACGACTTTCAAATTTTGTCCGGGGAATATTTTGCTGGATCGACCCAGATTATTCATATTTTTTAACTGGGTCGTAGTCATGCCAAAACGGTTAGCAATTTCCCAAAGCGAATCGCCCTTTTTGACAACATAGATTCCATCAGCGACTGATGATGATTTCGAATTCTGATTGGAATTCTTTTGGGCTACGGTTGCTGTCGCCTGAGAAGGCGAGGCTTCTTTACCAACAATGAGTTGTTGGCCGACATAGATTTGGGCCTTCCGATCGAGATCATTAAATTTCCTGATATTGGCCGTTGATATTTTGAAGGCTCGGGCGATATCCCAGACAGTGTCGCCGGAGCGAACAACATAGACATTGCCATCGGCCTTATATTCTTTTTTGGCTTCATAAGTATATTCGCGATCGTTAGGAACGGGCACAATCAATGATTTTCCCGCATATATTTTCGAGTGCCGGGTCAGGTTGTTGGCTTCAAAAATAGCATATTGAGAAATGCCATATTTTCGTGCTATAGTCGATATCGTCTCGCCTTTGCGAATTTCATGCCGGACAAAACTGGTCTCCTTAGACGAAGGCATTTTATCATAAGCGGCCCAAAATTCGGCACTGGTCCCCTTGGGAATGCGAAGCTGATATTTTTTCTTATTGGGCGGTGTGAATCTTCTTAATAATTTAGGGTTGTGCGATTTCAGATCGTCAACCGTACATCCGATAGCATCGGCAATTGTTTTCAGGTCGAGACATTTATCGATTTCGACAACATCATACTCCCACTTGGATTGATAATCTATATCCGTAAAGCCGAATTTTTCAGGATTTTTACTAATAATTGTCGCGGCCATAAAAAATGGAACATAATCCTCGGTCTGTTTCCGGAGATTCAATTTCCAGAAATCTTTGGTATTTTGCCGTTTAATCTGCTTACTGACTCTCCCCGGTCCGCCATTATAGGCCGCCATGGCCAGTTCCCAGCTTCCGAATTGATTATAAAGATCTTTCAGGAAACGGGCCGCCGCGACGGTAGCCTTGACAGGGTCCTTGCGCTCATCATACCACCACGAACGATTAAGATCATACATCCGTCCGGTCGAGGCAATAAACTGCCACAGCCCCATCGCTCTGGCACGAGAATAGGCATGCGGATAATAGCCCGATTCTACCATGGCCAGATATTTAATATCAGTCGGCACACCCATTTCGGTAAAAATCGAATCGATCATCGGAATATACTTTGTGGAACGTGATAAATATCGTTCTACCGGTTCACGAGCGACGGTTTGATAATAGAGAATGGCTTTTTTGACCCGCTCATTCATCACGATCGGAACGTTATAAGATATTTTTTCTTCGGCGTAAGTTTCCAATTTTTTAAGCTCGGTCGAATCGATTTTGATATGATTGATTTCCGAAAATCGGGTCATCAAGGCATCCGAAGATACATCGCTGGGCAAATGCCCTAATGAAAGCAGGGTTGTTTTATAATGCGCAAAAATATCGGCCAGAAGAACCGAATATTTGGCGGCCTCTTTGGAGAGAGAGTCGGCGTCAACATCAATATCTAGAAGCGAAAGAATGGACAGTCCCTTTTCGAAATAATACTGCGCCTCTTCCCAAGCCGCCTCGCGATTGGCGATGACACCCATAGTATAATAATCGTGGGCAATAGCCAGTTCTCGCCAGATATAATCATCGACGGCCACAGTAGTATCGCTGGCTGAAATATTGGAATCAGCGGCCATTTCAATTGGTTCGTCATTGACCCGTTCAAGATCAAAATCTTCGGAGTTGCCCGTATCAAGATTTTTAAAAATTTGAGATTCGACTTCCTCAGTCGATTTACTTTCGGCAACATTACTTCTCAAACCGGGGTTGGCACATGAACCGATTACCAATGAGATTATGGCGCAAATAGAAAATATAATTTTAATCTTCATTCTAACTTCCTGTTGAAGTGTGTATCCTTATAGCATTTTATCGACTTTTCCAACGTTTACTTTATAATAAATGTCCCCTAACTTATTGTTATATAAGAAATAGCAAATAGCAATGTCAAGTTTAAACTGCATTTAATTTGCCCAATATTTATGCAAATCATCAATTATTTCGTTTTTATTGTCAATAATCTTCAAATTCGCCATTCCGCGGAACCAGGTAATCTGTCGTTTGGCATATCTCCGGGAATTTTGCTTTATAAGGTTTACGGCGGAATCAAAAGAAAGTTCGCCATCAAAATACTTAAAAAATTCATTATAACCGATAACGTTTACGGTTTCGACCGCTGTTCGGTAACCATCGGTGACAAGTTTTCTAACTTCGCTTTCTAGACCGCTTTCTATCATCTGATCGACCCGGTTGTTAATCTTTTCATATAACTCTTCGCGAGGGGGTAAAAGGCAAACTGTTTCAAAATCATAATCCGGCTTTCTATGTTCGGATTTTTCATGAAGTTCCGTTTTCGATTTTCCGGTCAGCCGATAGATTTCGAGAGCCCTGATTATTTTTTTGATATTATGCGGATGGACTTGGGCGGCTTCATCCGGGTCAACCTTTTCCAATTCTTCAAAAAGAAACTGAGGTCCTCTGGTTATGGTCAGATTTTCCAACTCGTCCCGAATTGAAAAATCCCCGTCGGGAATTTCGACAATTCCTTCCGTCAATCCCTGAATATACAATCCGGTTCCACCGCAGACAAGCGGCGGAAAGTTCGGTTTATCAAGCGATTCCCCAATTATTCTATCAGCATCTTCCACAAAATCAAAGACGGTGTACCTTTCTCCCGGTTCAATAAAATCGGTCAGGAAGAAATTATATTTTTTAAGTATGTCCGGCGATGGCTTATCAGTCCCAATAGAGAGCCTCTTGTAAATCTGTCGCGAGTCGCAGGAGATAATATTAAGCTGCGGATAGAGTTTTAAAAGCTCCAGAGCGACTCCTGTCTTGCCCGAACCAGTCGGTCCGGTCAGAACCGGTATGACAGGTCTATTTCCTTCCGAATTTGGCATCGAGTTCATCTTTTGAAATTTTCAAAATTATCGGACGGCCGTGCGGACAGAAATGCGGAAACCTGGAGACCAAAAACTGACGCATCAGAGCCATTGCCTCATCCCCCGTTAAGCGATCTCCGGCCATCACCGCACCCCGGCACGCGGCTGATTGGGCGACAGCCTTCTTAATATCATGGCCAGCTTGACGGAAATTGCTGATATCTTCCATTATTTCATTGAATATTTTTTCAGGAGATTTTTTGGAGAGCGAGGCAGGAACGGCATTGAGCAAAACCGTATGCTGTCCAAACGGTTCGACTATAAAACCGGCGGCATTAATTATATCAATTGATTCTTCAAACTGCGCAAACAGATCGGCAGGAAGTTCAATATTAAGCGGGAAAAGAAGATTTTGAGAGATGGCGCTGCCGGTTTCAATCGCCTTGATGTTTTCTTCGAAAAGTATTCTTTCATGGGCGGTGTGCTGGTCGACTATTAATAATTGGTTACTGGCTTTAAACAATAAATATAGATCCGATAATTGCCCCAAAAAAATCAGCCTGTCCGGATCGATTTCGGTTCCAATCTGCTCCGTATCGACCTCTGACGGACTTTGACCGATCTCTTTGATGGTTTCCGGATTATCTGAAGATTCGATATTGAAGGCTTTTTTGTCCGGGGATAGAGCGCCGTACAATTTTTCAAGATCGGTCTGTATTTGATTAAAATCGGGACGGGGTTGATAATCACGCACCCTTTTAATCGCTTCTGCTGATGACATAGTCGTTACATTTTCCATATTAATCCGCGACGAGGATAATTCACCGGTGCCGCGAATTACCCGCTTGACGGCTTGATATAAAATATCGTGCATCGCCCGCTCTTCGGATAAACGCACCTCGGCTTTGGTCGGATGCACGTTAACATCGACCATCAAAGGGTCGACATTGAGGAAAATAGCCCCGACCGGGAAATGACCTTTGGGCAGAAGTTCCCCGTAGCCAGAGGTTACGGCATGAAACATGGTTGGCGATGAAATAAACCGATTATTAATAAACAGATACAAACCTTGCCGATTTTGCCGGCAGTTTTCCGGATAGGATAGAAATCCTTTAACCTTCATGATCGACGACTCTGATTCGATTTCAAAAAGTTTTCCTGATGAGTTTCCAAACAGCAAGGTTGAAACCCGTTTTTTTTCATCGGTGATTGATTCATCGAGAGAGAATATTTTTCGTTCATTAAGCCGGCAGGTCATGGCAATGCCAGGCTTACTAAGCGCCAGTGCTATAGCATTGCGGCTTAAATGGCGGGCCTCTGTCATTTCTGTTTTAAGAAATTTTCTTCGGGCCGGAGTATTGAAAAAGAGATCAGAGACTTCGATTTTGGTTCCCGGAGGCGCGGCGATCGGCTTGACCGACTGCACGACGCCGCCTTCAATAATTATTTCGGTTCCTGTCTCGCTATCGGCGAACTTAGTAACCATTCTGGTTTTTGAAATTGACCCAATCGACGGAAGCGCTTCACCGCGAAAGCCGAATGAGCGAAGATTCTCAAGATCATCGAAATTGGAAATCTTGCTGGTAGCGTGGCGTGAAAAAGCAATTTCAACCTGCTCCGGAAGAATTCCACAACCGTTGTCCATAACTGAAATTAACTTGGTTCCCGATTTTTCGATTATAATATCAATCCGAGTAGCATCCGAATCAAATGAATTTTCGACCAATTCTTTAAGAACCGCGGCCGGGCGCTCAATGACCTCACCGGCGGCAATTTTGTTGACTAACCGCTCCGGAAGCGGCCGAATCCATCTGTTAATTGCACCTGGTTTTTTATTCATCATTTAATAATTCTTTCAGTTCACCAAGAATACGCAAAGCATCAATCGGTTTGGTATTATCCAGATCGATTTTTTTAAGCCGTTCCTCAACCTCTGATGGAACAGCATCGAAAAGCGAGCGCTGGTTAATCGCCTTATGAATTCCCCCGGCCAACTCCGATTGCGAAAATTTTCCCGACTCCAGAAGTCTCAATAGTTCGCGGGCGCGGGTAATCGTCTTCTTGGGGACCCCCGCCAAACGGGCCACTTCTATTCCGTAAGAATCATCGCATCCGCCGGGAATTATCTTATGCAAAAAGATAATACGATCTTCCCAGCGTTTGACTTTCACCTGACAATTTATAACATGATTGTAGAGATTGGCCATACCGGTTAATTCATGGTAATGAGTCGCAAAGACCGTTCTCGCCCCGGTCGATTCATTGAGGTATTCGACAACCGACCAGGCGATAGAAAGTCCGTCGAAAGTCGATGTGCCCCGGCCAACCTCATCGAGTAAAATGAGCGAACGCTTGGTGGCGTTATGGAGAATATTCGAGGTTTCAATCATCTCCACCAAAAATGTTGACTGTCCGCGCGCCAAATTATCAATCGCACCAACGCGTGTGAAGACCCGATCAACTAGTCCGATATGGGCCATTTCGGCGGGAACAAAAGAGCCGATTTGAGCAAGAATAACAATCAATCCGGCCTGACGCAAAAAGGTTGACTTGCCCGACATATTCGGTCCGGTCAAAATCATAATGCGGTCGCCATCCGATGACAATGAAAGATCATTGGTGATAAAGGAGCCGCGGGGAAGAATATCCTCAATAACCGGATGGCGTCCCCCGACAATTTCTATGGCTGTACTTTCATCAATATTGGGACAGCAGTACATTTTTTCGGCGGCCAGATTAGCCAGTGAAACAATCAGATCGATTTCGGACAGAAATTCGGCGGCGAGAAGAATATCCACGAGCGCTTCGGCCGATTTTTCGACCAGTTCATTGAAAAGCTTTTCTTCGAGAGAAAATATTTTCTCTTCAGCGGCCAGGATCAGGTCTTCCTTGACTTTGAGCTCTTCAGTAATAAATCGCTCGGCATTAACCAGCGTTTGTTTGCGAATATATTCGTCGGGGACTTTATCAAGATGTGTTTTGGTCACTTCAATATAATACCCAAAGACCTTATTGAAACTGACCTTAAGAGACGGTATGCCGGTTTTTTCTCGCTCGATTTTTTGAAGCGAAGCAATATAGACACGGGCATCCTTTATCGAATTTTTCAAATGATCCAGTTCTTCGGAATACCCCGGTTTCATGATATTGCCTTTATTGGCAGTCAGAGGCGGTTCATCAATCAGAGCATTATTAATAACCCGGCATAATTCGGCATTATCGGGATAAGATTTTTGGACATCAATAAATATTTCCGCATTCAACGACTCCATCTTTCTTATGATATCCGCTCCCGTGAGCAGGCCCTCTTTAAGCGAAGCCAATTGCCGCGGTCCTATTTTGCGCATCCCGAGCCGCCCGGCTAAGCGCTCCAAATCGGGCAGGTGTTTCAGGATAACCGGTAAATCAATCGCCAGATCGCGATTGTTATAGAGTTCTTTAACGCCCTGCTGGCGGTACAGAATCGGTTTTAATATTTTGTATGGTCGGAGAAGATTCTCTTTCAGACGACGGGCTCCGCCCGAGGTTGAGGTGCGGTTAACCGCAGAGTAAAGTGAATTGGTCTCGCTATTTTCCGACAGGTTGCGAATAATCTCCAGATTGCGAACGGTATTATAATCAAGCGTAATATAGTCGTCATTTTCCGTCAACCCGATTTTAGTGATATGATCGAGTCGGCTACGATGATTTTCGCGAAGATAGCGATAAATGGCCCCGGCGGCTATGATCCCTTTTCGCTTCTTATCGACCCCAAAACCATCGAGCGTACTGACTTTAAAAAATTCGGACAGGTCTCGGGTTGCCGATTTATAATCGAAATTCCAATCTTCAAATTCACTCAATGAAATTTTCGAATCGGATTTGAGAAGTTTTAAGATTTCGGATTCTGCAATCGAATGCGGATAGATAATTTCGCGAGGTGCCAAAACTCGGATTTTTTCCAGAAGCGCATCAGAGTCACCCTCCTCCAGCATAAATTTGCCGGTCAGAAGATCAATGAAAGCGAAGCCTATATTATCGACGCTATCATAATAGAGGGAAGCCAGATACATCTGCGAGGTGTCGCCGACAACCCCCTCAATCGTCGCCGTTCCCGGAGTGAGAATTTCGACGACATCGCGTTTAACAACTCCCTTGGCGAATTTAGGGTCCTCGGTCTGCTCAACGATAACAACCTTCTCCCCCGCTGATAATAGCCGAGCAAGATATTTATCGGCGCTGTGATGAGGCACTCCGGCGAGCGGTATTTTTTCGCCATTCTGATAACCGCGGGTGGTCAGAGCAATATTCAGAATCGGAGCCGCCTTAACGGCGTCCTCGCCAAACATCTCGAAAAAATCACCCATGCGGAAGAAAAGGATTTTATCGGGATATTGCTCCTTAATCTTATTGTACTGTTGCATCAATGGTGTTACGGAGCCGTTTTTACTTGAAGATGATTTCATCGGGCAACAACGTGGAAAGCTTCTTTTTCGGTATGCTCCAGGCGGGCCTTAAAAGCCATTGCGTCTTCGGAGGAGACAAAACGTCCGACAAATACGACGTGATAGTTTTTATCAGAAATTATTTTTTCATTTATTTCAACCGGGAAACCGTACTTCTCAAAATTTTTGGCCATTGCTTTGGCATTATCTTTAACTGAAAAGACACCAACCTGTATAGAATAGACTGTCCCGGTAATTTCTTCGGCGCGATTATCCGAGCTTTTTTGCGTGAGATCTCCGAAACGCTCAATAAGATCGTCAAGGCCGACGGCATGCGGATATCCTTCTTTTAAAATATTGTAATAAAGAATGGCATCATCGACTCTTTTCTGAAGCAGAGAATAATGAGACAACATATAAAGTGCCGGAACAACTGCTTCCGAATAATTCGTTTTGCGCAGATTTCGGCAGATTTTTTGAGCCTGAATATAATCTTTTTTATCGAATAACAATTGGGCTTCATCCAAATTCCCAAGAGCTCCGTTCAACAGGCCATCGTTTTCCTTTTGGAGCCGGCTGATATGCCTCTCGGCTTTTATCATCAGGTCATTTTGAGCGCAGGCGTGGGCGGCCATACGGAGAATCTCATTGCGATACTTGCCGTTTTCCCAATGTTGAAAATAGGCATCGCAAGTATTTATGAGTTTTTCAAAATCTCTTTTCGCCAGATGGTACTGGGCCATCCGATACACGCTTGCCTCTAAATATTCGGCTGATATGTCCGCCTTATATGAGGCCTCCAAAAATTTGAACGACTCCGAACCATCTTTTTCAATTAAAGATTGGAAATAAAGCAGATTGCCATCACGCCGGGCGGCGGTCGATCGATTGGAAATCAATTCCCTGGCGCGGTCAATATTACCGCGATTAATAAAATCGATGATTTCTTCCGCCAGGACGATTTGTCCCAGTGGTAGAATCAAAAATATAATGAGTATTAACCGAATCATTGCGTGTTGAAAGAATCTACCGCTTTGCAGGACGGACAGAGCCACAATTTGGTTTTATGTTTATATCCGCATCGATTGCAAACATGGCGATCTTCAATATTTTCAAATTTATCTTCAAGTTTAAAGAGCAGACGAGCCACCTCTTTTTTCTTATCTGTATGATGGTATAATTTAATAAGTTCCAAAACCGGGAGACTGGAATTGGGATGATTGTCCATGGCTGTATTAAGATGTTCGATGGCCATCGAAATATCGCCTTTTTTGGCATAATAATCGGCCAGCATTAGCCGGGCGGTAAGATTTTTATTACCGACGGCCAGAATATCATTACAGATACTGGATATCTCGCCGTATTTGCCAACATCAAAAAGGACTTTCTCCAATCGTCCCAGAGCCAGGTGCGCTTCATCGGGGACCTGCGAGATCATTTTACGCCAGATGGCGATAGCATCGTCCATTCTGTTTTCGGCCTGATATGAATCACCTATAGCCAGATAAGCCGGCGTGCAAGCGGCGTCAAAATGGATAGCCTCTTTGAACATTAGACGAGCCTTATGGTATTCTTTGGCCGTCGCCAGTTTCTTGCCCATCAGGTACTTGTATATGGCTAACCCTTTTTTTGATTTTCCGCCACCGTTTTTAATCAGCGATTCTTTGATTTCATAGGCGGCTTCCCAGTTTTCGATTCTGGAGTAAAGATCCAGCAACTTCTCCTTCGCCCGCCGATTATGACTGTCGACGGAAATTAATTCGTTAAGAGCGGCAATGGCAGAGTCATTATCTTTCAATTCCATAAAGTCGAGCGCCAATGAATATAGAATATTAATTTTCTTATCCGGGGCAATAT
>JBDRRI010000083.1:0-2488 GCA_043825815.1 Candidatus Zixiibacteriota bacterium
AGTTTGCGGCCATGCTGTCCAACTGGACAATATTTATTGGCGTTTTCTGCGGTCTGATTTATTTCTTCTTTTCCAAGGAGCATAAAGGATTTTTCGGAAGCGCATCCAAAGTAGGTATATGGGTCTTAATGATTACTTTCGGTGCTTCCTTCGGTTATACCGTGATGGGTCGTGTATCGTTATTGGTGGGAAGATTGACCTACCTTTATAAAGATTGGCTTGGACTAATAAATTAAATTCATATAAATAAGAGGCTTGTGTATGAAGCTTAAGATGTTAATTGCTCTGCCATTCTTATTGCTGGCGTCTTTTACTGTTTCCAATGCTCAGGATAATCCTGCAGCAATGGAAATGGCCGATTCTACTGCGGCAATTATGGCACCGATGTCCGCGACCGGTTTAACGGCATCAGATGCTCCCGATGATCATGGCCATGCCATTAATCTTAATTGGGTGCTATCCGGTGATGATGGCGGCGGACAAAACAGCGTTATCGGTTACAAAGTATATCGGGCATTTTCCGCCGATGGACCATTTGAAGATCGATCCGGACTTCTCTTTAGAACCACAACATATAAGGATGCCGGAGCCTTGAATGAAGGTGAAAACGATTACATGCCGGATCATACCGATTATTATTATTTGATCAGAACTTTGACCGTTGATTCTATGATTTATTCCGAAACTGAAATCATCGGACCGGTTCAATCATTCGGACAATGGTTTAACTGGCAGCGTCTGGCCGTTTTATTGATGGTCGCTGGATTTTTGATCTTGACCGTGTTTTTTATTCAAAAAGCCAAGGGAGGTGCCACTCTGTTTGTCCGTCGCTTAGCGGGTATTGAAGCGATTGATGAGGCGATTGGACGAGCCACCGAAATGGGCAAACCGATTCTTTATGTCCTCGGTTTGGGAACCGCGGCTGATATCGCTACGATTGCATCGTACACTATTTTGGGCCGAGTAGCCAAGAAAGTCGCCGAATATCAAACCGGTTTGATTGTTCCGTGCTATGACCCGATCGTAATGACGGTTGCGCAGGAAACCGTTAAAACCGCCTATATGGACGCCGGTCGTCCCGATGCTTTCAATGAGGACATGGTTTATTTCGTAACCAACCAGCAATTCGCCTATGTTGCCGGTGTTAATGGTGTCATGCTCCGTGAACGCCCCGCTACTAACTTATATATGGGCAAATTCTATGCGGAATCTCTGATTTTGGCCGAAACCGGAACGGTTGCCGGCTCAATCCAGATCTCGGGTACAGATGAAATCTCGCAAATTCCGTTTTTCGTGGTTGCCTGCGACTATACTCTGATCGGCGAAGAACTCTATGCCGCCTCGGCCTATCTTGGCAAAGAACCACTCTTGCTCGGTTCTTTGAAGGCTCAGGATTATGCCAAAGCTGCTGTTATCTTCTTGGCAATAGTTGGATTTATAACCTTAATGCTCGGATATCATGGCATCGTGGATTTCTTCCACGTCGTCGGGTAGGAGGATAGGGAGATATGAAAAGACAATTACCATTGGCAATGGTTTTCATATTCGGCTTCGCCATGATAATTCAATATTTTATTCCGCATCAGGCGTCCGAATGGGTTAACGCATTTTTTATGGACTGGATGATGATTATCGGCGTCTTTGCCCTGGCTCTGGGTATCTGGTCGCTGACCAAAGTCTCCTGGGACAAAGTTAGGTACAAACGGCGCAACTGGCAATATGCTATTGTAACGCTGGCCGGACTCTTCTTAATGATATTTTTTGGATTCGATTACTTTACACATTTTTCAACCGCCGAAGGTTCAACTAATCTGATGTACCGGAATTTCTTCTTGTATATAGTTATTCCTATACAATCGACGATGTTTTCCTTATTGGCCTTCTTTATTGCATCAGCCGCGTACCGAGCCTTTAGGGCTCGTTCCCTTTTGGCCTCTCTGCTGTTAATCGCGGCGCTGGTGATTATGCTCCGCTTTAATCCGTTTTTGGGACCAATCCGGCCGATTATGGAAGAATTTTCGGTCTGGCTTCTAAATGTGCCTAATATGGCCGCAAAACGAGCGATTGTTATCGGTGTCGGACTTGGTATGGTGGCCACGGCACTAAAAGTAATCTTGGGTATTGAACGTGCCTATTTAGGCAAGGATTGAGGAGGACATTATGAATATATTTGATCGAATGATGTCACTCGACCGCCGATGGGTCTTCCTCCTGCTTGCTATTGTATGCGTCGTTACATACCTATGGGATTTCCCGGTTCCGGTGACAGTTAGCGAAGAAGTGAAATCTATTTACAATGAAATTGAAGCTCTTGAAGAGGGCGATATGATTTATATGTCGGTTGACTATGATCCCAACGCTCTGGCAGAACTGCACCCGACAACCTATGTTCTGGCCGAAATGTGTTTCCGTAAAAAAGTAAAAATTATTTTCGGAACGCTTTCGAATTTGGGACAGGGGATGGTGGATCAGGTGATTCAGGATGTTT
>JBDRRI010000084.1:0-10423 GCA_043825815.1 Candidatus Zixiibacteriota bacterium
AATTCATATTGAAGTATTATTGCCCGCATTTGTTCTCGGTTGCATGATGGCTCGGCCCGAGGGAAAAGATCCTCATATGGATGATATGCGAGAAGGTCATCAGGAAGGCCTTGAAAGTCCTCATGAGCAGAAAGTTGCAACTATAATTTCGGCGGCCTTTATGGTTTTGGTTGGATTGTCTATGCCAGCCGTTAGAATTGCAGGTGGTGAGTGGAAATCAATAATAATACATGTCATAATAATAACAATTCTGGCCAATATAGGAAAAATGTTCCCGCTCTTTGTCTACAAAAAGGAAGCTCACTGGAAAGAGAGACTTGCTATATGTATCGGAATGTGGCCGAGAGGCGAAGTTGGCGCAGGTGTTTTAATAATTTCTCTCGGTTATGGAATCGGAGGACAGATGGTAACTGTCGCCGCTTTATCGTTGGCATTGAATATTTTACTAACCGGTCTGTTTATAATTATTGTCAAAAGGCTGCTTAGTTCAGTTCCAAAAGATTTTGCCAGAGTATAATCTCGCGATCCGGTGGGCAGTAGGCATATTCGTCTGCGCCAAAATAATAATTGCCATGTTTCTCGGTCGCCGGGGCGACCATCGGAGAACGCCGACCAGGGTACACCCGTCCCCTCCCCAGACAGGCTAAAGCCTATCATTACGAATACGCTCGAATCTAATTGCATAATCCAGACTATTATTTATCTCCTTCAATCCAGAATCATTTTCCCAATAAATCTTTCCGAAATCACAACATTTTTTCGGCAAAATTACGATTCTAATAGTATATTATATATAGGTGATAAATTATGAGAAGACTTCCCGTTTTTGCCCTTATTTTATTAATACTTACGGTCAATCTTGCCTCGGCGCAAAGCCTCGATGAGATCTTGGCACGGCAAGGTATAAGACTGCCCAAGCCGGAAAAAGAAAATATTAACCCATCGGCGGTAACAGTGGCGCGTCTTCACTACGGCGGGGGCGGCGATTGGTACTGGGGCTCATCAGCGATTCCCAATTTATTGCATTTTATCCGGGAGCAATCCAATATTCCGCTCGACACCAATGAGCGGGTTGTCCAGATAATGGATGATAATCTGTTCAGCTATCCGTTTCTTTTTGCGACCGGGCACGGAACGATAAAATTTACGGATGATGAGCGGGAGCGGCTTCGCTCCTATCTGGCCCACGGCGGATTTTTGTTTTTAAATGATTCTTACGGAATGGAGACGAATCTTAAGCGGGAAATAGCCCAGCTTTTCCCCGAGCGGGAGCTGGTTGAATTACCGTTTGAGCATCCGATTTATCGCAGCTATTTTGATTTTGGGGCCGGGCCGCCCAAGATACATGAACACGACAACAAACCGCCCCGGGGTTACGGAATTATTATCAACGGGCGGGTGGTTTTATATATGCTGATTGAGTCGGATATCGGCGATGGCTGGGAGGATCCTCAGGTTCATAATGATCCGGAGGAAAAAAGGCTGGAAGCGCTTAAAATGGGAATGAATATTCTCGTATATAGTTTAACAGAATAATTACCCGCCTGAGGAATAGATATGACACAACATGATAAAATAACCGCGCTGAAAGGCCGGATTAAGAACACTCTCCTTAAAGAGCGCCTGTTACTGCTATCGGCCGGACTTTTCGGAATACTGGCAGTGTTGACGGCCATTTCTATAATACTTTCGCTTTTGGCCGGAATTTTTGTCATTCCGGTTTGGGTTAAAATGGCCTTGTTAATTTCGGCCGGCGCAGTCGGGCTGTATTATTTCTGGCGGTTAGTGATTACCCGTTTATTTATGGGTTCCTATGAATCAACCGCGATAAAGCTGGAAAAGAGATATCCTGATCTTAAGGGACGGCTGATTGCCGCTCTGGAGTTTCATCAGATAACTGACAGCAATAAAACCGGCTATTCCGACGCCCTTATCGGGGCCACGTTGGTTCAGGCCGAGGAACAGGCGCGGGGATTGAATTTCAACCGGGTCTTGACCGCTTATCCAATCTGGAAGAGTTTAAGAGCTTTCGGTTTGGCGGTCGTCTCGGCGGTTCTATTGCTGGTCCTCTTCCCCGGTTTCTTTTCCTATTCATACAAAGTTTATTCTAATCCAACCGAACTGGTCACGCCTCCGCTTGGTTATAAATTGTCTAATTTTTCAGCGGATGAGGTGGCTATTAAATATCGTGATCTTGATATCGGCGGTTTTTTACTCGGCGATAAGTTTCCGGAAGCGGCGACAATATATTATCGCTTTGCCGACGGCATCTGGCAAAAAACCAAGATCGGACTTAATGATAAAATCAGAAATCCGGCCAGTTTCGGAGATTCTTTACTTTTTCAGACGACGCTGAAACAGATTCGCCGGTCGGTCGATTATTATGTCGCAGCGGGAAAATTAACGACTCCGATCAAGCATATCGATGTGGTTGATCGTCCGCGGGTAACCGGAATAAAGCTTTCGGTGTTCTATCCTGACTATACCGGTCTGCAACCATCGGTGATTGATGAAAACGACGGGAATATTTCGGCGGTGGTGGGAACCCGGGTCAATATGAAAATAGAAACCAATGTTCCGGTCAACAGCGCCGAGTTGATTTTTGGGGATTCATCGCGCACCCCGCTGGAAATCATGGGACAGACCGGCGAGCTTTCATTCCGAATTGACCGCGATCGGAGTTATCTAATTCATCTGGTTGATAATCAGGGCGAGGTTAATCCTGATCCGATTGAATATTATATCACGGCGGTGGCCGATGAATACCCGGTGATCGATGTTGTTCGTCCGGGAGTGGATGTCAATCTGAATGATGAAATGATGATCCCGTTATTGGTCAGAATTTCCGATGATTACGGTTTTTCATCGCTGGTGTTGAAATATGATATCGTTTCTGAAAATCGGGCCGGAGAGGAAAATGTGGCGGTACTTCATTTTTCCGACCGGATTAAAACCGAGGGCGAGGTTTCGTTTAATTGGGATGTTGAACCGTTAAATTTACTTCCCTCGGATTATATCCGCTATTATTTCGAGGTGGCCGACAATGACAATATCGGCGGCCCTAAGATTACCAAGTCGAGACAGTATATCGCGAGGTTGCCATCGCTTGAGGAAATCATAGCCGAAACTGATACCGAGTACAATGAGAATGTCGATCAGGCGGAGAGATATTTTAAACAGCATCAGGAGTTATCGGAGCGGTTAAAGAATATCGCGCGCAAAATTGAGCAGGATCGAGCCAAGAATGATAATAAGCTGTCATGGCAACATCAGAAGGAACTCGAGGAGATTGCTCAGACCGATGAGAAACTGGCCGAGCAGATAAAAGAGACGGCTGAGAATATCGATAAGATGATCAACAAGATGCAGGAAAACCGGGTCGCCAGCCGGGAACTTCTGGAAAAACTGGCCGAGATACAGAAGCTGTTTAACGAGGTCGCTACGCCGGAGATGCGCGAGGCGAGGTTGAAAATGCTCGAGGCGCTGAAAAGCATGGATCCGCAAAAACTCGATGAAGCAATGAAAGATTTTCAATCCTCGCAGGAGGAGATGATGAGGCGGCTGGATCGGACGATTGCCCTTTTAAAGAAGATGCAGATTGAGCAGAAGGTCAATGCAATGACCGAAATGGCCAAGGAGCTGGCGGATAAGCAGGAAAAAGTTAACGAAAAGGGGGAATCTTCAGAACCCAAGGGGTTGCCGGAGCTGACCGATTCGGAAAAGAAAGTTCGTGAGGGTCTGGATAAATTAAAAGAAGAGGCGGCCAATCTGAGGAAACTTCTCGGAGAAACGGCGTACCAAAAGCAGAATGAGGCTGATAAGTTTTGCCAAGCGGTGGAGAAGACTGATGCCGGGGATAATATGAAGCAGATGGAAAAAGAGCTTTCCGATATGCAAAAAAATCCGGCTCTGGAGCAGGGCAAGAAGTCGCTGTCGAAACTTCGCTCAATGCTGGATGAACTTCAGAAGGGCCAATCGGGCATGTGCCAGGGCGGGGGCGGCGATGTGGCGGGACTGATTCGCAATGCTATTGAAGATATAAATTATGTTTCTGACAATCAGGAGAGTCTGATTAAAACTGCAACCGATATGCGCGGTCAATCGGAGGTGCTTCGCGATCTGGCCGGAGAGCAGGAACTTCTCAGGGAAATGGTTCGCTCGTTGACACAGCGGATAGAGGAAATCGGCAAAGAATCCCCGTTTATTGCGGCCGAGTTAAGCAATCTGATGCGAAGCGCGGCCAGCAATATGGAACTTTCAACCGACAAGCTGTTTGACAAGCGCGGTACCGACGCGATTGAATATCAGAAAGAGGCGTTATTCAAGCTTAATCGTTCGGCGGTGCGGATGCTTGATGCCCTGGAATCGCAGAAGCAGTGCGACAAGGGCGGCGCCTGTAATAAGCCGTCAATGAAGTTGCAATCGATGTGCGACAAGCAAAATAAGTTGAATCAACAGACGCAACAGTGCAATAATCCTAATCCGAACTCGATGTCGGCAAAACCGGGCGAGGAAATGAGGCGGCTGGCGGCGGAGCAGGGCGCTTTGAGAAAATCATTGATGGAACTTCAAAATGAATTCGGCAACAGCCGGGAGGTTCTCGGACGGCTTGATGCGATTGCCGAGGATATGAAGAAAGTGGCCGATGCCCTGACGGAAGGCGAAGTCGGGCAGGAGACGATTGACCGGCAGTTGAAAATTTATTCGCGCATGCTGGATGCGTCCAAGACAATGCAAAGAAAAGATTTCACCGATCAACGAAAGGCGGCGGTGGGCGAGGATGTTCTAAGAAGTTCACCATCATCGTTGACTGGCGACCAGCTTAAGGGCGGATTAGATATTGAAGACCGCTTGCGGAAATTTCTTGATGAGAAATATCCGAATGAATATGAGCAGCATATCAGAGCTTATTTTAAAGCACTGTTGGAGCAGATTGAGGGTAATTAACTCATAAATATGAAAAATTATTTATTCAATACAGTTGTCTGCCTGATAGTAATCGCGAGTGTTGGCGGAAATAATAGTTACGGGCAAATTGAACCAGCACCCAGAAAACCGGTGATTCAAATGCAGGATCAGACTACCAATTCCGGTCGACAGAAGCTTGATCTGGCTATCCAACTGGTTAAAAGGGGCGCGTATATGGGAGCGGCTGATCTGCTTGAGGAAGTACTGGCGGAACAGCCCGGAAATGTGGAAGTCGTCAATCTTCTGCTGAACTGTTATGAGAATCTTAAGGCATACGAAAAGGCGGAGAACCTTCTAATTCGCTCGATTGAAGGGTCGCCTTTTGACTATATGTACCATGATCGGATTTTATCGCTTTATATCAAAAACGGCGTTGATTCAATGGTTACATCCCAGATAGAAAAAACCAAGAGCAGTTTTCCGGGCAATCCGGATATTTATATCTCTATCATAAATAAGTTGATCCGGGGCGGCTATGGACAAAAAGCGGATTCGTTAATTCAAGAAGGACGAAAGAAATTCGATTCCGAAATCCTTTTTGCCCGCGAAGCGGCGCTTCTTTATGAATCACGGTCAGACTATTATGGGGCCGCACTGGAATATGTCAAGGCACTTGGGGCCGATTCCAATACAGCGGAACTGGCGGAACGACAGCTTTCCACGCTGGTGCGGTATCCCGGAGCGCCGCCGGAGATAATCCGGGCTTTGACCGAAACGGTTGCAACTCATCCGGATAATCAGGCGATTTTGAATGCCCTTCAACAAGCCTATATCAAAGATAATCGGTTTGATGAAGCTTTTGATATTTGTCTCCGGGTTGATTCTCTGACGGGGCAAAACGGACGGAATGTTTTCCAATATATGCGACAGTGCCGGGAACGAAACCTTCATGAGCAAACCATCAGGGCGGCTCAATATATTGAGAATCTCGATTCCACCAACCAGCCTTTTGCCGATTATAAATTTTATTATGGGGAGGCGCTAATTGGTCTGGATCGATATGATGAAGCTCTAAAAATATACCAGGAAATTTTTAACACTTTTCTTCATCCCAAGGACAAGGCCGAGGCGCTTCTCTATATCGGGAATTTATACCGTTATAATATTTTAAATTATGATTCGGCCAAAGTGTACTACGATAAAATTGTCGACGCTTATGTTATTGAACCATGGTATTCGCAAGCTAATTATCAGAATATTCTGTTAAATATAGTTCAGGGTGATCTAACGTCGGCGGAATCCGGGCTGATCCGGCTGGCCAACAAATACAAGGAAAATGACAGCAAGGAGATGGTTGATTACCAGCTGGCCATGATATATTTCTATCAGCTTGATTTTGAAAAGGCGAATTTGGCTTTTCGTAAAATTATAGCTACCTATCCCCGCGGTTTTTATGTCAACGATGCCCTTATCAACAGTTTGATAATAACCGAAAACATGCTGGAATTTCCGGAAGTGTTAAGCAATTACGCGACCGCTCTTTACTTTACGGCGAGATTAATGGCCGATTCGGTCGAACAAAAATATTCGGAAATCATAAATCGGGAATGGACGCCGCTGACGGGAGCCTCGGTCCTAAAATTAGCGGAATTATATGCCAGTCAAAATGACACGGTCAAGGCATTGGATATGGCTGACTTTATGGAAAGCAAATATGCTGAGGATTATTTTTTTCCGTTTATTTTGAAGCTTAAGGCTGATATTCTTTTAAAGAATAAAAACAGAGAAATGGCGACGGAATTATATCATCGCCTGCTGGAAAATTACAGCGGTTATCCATTTTCCGCGGAGATAAGAGAAATCATGCAGGAAATCCAACTCGGAGTTCCGACCTCTTGATTAAAATTCCTGGGCAATAGCCTCATTTTCGGCTTCAAGCTTTTTAACCTGATTTTCCAAAATCAAAATCCGATGTTCATATTTCTCAAATTTCTGTTCTGATTTTTTGGTAGCAGTCCGAATCAACAGTCCCAGGGAAATCAGCATAAAAAACATCGAGTTGATCTGGCGAAACAGGTCACCATAAATATTGAATACCGAATCAAAGAAGGCTAAAATGCCGAGTGAGAATAATACTGTACACCAAACGAACATGATAATCCTCCAAAATATTGAAAACTTTTAAATGTTCCCGATTGTATAATTTTTGTTGTGAAAAACCCAATTATAACTATATTTGTCCCTACATTAATTGTGCATGGAAACTATTGCCATATTATATTATCGGTATATTGATTTTGAGCTTTAGGAGGATTGTTTGGAACCAAAAATAGAGCAAAAGTATGAAGTTTTCGACCGGACCAATGCAATTGTGGCCGGAATAGTAACTTTTATCGCATTTATTGTTTACTACCTGACTGTCGCCCCGACCCTCTCCTACTGGGATTGCGGGGAGTTTATAGCCTGTTCATATATCCTTGGCATACCGCATCCCCCCGGATCGCCGGTTTATATCGTTATGGGACGGCTTTTTTCGCTTATTCCCTGGGCCATTGATATCTGTTACCGCATAAACCTGCTATCGGTGATTTCATCGGCGGTGGCAGTCATGTTCGGTTATCTTTCCCTCGTCAGAATGATAAAATATTGGTATCGCGGTGAGGAATTCTCGGGATGGCGTCAAATAATAACCTATCTTGGCGCTGCGGCCGGCGCTCTCTTTATGGCCTTTTCATCGACCTACTGGGGCAATGCGATTGAGGCCGAGGTTTACGGTTTGTCAATGACGCTGATGACTATGATTCTATGGCTGGCCCTGAAATATTATGAAAGTAATGATAGAGCGGCAAGAACCAAAATCGTGGTTTTAATCAGCTTTCTCGCTATGCTCGGAGTTGGCGTTCATTTATCGACATTCCTGATTATGCCGGTAGCGGCCATCTTTTTGGTTTTGAAAAAAGACGCCCCGGCCAAGGCTTATATGGCCATATCGCTATTTTTCGTGGCGGAGTTGCTGTTTATTTTGATATTATCCGACGGCCGCGGCGGTTATGATGCCTTTAAATTCGTTTCCGTATTGTTACTATTGGGGACCGCCTTCCTGGTTTATAAACATATCAAATGGCCGATTCTTATCGGGATTGGCTCATTTTCGATGATTATGGTCGGCTATTACTGGTTTATTTTTGGGGTTATTTTTGGAGTTATTGCCCTGATAATAATGGCGACGGTCAAGCCGGAATCGGATTGGAAAACCGGGATAGCGATAATTTTGGTAGCGATTTTGGGATTTTCTTTTAATTTGTTTATCCCGATTAGATCGGCACAAAATCCTCGCATTGATGAAAATAATGCCGATCGCAATTTTAGTCTTTTAAGCCTGGTCAGTCCCTCGCATAGAAATCCATTCATTAATTATTTGGAACGAAAACAATATGGCTCGGAGTCGATGGTAGAGAGAATGTTCCAAAGGCGGGGAACATTTGCCAATCAATTCGGGCGCCACGCTCATATGGGATACTGGTCATATTTTGAAAAGCAATATGGTATGACATCGATCTTCGGATTTCTATTTCTAATGGGACTTTACGGCATCTATTTCGGGATAAAGAAGAATATTGATGTCAATATGCCATTTCTAATAATGCTTTTATTTGGGTCGGTCGGCCTTATTTTGTATATGAATTTCGCCGATGGGGTGATGTATAGTCCCCAGACCGGCGACGCTTATATGGAGGTCCGCAACCGTGACTATTTCTTCACGCCGGCTTACGCCTATTTCGGACTCGCTTTAGGAATGGGTATAGCGGCACTGATGGAACTGGTAAGGAGCAAAACATCGAGCGGTTCATTGGCTTCATATCAAAAACCGATTCTTTCCGCGATGTGCTTATTGGTTCTTCTGCCGGGACTTTCGCTATCGGCCAATTATTATGAAAATAATCATTCAAAGAATTATTTTCCCCGGATATATTCGGAAAACATTCTTAATACCTGCGAGCCGGATGCGGTTCTTTTTACTTCGGGCGATAATGATACTTTCCCGCTCTGGTGCGTCCAGGAGGTTTATGATTTTCGGAAAGATGTCCGGGTGGTTAATCTATCATTGTTCAATACCGATTGGTATGTTTACCAGATGAAATGGCAATATGATGTTCCGATTTCATTGACCAGGGATCAAATTGAATGGAACGACTATGAGGTTTCCAATCGGATTGTCAAGCGTCCAGCCAAACCGTTTGTTGATCGAGCTCGGAAAAAACGAACTTATTTGATACCATTGCCGGATCAGGATCTTGGCCGAACCGTCAAACTTCAGGATATGATGGTTGATGAGGTAGTTATTGAAAATAATGGCAAGGTGCCGATCTATTTTTCATCGCAGCCCTACGTCGAATCGCCGCTCAACCTGCGCGACAAAACAATTTCAGTGGGGGTTCTGTATAAACTCGATTCGGCCACGGCTGTAACCAAAAAAATCGACTCCGAAACCGGTTATCGGCTTTACAAAGATGTATACCAATATACCGGTCTCGATAATCCCGATATATACCGCGATGAAAACGCGACCGGGGTCATGCTCGGACTTGGTTTCAATGCCTTGCGGATTGCCGATGATTTTTACCGTCATGGGGATACAGCCCGGGCGATTGATATTTTACAATTTATAACGGAGAAATATCCTGAATCGGCTCAGTGCCACGAATTACTGGCTCAATATTACAATAAGGGCGGCGATAGCGCAAAGGCCGATTCTGTTATGGATAAGGCTGAGGCGACTCTGGCGGAATTGGTTGAGAAGGATCCTGACAGCCAGTTCTATCTTTCGGATTATGGTTCGCTTCTTTACGATCGGGGAAATATTGAAGAGGCCATTGATTATCTATGGAGGGCGTTCAATCTTATTCCGAATAGCGGTTATGCCTACCAGAAACTGGGCCAGGTATTGTATGAACAGCGCCGTATTTCGGAATTAATACAGGCGACTCAGATTCACGCTAATTATAAGATAAATCGTTCGGATCCGATGGTGCAACAGATTCTCAACATTGCCAATAGCGCCCCCTTGGCTCCGCAACCGGCGCCATCACCGATACCATAAATTATTGAAGAAAATACCAAAGTAATATTACCGGCATTATTTACCAATAATGCCGGTTTATTTTTGAAAGATATAACTGTCATTACGGCGATAGTTGCCGTCTTTTCGAGTCATCATACTTTCTTCGATAAACTCGCGGCGAACCCGGCAGTAGTCATCATGAAATTGCACGATTATTCGATTAACCTCTTTTTCCGAATAGACCCGATTTTTATCAAACTGCCGAAGAATATGTTCCAAAATATAAATGCGCTTTTTTCTTTGAACCGGCATAATATCGAATTTGCCGTCTTTCGCAAATCGTTCGATAACTTTCTGTCCCGGATCGGTCACGTACTTATTGGAATGTTTCTCCAGCCATTCAATCAGATAGGGTTCTTTTATCCGACAGTCTTTTCAGATCTTATAACATTT
>JBDRRI010000085.1:0-2119 GCA_043825815.1 Candidatus Zixiibacteriota bacterium
TATCTTAAACACCTTCGTTTAATTTTATTCTCAATATCGGCAATATATTTCATAAAGTCGGTTTAATAATTCAATTAATTTATTTTTGACCGACTTTTATTTCCTCTTTGGTCATCTCGGCCATTTCAACCGTGAAATGCCTCAACAAAGCCGCCTCTCTCGTAATTTTATAGCCATTAAGCTTATCTTTATGCGAGGCAATCCGGGCAATAATATCAGCAACATAATCGAGATGGCTGGCGGTAAAGACCCGACGCGGAACGGCCAGTCGAACCAGTTCTCTGGGCGCATTAAAAAATTCACCGGTCTCAAGATCTTTACTTCCGAACATAAGCGTCCCGATTTCCACGGCCCGAATACCGCCACAACGGTACAATTCTACCGTCAAGGATTGTCCCGGAAAATTCTGCGGAGGAATATGAGGAAGGAATCTTCCAGCATCGATAAATATAGCATGACCGCCGGTCGGCTTAATGATCGGGGCGCCGGCCAATTCAATAATATTTCCAAAATATTCCATTTGCCCCACCCGATAGGCCAGATAATCTTCATTGAGAACTTCCGTTAACCCGGTCGCGACCGCATCAATGTCCCGTCCCGACATGCCCCCGTAAGTCGGGAAACCTTCTATAACAATAAGTAGTTCGATAATTTTTCGCGCCAGCTCTTCATCATTCAAAGCGCAGAATCCGCCCATATTGGCCAATCCGTCTTTCTTGGCCGACATCAAGGCGCCATCAGCATACGAGAACATTTCCTGCGCAATCTCCTTGATCGTCTTATTCTCATAACCGGGTTCAAATTTCTTTATGAAATAAGCATTCTCGGCGAAACGGGCGCAATCGAAGAAAAACCTGATATTATATTTTTTACAAATTTCCGAAGCGGCAATAATATTCGACATCGAAACCGGTTGTCCGCCGGTCGAATTGTTGGTCACTGTCATAAAAATAACCGGAATCTTTTCCGGACCGTACTTATTGATGACATTTTCCAGTCGGATAGTATCAATATTGCCTTTAAAGGGTATCTCATCATCACTGCTCGATTCCGGGCAGGGTATATCAAGCGGTATCCCCCCTTTATGCATAACATTGGCTTTGGTCGTGTCGAAATGAGTATTGTTCGGAACATAATCGCCTCTTTTTAGAAGCGACGAGAAAAAAACATTTTCGGCCACGCGGCCCTGGTGGGTCGGAATGATAAATTCTTTTCCGGTTAACTCTTTAACAACCGTTTCAAACCGATAAAACGAGCGCGCGCCGGCATATGATTCATCGCCCCGCATCAAAGAGGCCCATTGCTCATTGGACATGGCGCCCGTTCCGGAGTCGGTAAGCAAATCGATATAGATCTCTTCAGCTTTGATTTTAAAAATATTGTAACAGGAACGCTTTAGAACCGCCTCGCGCTCCTCGCGCGGCAGTAAAGAAATCGGTTCCACTGATTTTATTCGAAAAGGTTCGGCAGGATGTTTGGGCTCTTTCACATTACCTCCAGGCAAATTATTATTGATACTCCATTATAAAATAACAATAAATTACGTTTTTTTCAAGCGGAATTCCGGGACAATCCGCCCGGTTAGAAGATTCATCGCATTTCTAATCTCGGTATTATAAAATGGCAACAGGAATTTCTTTTTTGAGATATCGTCAATCAATCCCAATTGTTTTAAAACTTCGATACAGACCGGGTATATCGCCCGGAAATTGCCATCCTCGATTTTAATGGCCAGACCTATCGATGGCTCCGAAAAACCAATCCCCTGGATTGCCTCAGCACCGCCTTTGCAGACGATATTTCCCGGGAATGATTGCATTAACGCGAGATCGAAACGATCTTTTCCGGAAAACATCTCCGGATATTCGGTCATGGCCGCCTTAATCCGGACGAGTATTTTTGAATTTTCTTCGGTGTCGTCGCGTCCAATAGCCAGTTTCTGAAAAGCAACGGCGGTTCTGCTTAAGGGCATGCCAAAATTCGGGGCCGAACAACCGTCAATTCCTATCTCAATTTTTTCCCGCGGATACTCATAGATACGGGCAATATTGTCAAGTACCATCTGTTGCGCTTTTGATTCAGGATTCAGATATTCGGCCACATCCTCGCCGATATGCCG
>JBDRRI010000086.1:0-11609 GCA_043825815.1 Candidatus Zixiibacteriota bacterium
CTTCTTCGTCAGGCTTTCGTGAGAGGTCGATAGTCGATAGAAATATATCCCGCTGGCGACCTGTTTCCCGCGAGAATCGGTGCCGTTCCAGGTAATATGGTAGGTTCCGGCCGGAAGCTCGCCATTGGCCAATTCGGAGACTTTCTCGCCCAGCAGATTATATACGGATAAAACAACATTGGCCTTTTTATTAATTGCGAAGGAAATATTTGTCGATGGATTAAACGGGTTGGGATAATTCTGGGCCAGATAGAAGTCTTTGGGAAGAATTAAATCATCGACAATTTCAACATCAGTGGTCGAATAATATTTATTCTTGGCCTGAATAACATTGGCCAAAAAATCATCGGTATATTCCGCTCCGGTAACAACAAAAACGGCCGTATCGGACTGCCCCGGCGCCAGCGTGAACGGTCCGGTAGAGACAACCTGAAAGAGATCATAGTTCCAATAGCTGATATCGTAAGTGCCTTTGGTTAAGGCGGCGAATTTCTCAAATTCGGTCATATCAAGGTCTTTGGCATTTGGAAAACTTGTTAATAATGTATGAGAGTATATTCCCTCTTCATTAACTACACCAATACCGCGGTATATCCCTGGAATTTGTTTCCAGTAAAAGAATGGCGGTTCAGTTGGTGGCGGATCATACATAATTAAAATGGAATCAGGCGATTTGAAAATATATCCATAATCATGCTCGATATTAACATCGCCGGAATCTTCCCAATTACCGATATCCCAGTCAAAATAAAGTCCGGTGAAAATATCATTAATTGTCGTATCGGTTGTATTCTTAATATCATATTCCATAATGACGAAACCGTTATCGGGGAAATCATTCCAACTGTACGTCTTCTGGGTTATTTCGAGGCCTATCGGATTTTCGGCCCGACTGTCATTGAATATCGAAAATGTTTCCTGATCGGCCGTATTCCCCGGTATTTTAACAATTAGATCGCCAAGCGGCGCAATCGCAAAATCATTATCCGGCTCTTCCAAAATCGTCTTGGCGCCATCGGAGACATGCTCGCTATCGGTGCCAATCATCAAGGACGCTTCGTAAAGATAATTAACATTAGTATCACCAAAACGGAAACCATCGTAACCGAGCGGATAAAACGAACTGTAATTAAAACCATACTGTCCAAAATTGGAGACAGTGAACCGAAGAGTATCGTTAGTATGGGTGTAAAAACCGGGTTGCGGATTTTCCCCGACTTTGATAAAGAGCTTAAATATTCCGCTGTAATTTCCCTGTCCGGTCAGCTCAAAGGTAACGGTCAGGATGTCGCCATAAGAAACCGATTCGGAAATATGAGCATTAAAATTTATGGTACTGCAAACAGTATCGCCGGTATTTACCGTCCCGAAATAAAGTGAGTCGGTTGAAATTTCAAGACCGGCATTACCATTGGTTAATTTGGCATAAAGACTGTTAACAATACCGCCAAAATTTTTCAGAATGACACAGGCCGATATATTTTCGCCCGGATCGGCAAAAGCATAATCAAATGAATAGAGCCTGACATCGGGATCACCCTGTGATACCAATCCCTTAAGATATTCGATTGAGGCCGGAATATTTATAAGACCATAGCCAAAGGTATAATTCGGGATAAATCCGGACGTGTCGGTTAGGCCATAGCATCCCGCCAACAGTGCTTCTTTTATTTCGCGGACGGTGGCATTAGGGGCCACTTCCCGCAGAATTGCCACCGCGCCCGAAACATGGGGGGCGGCCATAGACGTACCCGATTTTAAAGCATAATCATTAGCCGAAAAGGCCGATTCAATATTGAATCCGGGAGCAACAACATTTGGCTTTATAGAGATGCCATCGCAATCCGACGGGCCCCGTGATGAACTAGTATAAATTGTATCGATATTTTTAAGATTTCCAACTGCAAAGCAGTCCAGCGAATCAAAAGCGCGATTGGCCGGGTTGGCCATTGAGGCGTCCGACGGACCGAAATTCCCGCCGGCAAAAATATTGACAATCCCGAGTGCTTCGGTGTTGTCAATCATCTCCCAAAAATAATCATGGCATCCGATTCCATCAATCCCCCAGCTATGATTGATAACATCGGGCACGTCATTGAATGTATTCGGGTTGCCGTCCGGGTCGGCGGCCCATTCAAAAGCATCAATAATCGAAACACCGAGAAGATTTATAACTCCGGCTGAAATCCATCGCGCCCCAGGAGCGACGCCAACCTGCTTATCCAGACCGTCATCATAGCCAACAATAATACCCATGACGTGGGTACCATGATAGACATTTTGCTGACCTACTTGATAGGCATAATACACGTGAGGGAATTGCGCTTGATCAATGGTATCGACCATATCTAACGGAGCAAACCAAGCCGCGACGCTGTCGCCATCGTGCCCTTTCCAGGTATTATACAGAGCCGGATGGTTGCCCTCGATACCGGTATCAAATGAACAGACAACACTTCCCTCGCCGGTATAGCCCAACGCTTTGGCCGAATCGGCTCCAATCATAATCAGGTTATTGGTAATCGAGGTAGCGTCAGAACTTAATTTCGATGAGGATTCTTCCGGTTCTACCAGTTTAATCTGGGGAGCCTGAGAAATCAGGTCTACATCGGACAAATTGGCAATCGTCTCAAGTTCCGAGACAGCAATATCGGCCGAAATAACATTTATAATCCAGTGGCTTTTTACATTTTCCGCCAGGCCATCAACTTCCATCTGTTTTAATTGCGTTAAAATATCAGTTTGCGAAGAATTGGCGACACTTTTAAGGGTGCGTATTCCTTGCTGGTGCCGATCCGCCCTGGATTTATAACTCGCCAGCTGATTATTCAAATTGGTACTCAGGATAGCCTGTTTCATGGAAATTAAAACAGGAACCTTGTCAGATTTGGATAAGGTAGAAATTTCATTTTGAAGGCTTTCGGATAGTTGCCCGGCCATCAAGACACCGCTAAATAAAAATATAAAGACGGTTTTAACTATTATTTTCATATCAATAAATCTCCATATAATATATAACCTTTAAAAGCGATAACTATGCCATCTGTTCATGCAAATCAATAAAAATAGTTCCTTGTTATACAACGGGTTAAAGATACATCTTGTTTCCTGAATTGGCAAGTAGGTATTGAAAATATTATAATGTGCAAAATTTTTCAACGAGGGAAGATTTAATTCAGATTAAATCAAATAAAATCACTTTTGATCTATATTCCTTTTGCAATTCGAAAAATATTTATATATTAAACGAAAGATGTTATGTGACGTTATTGATAAGAAGGCTATGATGAATCTGATTAAAATATTAGTAATCCTTGGAGTTATTTTGGTTGTTGGTTGCGATATAGCGCTTGCGACCATGACCGTTTATAATGTCGAAGATGATGTTCTTTATTCCGATAATATCCTTTTTATAAAGGCGGATGATTCCGGTTCCATCTGGATTGGTCAAGCCATTTACGGATTAATAAAATTTCATAAGCGAACAACCTGGATAAATTATCGCAGTCCCAGCAGTGGAATTATGAATGATTGGATAACCGACATTAGTTTTGACTCGTTCGACAATTATGAAAATGATTCCGCCGGCGGAATCTGGATCAGTACTCAAACCGGGTTATCGCGTTTCGATGGTGCCTTTATGTGGGATACGCTTAATAATGACGACAGTCTTTATTACAGTAATTTCAGCAATGTTGCAATTGACAAGGATGATATGGTTTGGTTGGGGACTTTTAATGCCGGATTGGTGAGATACAATCGCGATACAGCCTTTGTTGAGGATACGACCTTTCTTTATTACAGCAAAGATGACGGACTTCTGGATAACCGTGTTACCTCTCTTTTTGTAGATAAAGACAACAATATATGGTCGGGCGGATATTATGGACTTAGCCGCTTTGACAATGATTCCGGATGGATTACCTACACTTCTGCTAATAGTGGCCTGCTTGATGATACTATAAACGATATAGCTCAAGATCTTGCAGGAAATATGTGGTTTGCCACTTCCACCGGTCTTAACAAATTATCTCCAGACTCGACCTGGACCGCCTTTTATGAAGGACACAACTGTCCCTACCCACTGGGCAAGGTAATTGCAATAACCAATGACAGTTCCGGCAATATCTGGATAGGCTCCGATATGAAAGAGCGCAATAATGTCCAGATTGCCAAATTTAACGGCATCACTTATTGGGAAATTGCCAATATTGACAACAACCCGGCAATTGAATTTGTAAAAGTAACCGATATTGCGGTTGATAATGATGGCGAAATATGGGTTTCGACCGATGGTGAAGGCGTGACGAGAATTGCCGGTAATTTAACGGCTATTTCCGACGAAATCTGCAGTTTGATACCGTCAGAATATTCCCTCTCCCAAAATTACCCCAATCCTTTTAATCTTTCTACGACGATAGAATATACTTTGCCGGAGAGAACAGAACTTTCGATTTCAATATATAACATTGTCGGACAAAAAATCGCCGAGTTATATAAGGGTGTCCAACCGGCCGGAGTTCATTCGACAATATGGAATGGAACTAATTTAACGGGCAACGTGGTATCGACCGGAATATACTTTTATCAAATTCAATCTGAAGATTTTTCTGATATCAAAAAAATGGTTCTCTTAAAATAAAAAAACCGGATTCTTATAAATCCGGTTTTAAATCAATTTTCATTTTACGCGGCCAGCTCAATTTCCCATTTCTTTTTGCACCATATTCATCAGTTTTTGGGCCGCCACGGTATCGACCTTGAGCAAATACTCATAAATTTCTTCGGCTTTATCGGGCATTTGATTATAGAGATAAGAACCGGCCAACAATATCCACCCTTCGGATCTCTGCTGATTTATCTCAACCACTTTTTCAAAAACTTTTAAAGCATCGGCAAATTTCTGCTGGGACATTTGACAGACGCCCAGTCTCAAATGCCCATCGTAATGATCAGGGTCAATTTCAATCAATTTTTTGTAAACGATCTCGGCCTCATCGAATTTGGATAACTTGTCTTTGGACACCCCTTGCATATAAAGATATTTAGGATTTCTTGGCTCCAATTCGACCGCCTTGTTGAAATATTTTTCACTTAGCCCATATTTGTTCAAAGCGGCCTGAGAATTGCCCATTAAATAATAGGCCTCCGATGCGGTTGTATCCAACTCAATTGCCTTTAATAGGTATTTTTCCGCCTGTAAAACCTTTCTGGTTAAAATCAGCAACGAACCCAAATTGATAAAGTATTCCGCCTTACGGTTATCAAGTTTAATTGCTCTTTCATAAGAATCGATCGCCTTCAAAGTATCATTCAGGTTAGTACAGGTAACCCCCAGGCTGTTAAAAAGTGAGGCATCGGTCGAATCGTATTCCAGTGCCCTGTTCAAATATTCCAGCGATTTATTGTGGTTATTCATTAACGAATAAATGACGCCGATATTTTTTAGGGCATGAGCGTTATGCGGGTCAATTTGCAGCGCAAGATTATAGTTTTCCAGTGCTTTCGAAAATTCCGAAGTTCCAAGATAATAGCCGCCGTTTTTTAAATGGGCCGCCAGACTGTCTTCAGTTGTGGCAGCATTCACCTGGCCGCCAATAAAGGCCAAAATCAAAATAATTAGCATCTTTTTCAAAATAATTTCTCCTGTAATTTTTCCCTTATACACCTAAGAGTATACCGCGATGATAATAATGTCAAGAATTGAATCATTATAAAAGGCGTCCATAAATGGACGCCCTTCCTTGGTGATACTATAGAGAAGTCCTGTTTCGATCCATCGAAACAGTTTTGGTTTTTTTATTATAGTTTACTCGGATTATCCGATTGCTGTGCATTCCTTAAATTATTCAAAGCAAAGGAAATATATTCCAACTCCATTGACATATTTTCATTTCTCAAGAAAATATCACTGGGCACTTTCAAGTGTATTGGTGCAAAATTAAGGATTCCCTTAATACCTGCTTTAACGATATCGTCAACAAGATATTGCGCTACGGTTGATGGAACAGCAATAATGACAATCTGAATATCATTCTCCCTAAGCTCTTTTTCAAGATTTTTTATATCGGAAACAATAATGCCTTTATGATTGGACCCTATTTTACGCTGATCATTGTCAAAGATCAGACTAATATCAAATCCCTGCCTCTGGAATTCCTTATAGCCAACCAAGGCCGAGCCTATATTTCCAACTCCAATGAGTGCGACTTTCCACATTTTATTAATACCGAGAATTTCGGCAATGCGCATTTTCAACTGTCCGACCGGATAACCCAACCCGCGCGTTCCAAAAGAGCCGAAAAACGAAAGATCTTTTCTTACCTGAGCGGGAGTTAATTTCTCTTTGCGGGCCAACTCTTTCGACGAAACCGTTTGGTGTCCCTGCCGTTCCAAGAGATCGAGAACTCTAAAATAAAGCGAAAGCCGATGTATGGTCGATTCCGATATTTTCTTTTTATTTCCAGACGGTACCACTTAGTATTCCCAATTTCACAAATTAAAGTATGTGAATATATTCACAAATTATAAATAACGTTGACACAAGAAAATGTCAAGAGAAATATTTCACAAATTTAAAAAAAAACAACCCCTAATATCACTATATTGACTTAACTATTTTCCAAACCGCTATATATCGTATATAACGAAAAAACATTACAATTTTACACAATAATTTTTTTAATATTATGATTAATGCGGCTTAAAATTTCATAATTCACGGTTTGCGACCAATCGGCCATTAAATCAGCCGATATCGAATCATGACCGCTTTTTCCCAGAAGAATGACCTCATCCTCTAAATGAATATTCTTGATATCAGTAATATCGGCCATCATCAGATTCATACAGACTCGTCCCCTGATAGGCGCTCTTTGACCATTAATCAGAACATAACCAAGATTCGATAAAGCCCGGTCGTAGCCGTCATAATAACCCACCGGCAAAATGGCGAGTTTGGTTCGAGTCGTTGTTTTGTACGTGCATCCGTAACCAATAAACTGATCTTTTTCAACATTTTTAATTTGGGCTATTCTTGTTTTCCAGGTTAAAATCGGTTTCAAGATATGATTGGAACCGCCGTCCAGGCGATATGAGAGATATGTTTCTTTTGACGGCCAATATCCATAGAGGGCAATTCCTGGTCGAACCATATCCAGTCTGGTTTCTTCGAATAATAACAAAGCGGCGGAACAGGCCGTATGAAGAATTTGGGGACGAAGCCCGTTCTTGAGAATGATTGCGGCCAGTCGATTAAATTCGATCAACTGCGAATTGGCAAAACTATGATCGGTGGTATCTTCGATATTCGCAAAATGAGTTGAAACGCCAAGCAATTTTACTTTTTTATATTTTTTTATTAACTCAATAAAGGCAGGTAATTTGGCTTCATCAACACCCTGTCGATGAGTCCCGGTTTCCACCTTAAGATGAATGGCAACTTCTTTATTTAATTTCTCCGATAGCCGGCCAAGCTGTTTGAGGGTTTCAATATTATAAACAGTCGGCTGTAAATCATATTCGAAAATTGCAGTTAAATCAAATATGGGACTGTAACCCACAATCAGGACATTACGAGACCAACCATACTTCCGGGCAATTAACGCTTCATCAATAGTGTGCACCGCAATATAATCAATCTTCTCATCGGCCAGAAGGCCGACCATTTCCTTTAGGCCATGCCCATAAGCATTGGCCTTGACCGCAACAGCAATCAATCTCCCGGCGGCAAGGCGCTTTATTGCCTCAATATTTTTCTTGAAAGCTTTTCTCTCAAGTTCAATCCATGTCAGATATCGCTTATCCATATTAATAATAAAAAACAATTATGATATTTTTTCAAATAAAAACAGTTTTTTCTTCAATCCGTAAAACGTGATGACATTAAATATCTAAAAAACATCAACTCACTCTTTTTGAAAATCTAAGCCAGGCGAAACCGAATATCACCGCTCCGAAAATAAACATCGCCGCAATTTCAGGCACTAATACATCGGCGCCGGCACCTTTCATCATAATCGCCCTGATGATTTTCATAAAATACCTCAAAGGATTAAGATATGTTAAATATTGAATCGAATTTGGCATATTGGAAATCGGCGTGAAAAAACCAGAGGTTAATATGGCGAAAATAGAAAAGAACCAGGTTAAAAACATCGCCTGTTGCTGGGTTTTGGTAATAGTGGACACAAACATTCCTATACCCAGCGTGGTAAAAAGGTAAATCAATGATAGACTGTATAGCAATAGATATGAACCGGCGAACGGAATTTTAAACCAAATAATCCCGAACATGAGCGCCACTGTCATTTCCAAAAATCCCAGAACCGCAAATGGCACTGTCTTGCCGATAATCAGGGCGGGTGCGGAAATTGGTGTGACCATCAACTGCTCCAGTGTCCCAATCTCGCGCTCGCGAACAATCGCCATTGAGGTCAGCATCATAGTAATCATAGTTAAAAGAACGCCGACAATTCCAGGCACCATAAAATAGACCGATTCACCCTCGGGATTGTACAAGGTCTTTTGCCGCACTTCTATCGGCGGTTTGATGCCTATTTTATTTTCATTGAAGCGGGCCGTGATAAAACCGGCATAACCCATAGCAATTCCGGCCGAATTAGCATTTGTTCCGTCCACAATCATCCCGACTTTCACCGGCAGATTAAGCGCCACATCTTTCGAAAAATCAGAGGGAATAATTAAGGCGTTTCTAAAATAGTCATTCTGCAATCCATCACGAACGTTGTTCAAGGGAATATCAGTCCCGCCTATCACAAAATATCCCCCGGGAGTAAACGAGTTGGCATATTCGCGGGAAAGATCGGACCGATCAAAATCATAGATGACCATATCAATATCTTTAACGTCGGTATTTATGGCATAGCCCAAAATTAGCAATTGAATCAAAGGCACTACAAATATCAGCCGAAGCATTATCGGATCACGTAGAATTTGCAGAAACTCTTTTTTCATTAGAGCAATTATGGACCGTCTCATATTACTGCAACTTTAGTTTAAATAGTTTCGAGGATATTGTTAGCAGAATAAGCGAAAGAATTATTAAAAAGAGCGCCTCCCCCCAAAGCACCGTCCAATCGGAGCTTTTTAAAAGGACTCCGCGTATCGCCCTGACAAAATGCCGCGCCGGAATTATATAAGTAAAATACTGCAAGACTTTTGGCATATTCCGGATTTCAAAAATGAATCCGGATAACATCACCGAAGGCAGAAGGGTCATCATCAGGGCGGCCATCATTGCTACCTGTTGAGTCTGCACCAAAGTAGAAATTAAGATACCGATCGATAAGGCGGCTATAATATAAACAACGCCAAAAAATACTAACAATACAATCGACCCGACAAACGGCACGCCAAAATGGAAAACCGCAAAAAGTATTACCAGAAGTCCGTCCAAAAAAGCCAGTCCAATATAGGGTAAAACTTTGCCAAAAATTATCACCAAAGGACTAACGGGAGCGGTTAACAATTGCTCCATCGTCCCGGTCTCTTTTTCGCGAGCAATAGTCATCGAAGTCAAAAGAGCAGAAATCATCATCAGAATGACGCCAATTAGGCCGGGGACGAAGAAATGCGACGACTTCAAATCGGGATTATAGAGAATTTGTTGCGAAATAACGATTCCGGGAATTTCAAAACCAGGCGGAAATTGATTGGCCAGAAGATGGTTTTTGGCATACTGAATTGTAATGATATTACAATAAGTTGAAATTGCGGCGGCGGTATTGGCATCGGAACCGTCGACCAAAAGACCAAGTTCATAATCATCCATATTTTTAAGAGCTTTGGCAAAACCATCACGGATAGTTAAAACGGCACTGGCGTGACCGGTTTTAAGAATATTTTCAGGATCAATAATATCTGCCTGTACTTTGGGCTGAATAAAGTATCCGGAATTATAAAATTTAGCAGCCAATTCCCGCGATTCAACACTTTTATCAAAATCAAGGATACTCAGGGTAATATTTTTAATATCCAGATTGATAGCATAGCCATATAGAAAAGTCATCATTATCGGCATTATAATGGCAATAATAAGCGATCTCGGATCACGGATTATATGCCGGATTTCTTTTATGGCCATCTGTTTAATCTTATACATGATTATCTCGCTGCTCAATTAGATTTACAAAAAGCTCCTGAAGATCGGGCATTTCATATTTTTTCAATAATGCGGCCGGTGATCCTATTTCCACAATCTGCCCATGATGCATGATTGATATTCGACGACAAAACTCGGCCTCATCCATATAGTGTGTTGTCACGAATAGAGTCGTTCCCTCATCCGCCAGACGGTAAAGTATTTCCCAAAATCGTCTTCGGAAAACCGGATCAACACCGCCGGTTGGTTCATCTAGAAAAAGTATCTTGGGACGATGCAAAAGCGCCGCGCCAAGCGCTAACCTTTGGCGCCAACCGGTGGGAAGAGATAGGGTCGGGCGGTCAATAAATTCCGCCAGATCAAGATACTCGGTCAATTCTGCAATACGATTCTTTAAATCACGCCGGTTCAATTGATATACTGAACCATAAAAATCAAGATTTTCGCGACCAGTCAAATCACCGTACAAAGAAAACTTCTGTGACATATAACCAATATTCTTTTTTATTTCTTCGTGCTCTTTGAAAACATCATAACCTGCCACAGTCCCGGTCCCGGAACTGGGCAAAAGCAAACCGCACAGCATTCTAATAGCAGTCGTCTTCCCGGCCCCGTTGGCGCCTAGAAAACCGAATATCTCGCCCTCACTCACTTCCAGACTTATCCGATCAACAGCGGTAAAATCTCCATACTTTTTGGTCAGATTGTCTATCGTCACCGATTTGACCATTAATTCTTCCCCATAAATTGAATAAAACTGTCTTCAATATCCGGTTCTATTTTTTTAAATGAATCTATCTCAAGTCCGCAAGATTTCAAAGACGATTGAAAATTAGTTATGCTCCTATCCCTTTCAATATATAGATGAATCGATGATCCAAACCGGCGGGAACTTAGGCCTTTGATATCATTGATGGAGCGCATCAGGTCAGCCGATGGGAATATTTCGGAGTAATAGACATCGCCTTCATACATACCAGCCAATTGACTCGGCGTCCCCTCGGCCAGCTTCCTGCCCTGATAAACAAAAATGGTCTTATCCGACAATGCTACTTCGTCCATGTACGGCGTCGACACAATAATGGTTGAGCCTGAATTGCGAAGGTTTTTCAAAATTTCCCAAAATTGACGACGTGAAAGCGGATCGACCCCGGTTGTCGGTTCATCGAGAAGCAGAATTTTAGGATCGTGAATCAGATTGCATGACAAAGCCAGTTTTTGTTTCATCCCTCCTGATAGAGCCGAAGCGCGCCGTTTGGCGAATGGCTCCAATCCAGAAAAACGGTACAGTTCTTTTTTCTTCTGCTCCAATTGCTCTTTTTTAATGCCAAATAAACCGGCATAAAATGAAAGATTTTCCTCAACCGATTAATCCTGATAGAGCGAAAATATTTTAGTCATATAACCCAAAATAGGTTTAATTTTTTCAAAACCGGTTTTTAAATTGTATCCATTAATGATAATTTCCCCGGCATCGAATTCGATG
>JBDRRI010000087.1:0-5843 GCA_043825815.1 Candidatus Zixiibacteriota bacterium
TCTTCCAATAGATAAATGATCCCATCGATGGAAAATACTCGCCGACGTAGCCCAAAAATATCATCAGGCCAAACCAGCCGACAAATAATTGCAGTACGCCTGATAACGCCATAAATGAGGGCACCAGCCGCTTCATCATTGAGAACATCCGCATCATCTCCTCGACCAGCACCATTCCGGTTCCCGATTTGGCATCTGAACCCTGAATGGTTTTAACCATAAACGAAGAGAATTCATCTATTGCCTGAAAAATCAATTCTTTCTCCACATAAAATAGCACTAACGAAATCAGCACCGATATTCCCCCGGCAATCATAAACCCGGTTAACGGCTTTCGACCGGAAACGATCTGCAAACCCCAAATTAAGGCGGGGATAACCACCCCGGCCCAGGTTCCGACTAACGGAAGAGAATACCCATATAAGAACAGACCCGATATCAATGACCCGGCGCTCCCCAAAGCCAACAGCCAGTAGTGTCTTCGATAGGCCAAATAAAGCACCGCAAACACCGCTCCGATCTGAGCCAAAAACCCCACGATCGGAACCGCCATCAGGACCAGAAAGGCCAGAAGGATAAACAGTCCGGCTATGCTTACAAAGGTTTCGATATCGTTCCATTGCTGATTCATGCCAAATAGTTTCTATTTACCGGTAAATCTCACTGGCAAATGGCATAATCGCCAGAATGCGCGCTCTCTTGATCGCGGTTGTTAAAACCCGCTGATGCTTGGCGCAGTTGCCGGAAATCCGACGCGCGACAATTTTCCCGCGTTCGTTGACAAATCGTTTTAAAAGACGATCATCATGGTAACCGATAAATTTTACTTTATCTTCACAAAAACGGCAGATCCGTTTGCGCTTTCTATCAAACTCGCCAAATTTAGGCTTAACAAATTTTCTTGGTCTCATTTATTATTCCTCAATAATTCTTTTGTTCAAAGTAATCATACATAGCACATCGTGAAATTATAAAATTCCAACGATCCGGCCCTCAGTTCTTTTCTGGCTCATCATCGTCCGAAAAATCGTCATCCTCATCATCCAACATATCATCCGCATCCGGCTTTGCAATTGAAGGCCTTTCCTTCTGAATTGGGGCGGATTCTGCCGGCCTTTCATCTTGTTTCTCATTTTTGTCAAAAAAGCGGCTTTCTCTTGGAGCATTGAGATCGTCTTCGAAAAGAACGGTCAAGTGACGGATGTACGGTTCTTCCAATCTGAAAAATCGTTCCAGCTCGGTGAGAACATCATTGTTAGCCTCAAAAACCAGACGGGTGTAATACCCCTGATTGAATTTCATAATCGGATACGCCATCCGACGAATACCCCAGCGATCTTCGTGGAGCATCTTGCCTTTGTGACGATTAATTAAATCGATTACTGATTTGATCTGGCGATCAAAAGTGGCGTCATCTGCTTGAGGTGAAAGAATAAATGTAGTTTCGTAAACTTTCATTCATTTCCTCCCTGTGGACGTTAAAAGGTTCAACGGCTTCGGAACAATTTACTTTTCGGAATCCGAAGCAGGGTTATGGTTATATATAGACATCGCCTCTTCGGGGCGATTCTTTATCAAATATAATACAGCTTCACCCGCTTTGCCAAGCATTTTTTCTTTTATTTCAACCTCTTCGGGCAAAAAACGGCCCAAAACGAACTGAACCGGGTCGATTTCGTCCGGAACCGGGCCAATGCCCAGCCGTAAACGGGTGATTTCCTCGCTATCCATATGCGTTATTACCGATTCCATTCCGTTATGGCCGCCATCGGAACCATTCATTCGAATCCGAACCGATCCCAGCGGGATATTGTAGTCATCATAAATAATCAGGATTTCTTCCAGAGGAACATTATAAGCCGCCATCGTTTGCATAACCGCGAGGCCGGAGTTGTTCATAAAGGTGGTCGGCCAGACTAAACGGACCATCCGGCCGTCGATCTCTTTCTCGGCATAATTATAATCGCCCCGGCCGGAACGCTGGCGCATTTTCAGCTTGAGTGAAATCCGGTCAAGAAGGTCATAGCCCAGATTATGTCTGGTCTCGGCGTATCGTATCCCGGCATTGCCAAGTCCCACGATTAAAGAAATCACAAACAATCTCCATAATAATTATACGAGGCTTAATAATTTACAATATTATACGAAGATGTCAAGGGAGGGATGGAATTTGATTTCAAATGGATCGGTATTTCGTGATTACGACAGACCACAAGAAAACCGACTACAATCAATTCCTATTCCGGCTTAAAAGCAAGGTTGATATCGTCTATTTTAATTAAAAAGATGTCGAATTTCCCCTGCCCGTACGTATCGGTATATCCGAGAAGCGCCAATCCGCCGTCGCGGGTCAGACAGAGATCTCGGCAGTACTCATCGCCCTCAGCTTTAATCCGCTTCTGGCTATAAACCGATCCGTCAGGATTAAAAGCGATAAGATATATATCTCCATTGCCAAGAATATTCCTCAGCGCTCCGCCGATAAATATCCGGCCGTCTGAAGCCTCCGCGACTGAATTGGAAAAATGATAAAAACCGGGACCGACCGCCGTGTTCCAGGATTTATTCCAGTCTGCGTCGGTCTTCACGACCATTGCATCCATGAGTTGATTGCAATCGGAAATTCCGGTCATAATGTAACCGCCATTTATCGAGGGTATCATGGCGCGGCACCAATCATAACCATAACCAACCCCCTCTTTGCCCTGATAAGCTCTATCTCCAATCACGGCGCCGTCCTTATCAATTATCATCAGGTAAAAATCGGTATTGCCACCGGCATAGGTCCCCGACGTTCCGCTCACTATATAATTGCCATCTTGCGCCTGTATCACCGTATTCCCCACTTCAACCCGCTCGCCGCCATACGTTTTGGACCAGATTTCATGGCCGCCGGAATCAACCTTAATCAGATAGATATCTTCCTCGCCGGCACCGAAAGAATGAGTGAAACCGCACACGAGATAATGATTATCATCGGTGACACAAACCGATCGACCGGCCTCCCAGCTCTGACCGCCATACTCTTTTTCCCAGATAATATTTCCCGCGTCATCAATCTTAACGAGATAAACATCCTTATCCCCGGACCCGTATGACGTGGTAAAACCGGCGGCCAAAAAGCCGCCCTCTTTAGTCGGAGCGATTCCATAACCATACTCATTGCCGCCGCCGCCATAGGTTCGCATCCAGTCCAATTCCCCGGTCTTTTTAACTCTGGCGATCAGCAGGTCAGCATCACCATCCCCGCCGGAAAAAGTATACCCGGTTATCATAAAATCGCCATTATCTAATTCCAGCAGATCAAAAGCGCCCTCGGAGGCCGACCCGCCATAGATTCGCGCAAAACCAGGTCCATCCATCTCAAATCCGGCTGTATCGGTGGAAAAACGCGGAGCTGTCGTTTTTTCCTTTGAGCCCCGCTCATATTTATTATTTTCGATTATAGATGAGATAGCATTGACATCAGCGAAATTATTCGTTTGACCGCGAACCGAGGTGATAATATTGCCCGCAACCATCGGCGGCTTATCTTTGCCGATATAGTTCGCTCCCGCTTTTTCGTACTCATCCTGAAATTTCGGACTGCCGGTAATCTGTTTGCCCCTGATTAAATCGGCCGCCGCCAGAACACGGACTCCGGCGCAGGTTGAAAAAACCGGCTTGCCCGAATCGGCGAATCTTTTAATCAGATTAATCGCTTCCGGACTATTAATAATATCGGTATGTGAATCGGGAACATCGGTATAACTGCCGGCCGCCGGCGTAATTATCAGACAATCGAATTTATCAATATTATCAATTTCACCGATTTTTAATTCGGGGATGACCGGCGGAAAGGCCAGCGCTTCGACTACCGATGGACAGGCGGTGATGGTATCTGAAACGCCGGTGTGATATACGTTCCATCCGTATTGGTCGATTTCTTCTCTTAGCAGTTGATAATTCAAGCCGAAATTTTTGGGGACCAATATCAAAGCGTTAATTCCGCTGTCAGAGTTTATTTCTGCCATTAGAAATCCACACCATGAAAAACAAACCATCATCATGATGACAAAAATATTAATTACTTTTCGCCTATCCATGTTTTATTCCCTCCATGCTGGATATCAAATTGATTTTTTGTTTCTGTTTGTTCATTTTATTTCTATTTTTAATAATAGTCAAACAAACATCCGAATTATTGCAAAATATTTTGAGAAAGTGCCAATTCGCGAAAATTCTGTATAATTCTATCTCCCTCAGAATGTTACAGCGAATTGGTATTGTTTTTCATATTTTACTTTTTTACAGTTACACCTTTTGGAGTAAAATTGTAATATCGCCAACATATATATTGTGGTTGGTGTACGTCCCCGTGCACCAACAGACTCGTTGTGCCCGGCGATTCCTCAGACTTACCGGGAAAATCAAAAGCCCCAACAGACTTTTAACCTCTCATAATATATGAGGCCGGTAAATTAATATCAAAATGGTAAGGAAACTGTAGTTGGGGTATTTGATTCGGGGCTTCCATAGTCCTTCATTATATTCAGGACCTTCGGCCAGCTATTGGCCAACAGAGCAGGTGAATTTAATTACCGTATCGAGAATTAATGAAAGATTTTTTATAGGAGTTTAAAATAGATACTCTAACCGGACAAGGAACGCAATAGGTTCCTTCTTTTATATGATATTCAATTCTATTCGACTGGCAGAAGTCCGAGACTATTTGGCAACAATCATTATAGAATTCTTTGTAATTTTCGAATTGAGAGATAAGGCCATTGTAATTCAGTCTTCCGAAAATAATCTTATTTGTAAAGGACACTATTTTTAATAACTCAGTAAGATTTTGAGTAACAATATTGGGAGTTGGATAGGGTTCCATGCTTACCCATGTTTTTGCACCTGATTTGCTGATTTTTTGAAGTTGTTCAATTCTTTGGTCCCAATTCAATGAATACGGTTCATATTTATTCAAAAATTCAGTATTATTGGAAACAAAACTAATGCCGTACTCATTGTCTGGATGATTACCAAACTTAAGTAAATCAGCTGGATATTGACCCTTGGTGAGGGTCGTAACTTTAATTCCAAAACTATTTATTAACTTTATTATATCCAATGACATGTCTGATATTTCCGGGTAGCCATACATAAATGGATCTGACATAAAACAGAGATGTACAGATTCAATATCTTTTTTTAATCTGGGTAATTCTTTTTGTAGTAATTCAATTGAATTGGAAACAAGCTTGGGTTCTAGCCATTCATTATAATTTTTAACTCTACCAAATCTTTTAGATAGCAACATTGCATAGCAGGGATAATTACAACCATGAGAACAACCCTCAATATGATTGATGGTATAATCGCCGTATTCGACACCGGTTTTATAAAGTAAAGATTTTCTGGTAATGTATTTCACAATGGTAACCGCAGATTTTGGTACTTATTCTTGGTTTCTCGCCAAAACTTCAATCCTAAACTACCGTGCTTACTTGCATAAATCAAGTGATAAATCGGCGCATTTGATTTTGTATGAATTGTTAAATGGCCTTCATTCGAATCTTCAATACCTTGAAAGTTTAATGATCTCAACTGAGATTTATATAGCTTTAGTCTATCTGATGAATCCAAGTCCTTCCAATCTTCGGTCCCATAGAATTTTGTGGCCTTGTTATTAGATTTGGAGTATACATGTTTATTCCAGTTTAAATCAAGAACTGAATAGTTTATAATTAAATCAAGATTATTAAATTTTGACAGTTTTCTAATTGTTTCAAACTCAATTTCAATCCCATTAGGATCTATAAATATTACTGAAATAGATCTGTCTTCGATTTTTACCAAAATCTCAT
>JBDRRI010000088.1:0-8919 GCA_043825815.1 Candidatus Zixiibacteriota bacterium
TAAAACCAGTGAAACGGTAAATTGAAAGATAACCAGAACTTTACGGACATTTATACCCTTAGAGCTTTTCCCAAATTTTCCCTTAATAACAGCAATTGGTCGAAATGATGACATGGCTATAACCGGATAGATGCCAGAGAATATCACTCCCGTAAAATAGACTATAGCTAATACTCCCCAGAACCAATTTTGACCTAATATACTTGCATTTGAAGGTATCCCCGTTAGCTGGCCAAAATACGGTATAAATAATTCAATTAACCCAATTGCCCCCAAAATAGAAATGAAATTGACCATGGCAATTTCACAAAAGAATTGAACAATTAATTGCCGCCGGGAGGCTCCAACGACTTTACGCAATCCGATTTCTTTGGCTCTATTAAAGGCGCGGGCTGTTGAAAGATTAGTATAATTTACCCAGGCGATAATAATTATAAAGATTGCTATTAAAAATAAAAGGTCGACTGTTTCCTTATCTCCATTAACTTCATATTCCTGCATATAATGTGAATTCAGATGAATATCAGCCAATGGCTGCATTTTCAAATCAATGCTCAATTTATATTCTTCTAACCAAGGACATTCCGTTTCCACCATATTCAACAATTTCTTTTCGAATTCTACGGGATCGGTGCCGGGTTGTACTCTTAAATAGGTATAGGTGCCGGTATGTCCCCATGCTTCGGTATATTCCGGTCCAGCCTTGGCAGCCAGATTTTCCCACGGTAATATAATATCGTACTTCAAATGAGTATTATGAGGAACATCTTCAAAAACAGCCCCAACCAGATAGTCCGACTTTTTATTGATGCTGATTATTTTTCCAATCGGGTCTTCATCCCCAAAATATTTAAGGGCAATCGATTGAGAGATGCATGCATTATCAGGCTTTCCTAATATCTCAATTGGATTACCTTTTATACTATTGGCAGATAATATTTCAAATATTTCCGGCTCGGCGTAAAATATTCTGTCTTCCCTATATTTTATATTTTTGTAAGATACCGAGCCCATTGTATTTAACATGCGTCCGATTTTTTCAACTTCCGCGTATTTCCCCCTAATTCTCGCCGCCGCAGGTGGTGTGCACGATGCAAATCTAACCGCTTCGCCCGCCTCATCAGTACGTTCGTAGCGAAGACGATAAATCCTCTCATAATCAGAATGGTATTTCTCATAGCTTTTCTCATAATTGACATAATGTATTATCAACAGGCAGGCGGTAATGCCCATTGCCAGACCAATAAAATCAATAACTGAATAGCCTTTATATTTTAGGAAATTACGAAAAGCAACTCTGATATAATTTGAAAACATACTTACACCTATAATTATAATACTATTCTAAATGATGTTTACTCTATTCCGCAATCCATCCGTCGTGCAACCTAACTATTCGATTGCCATAAGCGGCATTTGCCTCCGAATGTGTAACCTGGATAATGGTTGCACCCTCGTCATTAATCTTTTTAAATAGTTCCATTATCTCCCGTCCCTGTTCGGAGTGAAGGTTGCCGGTCGGTTCATCGGCCAAGAGCAGTTTCGGATTTCCAATAATGGCCCGAGCCACTCCCACCAATTGCTGTTGGCCTCCCGAAAGCTGATTGGGGAATAAGTCTTTTTTGCCGACAATATTAAATCTGTCGAGAGTGTCACAAACCATACTTTTACGCTGAACAGACTTTATTTTTTTGTATAAAAGCGGGGTCTCCAGATTTTCATAAACTGTCAAATCATCAATAAGATGATAGCTTTGGAAGATAAAACCGATATACTGTTTATATAATTCGGCGCGTTTTTTTTCTTTAAGAGTATGTACCGATTCATCCATAAAATTGTAATCGCCCTCGGATAAATTATCAAGCATTCCAATTATATTAAGGAGAGTCGATTTACCGGCTCCGGATGGCCCCATAATTGTCACAAATTCACCTTCGCTTATTTCAAGATTTATCTTGCGCAAAACATAGGTGTTAAAACTCCCGGTTTTATAAAATTTGGATACATTCTTTAACTGTAACATGTTGAATTCCTTAAATAATAAATAATTATCTTCTCATCATTGGTCTGTCTGAATCGAATCAACCGGGTTGGCCGAGGCCGCCTTAATGGCATGGTAGCTTAACGTGGCCAGAGCGATTGACAAGGATATCAGACCTGCCGCGAGAAACAGACCTAGTCCAATCTTGATACGAAAGGTAAAATTCGTCAGCCAGTTATTCATCATATAAAAAGCCAGCGGCCATGCGATAATATTGGCAACTCCCACCAGTAAAATGAACTCCTTGGTCAGGGCAGAAATAATACTGGCTGTCGAGGCTCCCAAAACCTTCCGTATGGCAATCTCCTTGGATCGTTTGACCACCGCCAGCGAGGTCAGTCCGAATAGCCCCAGACAGGTTACTAATATCGATACCATTGATGAATAATTAACGATCTTTTTCCATCGTAATTCATTGGCATATTGTTCTCCGACCCGTTCATCCAGAAACTTATATTCAAATGGAATACCTCCGGTCACCCGTTGCCAGGTATCTTTCAATTTTTCAAGAGCTAGTGAAACATTATTGCTGCTTAAATGGGCAGAAATATGCCGAACGCTAGTCATATTACTGATTCCGTTCATGTGAAGAACGAGCGGTTCAATTTTCCGATGAAGAGGATAATAATGAAAATCTTCTACTACGCCGACAATAAAAGCATCCTTGAAACCGCGCGGTAACTTGGAACCGACCGGATTCTCCAGGTTCATCATTCTGGCAGCGGTTTCATTAATTACAATCGCCTCGGATTTATCCGACGGGTGCTCTTTCGAGAAATTCCGGCCCTCAAGTAATTTAATTCCGAGAGTAGGAATATAGCGTTCATCTACGAAATTTGTATAGAAATAAACCGATGATTCTTCCAGATTGCTAGTATAGCCGGATGTAGTTATATCCTCGCCAATTAAATATGTGTTACTCCCATTCTCATCGATATTAATATAAAGCCAGGATTGACCCATCTCGAAGGCATGTCCCGAAATATTCAGGACCGAGGATTCGCTATTGAGTTCGATTCGCAGTCGGTCCAATATACTCTGTGCCGCTTCACCCTCGGAAAAGGTCGGAAAAGTAACCACGAAATCTTTATTATACCCAAGTTTAGCATTTTGAATAAAATCAAGTTGAGATGAAATCACCATCGTCCCCATCAATAGGACTATCGATATTACAAATTGGACAATATCCTATCCGTAAGTCTGACGTTTCTTGCCCCCCGGTTTATATCCGCGCCGAATCGATTTGATAGGCACAAATTTGGATAATACCATAGCCGGATAAAATCCGGCCAGAAATGTTGTAAACAGAATCAGAACCGCTATTGAAATTATCATAAGAAAATTGTCGAATAGATTCAATTCCAGTTCCATCTCCGATAATTTATTAAAGGTCGGCAACATTAATTCAGTAATCAAAACGCCAAATAATAATGAAATAAGGCTTAAGATAAATGCTTCGCCGAAAAATTGTCTCCGTATATGCCCCTTATTGGCGCCAAGAACCTTACGAAGCCCAACCTCTTTGGACCGACTGTACGATTTCCCAATTGTTAGTATGGCGAAATTAATGCAGGCTATTAATAGCACTGAAAAGGCTATAATGAGTAAAAGATACGAATAGAAAGGATCGCCATTGGGGACCATTTCTCCCTCAAGAGCAGGATTGAGATGGATATTTGTTATCGGTTGAAAAGAATACCGAACACCTTTGCCTGATTCAATATCAAAATCAGCGATCTTATTAACATGGGCAGTGATTTTTTGTTCCAGTTCAGAGAGATTAGTATTTGGATTCAGTTGAACGAAAGTTGAGAATAAAATTATATTCCAAGTTTGAAGATATTTTTCGGGAGTTGAGAATTTCATATTTTCAGATGAAATTAGAAAATCATACTGAATTGACGAATTTCTTGGAGCATTTTCAATTACGCCTGATACAATAAATTCGTGTGGTGCCCCGCCAAGGGGAATCGTCAGCCTTTTCCCGATAGGTTCGTCGTTTATGAAATATTTCTCTGACATCTCCTTTGAGATTACAATTGAATTGATATCATTTAATACCGCTGTCCGAGTGCCTTGAATCAAGTTGAAGGAAAACATATTGAAAAAATCAGGGTCAACCATGACCATCAATTGATTAAACGATTTATCTTCAAACAAAACCGCTTCATTTGAACCCGAGACTCGGCTGGCCAGCTTTACCTCGGGGAAGTATTTCACCAACTCATCCCGAAGTAAATTACTGCACGAACTGGTTCCGCCGGCTAATTCCGGACTGCCATCTTCATAGTGAATTATTCGATAAATTTCTTTATTGTCATGAAAAGAATCGAAGGAAAATTCTCGCTGGACATACATAAAGATTAACAGGCAACAAGCAATTCCAATTGACAATCCTATAGTAGAGATAACCGCAAATAATTTGTTTCGAATTAGATTTCGAATCGTTACTTTAAAATAATTTCTTAACATAATCATTTACCATATATTAAGATTTTCATTCATGCTTGATAACCTCGGCCGGGTTGACCGTCGCCGCCCGGTAAGCCTGCCAACCGACCACTATAATTGCTAAAAATAGGGTTGAAAAACCCGCCCATAAGAAAACCACTATCCCGATGTCAATCCTATAGGCAAAGTTTTCCAACCATTTTTTCATAGCATAATATGCAATCGGCCAAATAATAATATTTGATATAATAATTAATAATAAGTACTCTTTGGATATCAATGCTATTATATTACCAATATTGGCCCCCATGACTCTTCGAATTCCAATTTCCTTCCTTCGTTTTTTAACGGTATAGGATGTCAACCCGAACAGACCCAGGCCGGTCACAAAAATGCCGATTAGCGAAAACAGTCCCAGAATATCTCCCTGCCGCTTTTCCGATTGATAAAGTCGAGCAAAAAGTTCATCCACAAACCGATATTGCAATGGATAATTGGGATTGACATTGTTCCATGTTTTCTTAATTGATGTCATAGTCTCGGAAAACCGGCTGGGGTCGATTTTTACCAAAATACACATATACCATTGGGAACGCTGAAACAGAACCATTGGCTGAATCTCTTTTTTCAACGATGATTGAACAAAATCACTGATTACACCGATTATGGTTCCCCCGTCGAATTCAGCGTAATTGGATAATAATTTAAATCTTTTTCCGATCGCCTTATCGACCGGAATATAACCGAGCGAACGAGCGGCTGTCTCATTTATAATATATCGATCTTCCCCGCTATTTCCCGATGCCATAAAATCGGTTCCGGCCAACAATTTGATATCCCAAAAATTGATAAAATTACTGTCGCTCGGTAGGACATAGAGTTTTATTCCGGCCTCGGTATTTTCCACTCCCTCGGCCTCGAAATCCATCGCATCAAGAACCTGCCGCGATGGCTCTTCCATTGTTGCGGTTACATCAAGCACGCCCGGCTGATTTAATAATTCTTTTTTAAGGGCCGGATATTTGTTTATAGCATCCATCGGAATTTTGGGAATTGCCATCACCTGTTCGGATTCATTTCCCAATCGTTGAGAAATCAGATAATCATATTGTGAATAGGTTATGAAACAACTGATAATCAGTCCAATTGCTACAGAGAATTGAATGACAACAAGAATATTCCGGAAGGCAAACTTTCCCGATCCCGAAATATTACTTCTCCCTAAAAAGTTAATATTTCGGTTCAACGCCGTAAGAGGCTTGACCGATGAGAAATATATCGCCGGATAGGCCCCGGATAAACCGCCGGTCAGAATAGTCAGAATAATAATTCCCGATATTTCTCGAAGTCCCATAAATGAATCCAAGGTTAATGCCTTGCCTGTGAATCCATTGAACCATGGAAGAGTTATTTCGACTATTATTATTCCAGCCATCAGAGCAATAGCGCTGATAAGCGTCGATTCGATTAAAAACTGCAAAGCCAGATTCCGGTTACAGGCACCAACTGTTTTTCTTATTCCCGCCTCAATCGTTCGGTTTATAGATTGCGACACCGACAAATTGGCAAAATTTATCGCCGCCACAATTAGTATTAACAAACCGGCTGAAAGAAATATGTAAATATACAGAACATTACCATTGGGTTCAATTTCCCGATCCAGACTGGAATAGAGATGAATTCTATTGAGCGGTGTCAAATGTAATTTCTGATACTCAACGGCCTTCGGGCTATTATATTTGATGATGAAATCGGAAAGTTTTTCCTCAATTGTGGCAGGATTGGCATAATCGTCAATAAGGATATAAATATAATTCCAGCAATTGACATTTTCCTCAATCGGATAGTCTTGGCTTGCCAGGAAGTCTATGTGAAAATGCGAATTGGACGGTGTCTCGTCCAATATTCCTGTAATTGTATATATCTTATCCCCCAATCCCGAGGATCGAAAAACGGTCATAGATTTACCGATAGGGTCTTCGTTGGTAAAATATTTCTGCGCCGAGGCACGCGTTAAAACCATTGAATTGGTTCCCGATAAAGCTGTTTTTTTATCTCCCTCAATTAAATCAATATCAAATAGATCAAAAAAGTTGGAATCCGTAATAAAGAATCCGTCTTCATTGAATTTGATATTGTCCTTTTTGACAACGGCCTCAATATCGTGGCCTAGCCTTACCAGCTCCTTAATCTCCTGAAATTCTTTAGGGAGATTATTGATATATCCAAAAGGTACCCGGGCAAAATGGGTTTGATAATTGGGCATATTGAAAGCAATGCTGACCCGGTAAATATACTCGCTTTTCGTATTAAATCGATCGTAGCTCAATTCGTCCTGAATCCAAAGAATAAGCAGAATAGAACTAGCCATACCGATTGCCAAACCGAATATATTAATGGCTGAATACCAGCGGTTTCTTATAATATTTCTAAAAGCTATTTTTATATAATTTGCCAACAATTTTTTTTCTTACCCTATTCATTTCTTATTGACTTTACCGGATTGGCCACTGCCGTTTTATACGTTTGCCATATAATCACTGATATCGCAATTATAAAAACCAAAAATCCTGACTCTATAAAAACCGTAAAACCCACATTCGTCCGATAGGCGAAATTTTCCAGCCATTTATTTATTGCAATTCCCGCGATCGGCCAGGAGATAAAATTGGCCATGAGAATTAAATATATAAACTCCCCAGATAATAGTTTAATAATACTACCGGTTGTCGCTCCTAAAACTTTTCGTATCCCGATTTCCTTTACCCTCAGCGAAGCCATATAAGAAATCATTCCGAGTAATCCGAGACATGAGATTATTATTGCAATAAAAGAACCAATGCCAAAAATAGTCCTCATCCTCTTTTCGGATTGATACAAATTATCGTAGGCATCGTTTAGAAAATTAATCTCAATCAGGTAATCCGGCAGCAATTTCGAGAATGCATTCTCAATCTGTCCCATGGTTGAATAAATATCTTCCGATTCGATTTTTAAATAAAGATACTGCATCCACGCACCACTTCTTAAAACGAATACAAGGGGTTCCAGTTGCGAATGCAGCGATTGGAAGTTATAGTTTTTAACAACACCGATAATTTCACCTTCATTGACACTGGTAAATTTCTTCCCCAATGGATTATCCATATTTATGGCAGCAACTGCAGCTTCATTAAGAATAACATTCATTGTATCGGATGAGTACTCCTTTGAAAAAGGACGGCCAGCCACAAATTTTATCCCCAATGTTTTAAAATAATCATAATTTATTGCCTCAAGATTGAATTGAACATTTTGATCTTCTCTTTTGCCTTCCCATTCAAAACCAGAAAAACTTCCGCATCGACCTTCAGTTAATAAACTGGACGATGTACAGACATTCTTGACACTGCCTATTTTAAGAAGTTCCGCACTCAGAAATTCCGTTTTGGAACGCATATCTCTATTAATTTCTACATAGACTATATTATCTTTTTGGAAGCCAAGGTCCTTATTCTGAATAAAACTTATTTGATTGAAAACTACGATTGTCCCGACAATCAGTCCGATTGCTATTGAAAACTGGAAAACTACCAATATTCTTCGAAATCCTGCCCGTACTTTCGTCATTCCAAAAGATTTTCTAAAAATTGAAATCGGTTTGAAAGATGATAAAACAAATGCCGGATAACTACCGGCCAAAATTCCAGTAATAGCGGTTATAAATATAATGGCAGAAATACTTTCGATATTAATAAAATCATCAATACGTATAAATTTCCCATTTAAATTGTTAAAAGCCGGCAATAGCAACTCAACAAAAATAAGGCTTATCCCCATTGCGAGAAAAGATAATATTAACGATTCACCCAAAAATTGACCGATAAGAGACTTTCGATTGGCACCAACAATCTTCCGTATGCCGACTTCTCTGGCTCGGAGACCTGACTTGGCAGTAGAAAGATTCATAAAATTGACACAGGCAATTAAAAGGATAAAAATAGCAAGGGTTGCAAACAGATATATATATTTTATATCACCATGACCCGTAATATCCCAGGCCAAACCAGATGAGTATAAATGAATCTTATTTAAAGGCTGTAATTCGTAAACAATATCATCGCTCGAATCATGAGCACCAATACATTCATTCATTCTATGGGTAGCCGTCGATAGATGGGTTTGGCGGTTTAGCTTTACATAAGTATAATAGGAGATATCTTCCCAATAATCCATCTGTCGTCCCATTATTTTCAATAGCTCAAAAGGGATAATATAATTATACTGGATATGCGAATTACGAGGACAATCGCTAATTACACCTGCGACCGTCATGTCATATTTATCATTCAATTTTAGCAGTTCCCCCACCGGATTTTTATCACCAAAATATTTCCGACACATTTTTTCGGATATAATGATTGTATAGGGATTCTCTGAAAAACTCC
>JBDRRI010000089.1:0-8784 GCA_043825815.1 Candidatus Zixiibacteriota bacterium
TGCTATTTTGTTACAGATTTGCACGGAAGTATTGAAAAGTATAACAAATTATATGATTTGTTAATAAAAGATACTCCGGACAGACTTTTTATGGGCGGAGATATTTTACCGTCGGGCCTGGCGGCTATTTCGATGAAAAATTTTGCTCATGAAGATTTTATAAACGATTTTATGGTTGAGAAATTTCTCGAGGTAAAAAGCAAATTGAAGGAAAAGTCACCGATTATCTACCTCATTCTGGGAAATGACGACGGACGAATGAAGGAATCGGTTATGCAGGAGGCGGCTTCTCGAGGAATCTGGAATTATATTCACAATAAAAAAATATTGGATGGCATGTTCAGTATTTATGGGTACTCATTTATCCCTCCCTCGCCATATTTGCTTAAGGATTGGGAACGATATGATGTCTCGCGTTACACCGATCCGGGTGCGATATCTCCAGAGGATGGCAAATATTCTTACCCCATCAGCGATCGAGACAAAAAATACCGAACCATAGCGAAAGATCTTGAAAAATTAACGGGCGGGGATAATTTGGATAAGGCTATCATGCTATTCCATACTCCTCCCTATCAAACCAAGCTGGATAGGGCGGCCCTCGATAATAAGATGATTGATTATGTCCCGCTGGACGTATATGTCGGTTCCATTGCGGTGCGAAAATTTATCGAAGCCCGGCAACCACTTATTACATTGCATGGACATGTTCATGAATCGGCCCGCATGACCGGGGCCTGGGTCGACAAGATTGGAGAAACCTACTGCTTTTCAGCCGCACATGACGGAAATGAGCTGGCGGTAATTAAATTTAATCCGGAAGATCCGAATAAGGCTGAAAAACTGCTTATTTAGATTTCTTACCCATCGGGACTTCGCGCGCGGGATCGGTCACCGCCCCGATTTTAGAGGCATAACTGGTTTTTTTCTCAATATCATCATCGGTTATAATATGAATATCCAAAAGCCCTTCGGTTCTATATCCGGTGCGCATATAATTGAATTCCGCAAGGCATTGGCTCCAACCGGTTAGCCAATTATTAAGCAAATCGAGTTGGGACGCGGATCCTCTAAAGTGAACCAATAGATCAATATCGGAACCGGGACCGGCGGTGGCGTTTTTGGTACTCCCAAAAATATAAAGAGCAACCACTCCATATTTTTGCGGATCAATATCGACCGCCAATCGTTCGACCATTTTATATCGCCATTGCCAGAAATCTTTCTTTACCTCGGGCGCAGCAGAATCCCGGCTGGGAGTTACCTGCAGAAATGACTGAGAACTATCAGCCAACAAACCAATCGCTTCTTCCAAATCGGCGTTTAATAAAACATTTAATATCCGGCCATTAGCACATTGCTTTACATCAATAAGCTTTACAACTTCGGAGAACGATTCATATTCGGGTAAAATCTGAGATAATAGATTATTGCACTTATTGAAAAAAGTATCATTAAAGATATTGCCTTCATCATCGGGATATAACGGCAAATATTTAATTTGCGACTCGACCAAATCTTGAAAAAAGTGAGTACCAAAAGATAAATCAGGGATATAGTTTCCCTTTTTTCTGGCGATCTCAATGAGAACTGCGGTATTGTTAATATCTGAGTAAGTGGCACTGACGCCCAGGCTGATATCGCCACGGCTTCCCCATCGACCGGGACCCATTAGTATAAATTGACGTTTCGGTAAAAGCTTATTTAACTTGCCGACAATCCGACCGATCGTGAGCATGTCCTCCCGGCTTGAGAGATTGTTATATTTATCGGGATCAACATATACAATATGAGAAATATCGGGGACATATCCATTGGAGATATATTTATTGGCCGAGAAAAGAATATCTTTTTCCGGAATATCTTTGGGAATGGGCGCCGGTTGACTAACCTCCGATGAACTTTGGGAACGGCATTGCAACAAATAAAAATTATCTCCGTCGTGGGCAAATTCTATATCGACCGGGTACCCGTAAATATCTTCCAAAACCTTGAGTATAGTGCTAATCTGCTGAATAAAGGGCGTATTTTTAAATAGTCCTTCAAAATCAACAATAAATGAATCTTTATTAAAATCCAATTCAAATGCGGTTGTTCGGCTAATATGGCCGTCTTTATAGGATGATATAATTTTTGAAAGCATCGGATATTGGTCACCAACCTCGGCTAATAATTTTTTGACTTCAATTGTTTCAAACTTGCCGGTTTCGAGATTAATAGCATCGATATACCGCGACGAGTATTTAAAGATTTCATCCGGCTGCAAATTTACCCGCAAACCAGGTTGACCAGGAGCAATAAGGGTTGGATAATCATCGCTCAAACGGTCAACGGCGCGTGTGCCAAGCCCCGGAACAAGGCGCACCAAACCATCCTCTCTTTTGATTCGGGGCGACCACCTGAATTCATTTCGGCTAAAGGCGACTCCGGCAAAAGCCGGCAAATAATAATGCCCCATTTTTTTACCGACCACCTCCTGAATAATAATCCCCATTTCCTCGCCAAAATCAACCAGGCTTCTTTCAATTCGATATTCTATCGGATCGGGGGCGAAGGTCGAGGCGTAAACCTCGGCAATAGCATCCATTAACTTATCCAGGCGTTCATGCTTGGTTCCGCGATTGGCCAAAAAGAGCGATTTATATTTTCCGGAAAACGATGCTCCCACCCGATCTTCAAGCAAAGAGGACGACCTGACAATTAGCGGCACGTCGCCAAAATCATCCAGAGCCATCGCCAAACCCCGGGCAATATCGGGAGGAAACGGAGCCCGTTTAAAAGTTTCGACGATATGCGGGTATTCGAGGCGAACTTGATTAATCTCTTTGTACTTCTGTTCGACGACTTCTTCGAAATTATTATAGTGCATAAAATGCAATAAAACGTCGGAAGTTATATGCCAGGTCTTGGGGATTCTGACATTCTTCAGGATATCATTTTTTTCTTTTTCCGCCTTTATGATCTGCGAAGCCATATAAAGGCCGGCGCTTTTCCCACCCAATCTTCCGTGACTTTCGGCGGAAAAAATTACATTTTGAAGCAAATGATAAAAATCGCTAATCTCTATAAAATTCTTTATAACATTAATATAACCGAGCTGATCCGACAGAAATCGTCGGATTAGGGACACTTGAATCCCCCGCTCATTGGGTGATTTGATTCCCTTTTCCTCTTCCGCTAAATGATAGTATCTGCGAATGGCATCGGCAACCTCGGCCAGTGAGAGATTTCGATTGACGACTTGAACCAGGAAACTGAGTTTATCTTCCTGAATCCACTTTTGTGCGAGAGCAAAGATATCATCATCACTAATATTTTTGGAGGCAATTTCAAAAACGGTTTGATCGAATCCGACTGGCATATCCTGGGAAATTTTATTAAGAGGCTCATTCCATGTATCCGGTATTTTAGAGCCTTCAATTATATCTTTAGGACTGTACTTTTTAAAAACCTCTTCGGCCTCAGCAATGCCGATCCAGCACAAATAATTAAGCATTTTCCTGGCGATTGAAACATACAGGTTGCGATCGCTTTGTTTAAGCATCTGCAAGACGATTTGCCACTGCTTGGTAGAGACATCCCCTATTTTCTGCAAGGATTCCCAATTCCCAATAATTTCGCGCATTTTCCTATGAGCGTAGTACTGACCGATCCGCTCGGCAATGGTATTTATCAGCTTGACTTCTTCCTTAAGGAAAGGTCCGACATCGGCAGGAGGCATATCTTCGGTATAATAAACCGATATTTCACCAATTATAATATTATTGGCGATAATTTTTGAGGACTGCTTCCATTCGGTAAGCTGGAATTTTTCATCATGATATGATTGGCCCTCTATTATAATTTCTGATTGGCAGATATCGGGGAATTGCCAGCCGGGAGGGATTTCATTAATAATCCGGTAACAAATTTCACTAATTGAAGCGTTAAAATCATTAAGAATTTCATCGATTTTATAAATGCAGTTTAGTTCTTTGGCTCGTTCCTGCAGAGATTGTAATAGCTTGTCTATTGATTGATCGTCTGGTATCATTTTAAAATTACTCCCCGGCCATTTCGACCATCAATTTTAATCTCCAAATTCTTTTTCAATTCAATATGGTGAACGAATTCTGTCGATTCCAATATATTTTGTTTTTTTAGCCAATTCCAATCGATTTTATATTCACCATTAAAATGTACTAAAAAATATCCAATTTGAAAGCTGGATAAATTGTGAAAGAAATGCGAGCCCTGGCTCAGTTCCACATTCATATTCGGCAGGGTCGCTTCAATAATTGTCCCGGCCGATGATATCTGGCTGTATTCCACCGGAATTCCCAGCCAGGGATCCGAAGAACCCCAACGGCCAAAACCTATAAGCAAATATTTTTTCTTCTCATTGACCATTTTCATGTTTAATTGCGAAATCTCGGAGGCCATTTTTGCACTATTTTTAGGATCGAAAGCATCAGGGTCGACATAAATGATATCTTTAATATTGTCAATAATACCGTTTCCCATAACCTGATTGGAGGCAACCAGATTATTGGGATTGCTCATTTCCTCATGGGTGATATCAATTTTATCTTTGCTAACAACCATTGGTCGAATCTGAAGAAATCCAAAAAATGCCGTATTATCAGCTTTATTAATTGATATCGCGAATTCAATTTCCACTTCAGCCCCAACCGCTTCCTCGGATAATTTTAGAAGCTGCTTTATTAACATGTTTAACGGCAAAAGTTCAGCCTTTAAGATAGGCGCGAAATTGATTAATCTCGGACCTTTGGAACCGGTTCCGGTCACCAGCCGGTCATTTTCGGCCTGATAAGTTGAAGCAACCAGATCGAGAGTGCGGTCATATTCGGCCAGTGATATGTCGTTATAAACCATATACTCAGCTTCGTTTAATGGATCGTGCTCCGGCGGTTTGCCCATATTGACGGCCCAGAATTTTGTCTGACTCTTTTTTAGTAATTCACGAACTGATCCGGTCGGCGGGGCCACCGTCGGATAAGCCGGACTATAGCTCCAAACCAAACCGCCATCGACAATGGATTTGCCCAATCCAAAGGCCAAATCGACAACCCCGTCTTCGGGACGAGCCTTGCCCATTGAATAGAAATTATAAGAACGGGCAACGCCGGAAATATTAGGATAGTACAATTCTCCAAATCGATGACCGACCACTTCCTGAATAATTACAGCCATTTTTTCATCGGCATTGCCTTTATTTATACTCTTGCGATACTCATTGGCATTATGAAAGTAAGTCGAGGCATAGACAAATTTGATGGCTTCAACCAGTTTTCTGAAACGAGTGTCGGCATCGGGTTGATTATTAGGAATCATCTTGGTCGCATAAACCCCCGCAAATGGTTCATGCATGGCATCCTCAAGCAGGGACGACGAACGGATTGCCAGCGGAGTATTAATGCTATTAACGATGGTTCTAAAATCACCGACGAATTCGGCCGGAAGTTCGGCTCTTTGAAATTCAATAGCTGTCTCTTTATCAGAAAGACCGCTTTCCACTTTTTTAAACAGATTGTTTCTCTCGATAAAGCGATCAAAAAGACCGGTCGCCAATACAACAATTCGGGGAATAGATATTTCAAAGCCAGAAAACGGATTAGATTTATAATTACCGGATATTGTCTTTTCAATAAATGCCAATCCAGAAGCTTTGCCTCCAATATAACCTTCTCCAATACAGGAGACGACAAGACCGGAACTATAGAAGTCCCGGTCGAATCGATTTAAATCTTCGGCACTGAGCATCTTAAGATTCAGTGGCATTTATTCTCCAACAATTAAACCCAGCCGCGATCCCGACATGCCTGGGCCACACGAGCTATGGAAATCATGTAGGCCGCATCTCTCATATAGACCTTACGTTTCTCCGCCATTCCATTGACGGCATGGAACGCCGAGGTCATCTTGAGATCAAGCTTGCCCAGAACCTCATCCTTTTCCCAAAAGTAATTCATATTGCTCTGAACCTGCTCAAAATAACTGCAAGTAACACCACCGGCATTGGCCAGGAAATCGGGTATAACATAAATCTTCTTTTGTTCTAAAATATTGTCAGCTTCTAAAGTAGTCGGACCATTGGCGCCTTCGGCGACAATTCTTACCGAAGGTTTTATTTTTTGAGCGGTTTCTTCGGTAATCTGGTTTTCCAGCGCCGCCGGGATTAAAACCTCGACATCCTGCTCAATCCACGCATCGCCGGGTAAAACTTCATAACCGGCATCTTTGGCTTTTTCTTTGTTGATGCCGCCAAATCGATCGGTAATGGCCAATAATTCATCAAGATTGATCCCGTCTTTTCTCTTAAATGAATAAGACGTTTGATCGGCTTGATCCCAGCTGGATACGCATATTACCGTTCCCCCAATTTGCTGGTACAGCTTAATAGCAAACTGAGAAACATTGCCGAAACCCTGGACCGACGCGGTCGTATCTTCCGGCCTTAAACCTAATACTCGAAGAGCTTCGCGGACAAGGTAAATCACTCCAAAACCGGTAGCTTCCTGCCGCCCCAATGAGCCACCCATTCCGACCGGTTTGCCGGTAATAAAGCCGGGATATTTTCCGCCATGAATAGCTTCATACTCGTCCAGCATCCATAGCATATGTTGAGGGCTGGTCATCACATCCGGCGCGGGAACATCGGAAATCGGACCGACATTTTTGGCCAACTGCCTGACCCATCCGCGGCAAAGCCGTTCCTGTTCATGATCGCTCAAGTTATGAGGATCGCAAATAACTCCACCTTTACCACCACCCAAAGGAATATCTACCACAGCGCATTTCCAGGTCATCCACATAGCCAGAGCGCGGACGGTATCAATGGTTTCCTGAGGATGGAAACGAATCCCACCTTTACAGGGACCGCGGGAATCGTTATGTTGCACCCGAAATCCTCTGAATATTTTAACATTTCCATCATCCATTCTAACCGGGATTGAAAATGAATATTCTCTAATTGGATTTCTTAATAATTCTTTAGTGGCGTCATCCAGTTCCAAAACCGCGGCAATCTCATCAAATTGTCTTTGCGCGGTCAAGAACGGATTGTAAGATTTTGTTTCCATATTATTTTTCCTATATTGGTTTAACTGTTGCCTTTTCACAAAGCGCCTAAATTTAACTAATAATTACTAACATTCCAGTTATTTTTGTAGAAAATAGCAAAATTTACGTTAATTATAAACCCCCTAATATAATTCCTTAAATAAATCCGTTTCCCGGAATTGATTAATCGCTTCCAGAGCTTCAACGCCATAAACCAAGGAAGGTCCGCCTCCCATTAATATGGCAACACCAACCGCCTCCAGAATTTCTTCTTTAGAGGCGCCAGCATCAAGGGCATCATGAACGTGAAGGGCTACGCACCCATCACATCTAACCGTTATGGCAATGGCCAGAGCAATTAGCTCTTTGAATTTGATGGACAGGGTCCCGGGCATCATAGCCGCTTTATGCAAAATAACAAATCCGGACATTAAATCCGGGCAGTCGACGCCGAAAAGACCCATCGTCTCCTGAAGTCTGTCATTATATTCAGGAAAATTTTTAAACATCTCAAACCTCCTTATATAGTTACTTTTTTCACAATGTCTTGCTATTTTATATTGTTAGTAATTTTTGTGCCAATAAATATTTTTTAAAATGAATCGCCAGTAAATTCATAATCAAGACTAATGACATTTCATAACTTCTTGTAAGGATGGTAATTACAAAAAATAAATAATCGCCAAGAATCAAATAAAAGATAACAATTAAAATTTAAAGAATAAAAATTAAGTTTAAAAAAAATTGGTACTCTATTTTGAAATTGCTGTATTTTATTTTAAAATAGAAAGCTATAAAGGAAATTTACAGTTATTTTGGGATTTTTTCTCATTTGCGAAATAAAAAAAACAAGGTCTCACTAAATATTATAGATATAATAACTTGTTATAAATTAAAATGATATTATTGCTGGCTCTTCATTTTGCCAAAAAGTTCGTTTGGAATAAAAAAATCAGTGCCATCATAATTTATTAGTTTTAGCCGCCCGATCTCGAGTAATTGATTCATAATTGCATGATCGCCGAAATGGTCAATAATCTTTTCAATTTGTTCTTTCCGCAAAGGATGATATTTGCCAATATTTAAAATGGCCTGTTCGGCATTATGATAATTTTGTAAACCCAAATCATTGGATTCATATTCGACTATCGGAATTGACTTATTTATTAATTCGCGGGCAAGCATAATATTGGCCGGATCGGGAACTGAAACCCATTTCTCTGCAGGCGGGCGGATTGGCATTAGTAAGTAAACGCGTGAGGGCGAAATTTTTTTAATAATCTTATTTATTTTAATTAACTCCTCCTCCGAATCATTCAACCCTTTGACCAGCATCACCTCAATCCATAAACTTCCGCGATAAACACTTGAAAAATCGCAAATACCGTCAATGACCGTATGATAGTCAATCCCCGAATGAGGTCGATTAATCATATGAAAATGTCGTTCGTCTCCGGCATCAACCGAGGCCATTACGATATCGGCCAATTCCAAATCCTGCTGGACATCCTTGCGATAAAGAAGAGAACCGTTAGTAATGACAGCGATTGGAACCTTAACTCTCTGTGTCACATTGCGAATAAGCCAACCCAGATAATGGAATAAAGTCGGTTCGCCATCGCCCACGAAAGTAATACAATCAGGATTTGAATTATGACAGGCATATACAATATCATCAAGGATTTCTTCTTTTGGATAAAAACTTTCTCTTTTGATTTGAAG
>JBDRRI010000090.1:0-4573 GCA_043825815.1 Candidatus Zixiibacteriota bacterium
GTCCGATCTCATCATCTTAATCATGAAGGCCGCCAGTGCATTAAGCGTAAAAGTGAATCCCTCCACTTCGGCCGGCCTGACGGTCGGCGCATTCGGATTGGTTGGCTGAGCCTGAGCGGTATCAGTCGTATTGACTTTCGCCACCTCTTTTTCCTCAAATCGTGAAAGCCACACAAAATCGGGCACGTTCTTGGAAATGTCACCCAGGATTCGGACCCAGACCGAACGATGCCGATCAAGTCTCTCAACCGCATTCAAACGATTAGTCAGTTTGGATTTGATATCTGTCAGAGCATCGACCAGTTGAATATCCTTTTGGAGTTGCAGAGTTCTCGCTCTGGCAATTTCCATCTGCCCGGTCAATTCATCAATCTTATATATTTGCCAAAAAGAAACCGAGGCAAACATTAATAGAACACCAATTACGGCGATGACGGCATAAACGCCATGTTTGCCCAACGAGAAACTTCCGGATCTTTTGGCAAAATGCTTTGGCAGTAGATTTATTTCTATCATCGGCATGGCACTACCTCATCTTTCTCATCGCCAAACCTACCGGGACCGCCAGCATTGGTGCGATTTTTTCAGGTTCCAAATATTGAAACATGTCCGGGTCGTAGTCGATATTCCGTAATGGATTTAATATCTCCAACGGAATATTGAGTTTTGACTGAAGATATTCGGGGAGAAACGGCACCAGAGCCCCGCCGCCCGAAAGAACCATCCAATCTATCTTATCGACTTTGGCTTGTGTTTTAAAATAGGAAAAAGCCATTTCAATTCCGGAGATAAGCTCTTCGGTCGATGAAACTATCGTCGCTTTGAGCATATCCTGGTCGATGGAATCTTTCATTTCACCTTTAATGGCCTTTCCGGCCAGTTCCGCATTAAGACGGAATTCTTTTTGAATGGCGTTATATATTTCACGCGTCCCCGATGAAATATCGCGAGTGGAATGATAAAGGCCATTCTCAAGGTATAATACATTGGTGACATCATAGCCGAGATTAACTAAAACCGTAATTCGTTCCGGATCGACTTCATAATTAAAATAATAGGCATTAAGAGCCGCAAAAGCGTCAATATCAACGATGGCCGGATGAAGACCGGCATCTTGGATCATTTCAATATAGGAATGAAGGAACTCGTTCCGAGCAGCCACCAGAAGAATTTCTGATTTCTTGGTTTCTTCATCATAGCTTATCTCGTGATGATCAAGACTGACATCCTCAACATCAAACGGAGATCTTTGCTCGGCTTCAAACAGAATCGCCTGTTCTGCTTCCGAACCGGATTTTTTGTCGATGGTAAATTTGTCGGTTATAACACCATAACCGGAAATTGATACAACCACGTTTTTAATCTTAGGATCGACTTCATCGATCAAAGACTGGATAGTATAAATAACAGCATCGCGATCTTTCACTTCGTCAGCCACGATTGCTTCGGGAGGAAGTTCACGTATACCGAGAGCGACAATCGAATGGCTATCCTTGGTGCGTTCAAGTTTCACCAGCTTAATCGAATTTGCTCCGATATCCAATCCTACTGTACTTTTAGTGCCTTTTGAAAACATAATAATGTCTCTTATTATTAATAAATCTATTTTCCCTATTTTTAATTCTTATCGTCATTTATTTAAGAAAATTAACCCAAAGAATTAATCCCTATCGCATTATTTATTTCAGCCTCTAAAGTCGTTCGTTTTTCGTTATTTCTGTTATCGGAATAATCTGAACGAAGTTTATCTTTTTTTAATAATCAAAAAAACCCCCGCATTTCCATTATGCGGGGGTAACCAGAGGATGAGAAAGAGGGAGCAATTAATAGCTATTTAAATATAATATTTTGGATCTACCGGTTGATGCTAAGACATTGGAGCCACTTGAGTTAAAGGAGCCATCTTTTTCCGAATACATATATATATACCCGGATTCATGCGCCGTGCCGTTGGGCTGAAAAACTACCGCCGAATTCGTAAATGAAGCCCATAAATAAGAGTAGTCACCCAAAACCGTATCAACCGATATAACCGAATCGGCCCCATCATCATAGGTAAAACTTGATGGGTTGGCATCATCGCGAAAAGCTATGATTTCTTGCGTTTCATAATTAAAATAGACGCCATAAGGATTTTTTTCGGCAATAGCGTTGGAACGGGCCTTTCTTAGAGTGGATAACATCTCTTTGGTTGAACTTTTAAATTTGAACTGCTGTATTGAGCGCTCCATTGACGGCGCCGCCATTGCAGAGACAATCCCAATTATAACAACCGTTACCATCAATTCGATTAACGTAAAACCGGTCTTTGACTTTAATTTTATTTGCTTCATCATTATCTTTGCTCCTAAATTTTCGTTCACAACCGACTGATGCAGTTTTAATGCCTTGTATGAGATAATATTTGATAAAATGGGCGAATTTTTTAATCCGATTGACCTATATAGATTTACGACAGGGGAACAAATTGAATATGGTGATGGTTGATATATTATAATGAAACAAAAGACAAAAATGTATGGGAAATCGTCTATATTCATTGCTTATAAACAACTATTAATTGACAAATCAGAAAAGTCTGGTAAATTAATAGTAAATTTACCGCCGCTTTATTCTTGAGTAAGGATGACATTATGAAACTAGCCAGCATATTTTTCATATTCATGGCCGTTTTAATAATACCGGCCCTATTGTTCGGACACGAATTAAATTCTATCAATAAGAAAATAATTGTCCTCGAAAAACCTGACCAGATCATTTCTGAGAAAGCTTTTGAATATTTCAATCTGCAGAAATCCGAGAAAATCAAGATATGGGTTTTTTTTAATGATAAGAATATCTTCAGCGATGCTGATTTCGATAATATGGCCCAAAATCTAAAGGTCATTAATAACTCCTTAAACAGACGCTCCAAAGTTAATAAGAATCAGCCGACCTTTGCCGATCTGCCGGTCAGCGATATTTATATCAATAGAATAATCGAAACCGGGGCCGTCTACAAGAGAGCCTCGCGATGGCTCAATGCGGCCAGTTTCGAAATCGATAAGACTTTATTAAACCAAATTGCCACCCTCCCCTTTGTTAATCAGATTAAACCGGTGGCGAAATTCAAGCGAAGTGTACCATCGGTCGAGGAAGAAAAATCAGGCGTGCCCGAATTTGCTCCGATGGAGGCGGATGCCCTCGATTATGGGGCCTCGGCCACGCAGATGAATATGATCAACGCTCCGGCGGCGCATGAACTCGGCTATAACGGCCAGGGAATAATCGTGACCATAATAGATTCCGGATACCGCAAAGACCACGAAACTTTCGCCACGGCGTATGATGACAGCCGGGTCCTCGGAGAGTACGATTTCATCAACAATGACGGCGACACTCAAAACGAGGACGGACAGGATCTCACGTCGCAACATTCGCATGGAACCAAATGCTGGTCGATTCTGGGCGGGTATTCCCCCGGAAATCTAATCGGGCCGGCCTACGGCTCTATGTTTCTTCTCGCCAAAACCGAGGATATGGCCGGTGAATATGTCGGCGAGGAGGATAACTGGGTGGCCGCGATGGAGTGGGCCGACTCCGCCGGAACCGATGTTATCTCGACTTCGCTCGGCTATTCCGACTGGTACACCTACGAAGATTTCGATGGCGCGACGGCGATAACATCGATTGCCGCCTCGACTGCCGCAGGGCTGGGAATTATCATTGCCAAATCAAATGGCAATGGCGGGCCGGCTGATGCGACTATCACGGCGCCAGCCGACGCTTTTGATATCCTTTCAACCGGAGCGGTGGATTACGCTGAAAATATCGCTTCCTTTTCTTCGCGGGGACCAACCGCCGACGGCCGCATTAAACCAGAGGTTTGTGCCATGGGTTATGGAACAAGCCTGGCCGATCCGTACAATATAACCGGCTACACAACCGGCAGCGGCACCTCGTTTGCCGCCCCGTTAATCGGCGGCGCCGCCGCGGTATTACTTTCGGCCAATCCGACCCTAACCCCGCTTCAGGTGCGCGCCGCGTTCATGCAGACGGCCGATAATGCCGGCACGCCCAACAATACTTACGGCTGGGGCATTATCAATCTGGTCGATGCCATCAACTGGGGCGCCAATTTTACGGTCGATAATACGTCTGGCAACGACAGCCTGACCGTACAGTTTACCGATAGTTCGCTCGCTTCGGCCTCGAATTGGAAATGGTATTTCGGCGATGGAGATTCTTCCGATGTTCAGAATCCGTCTCATAAGTACACCACTCCGGGAACGTTCAATGTTACCCTGATTATTGATTCCGATGAGGGCCAGCTTCAGCGAGTCAAAAATGAATTAATTACTGTCATGGAGACATATCTTCGCGGGGACGCCAATAATTCGAAGTCAATAAACATTCTTGATATCACCTACCTGATAAGCTATCTATATAAAGGCGGTCCGGCGCCCGAGGATTTAAAACTGGGCGATGCCGACTCCAATCTGACACTGAATATTCTGGATATCACTTATTTAATCTCCTATCTCTATAAAGGCGGTCCGGCGCCGGGAATATAAACAAAATCTCATTATAATTT
>JBDRRI010000091.1:0-10019 GCA_043825815.1 Candidatus Zixiibacteriota bacterium
AAAACCCGGCCCAGCCGGAATTCCTTCAGGCCGTCGAAGAGGTCCTCGAATCGTTAGAACCGGTTATTGAAAAACATCCGGAATACGTCGAAGCTAAAATTCTTGAACGTATTGTCGAGCCGGAACGCGTTCTCATGTTCCGCGTCCCGTGGGTTGACGATGCCGGCAAAGTCCAGGTTAACCGTGGCTTCCGCGTCGAATTCAACTCCGCCATTGGCCCTTACAAAGGTGGACTTCGTTTCCATCCGTCGGTCAATCTCGGCATCCTGAAATTTTTGGGCTTCGAACAGGTCTTTAAAAACTCCCTGACCACGCTCCCGATGGGCGGTGGCAAGGGCGGATCCGATTTCGATCCTAAAGGTAAATCCGATCTCGAAGTGATGCGCTTCACCCAGAGCTTCATGTCCGAACTGTTCCGTCATATCGGCGCGAACACCGACGTTCCGGCTGGTGACATTGGTGTCGGCGGTCGTGAAATCGGCTTCATGTTTGGCCAGTTCAAAAAGCTCCGTAATTCCTTTGAAGGCGTCCTGACCGGTAAAGGTCTCAACTGGGGCGGCTCCCTGATTCGTCCGGAAGCGACCGGTTACGGCACCGTTTACTTTGCCGACGAAATGCTCAAAACCAAGAATGACAGTTTCAAAGGCAAAAAAGTCTCTATCTCCGGTTCCGGCAATGTCGCCCAGTACGCCACGGAAAAAGTCAACGAACTCGGCGGTAAAGTGCTGACCCTCTCCGACTCCTCCGGCTACATCGTCGACAAAGACGGTATCAGCAATGAAAAACTGGCCTGGGTTATGGAACTGAAGAATGTCAAACGCGGCCGTATCAAAGAATACGCCGACAAATTCAAATGTGAATACCACGAAGGTACCGGCGTTTGGAACGTTCCGGTTGATATCGCTCTTCCGTGCGCCACTCAGAACGAAGTCAATGGCGACGATGCCAAGACCCTGCTCAAAAATGGTTGTATCCTCGTGGCCGAAGGCGCCAATATGCCGTCGACCCCGGATGCGGTCGAGCAGTTCGTCGGTAAGAAGATCATGTACGGTCCCGGCAAGGCCGCCAATGCCGGTGGTGTTGCGGTTTCCGGTCTGGAAATGTCACAGAACAGCCTGCGTTTGAGCTGGACTCGTGAAGAAGTTGACCAGCGCCTGAAAAACATCATGATTTCGATTCACAACACTTGTAAGAATACTTCCGAAGAGTATGGCCAGCCGGGCAACTATGTCATGGGCGCCAACATCGGCGGTTTCGTCAAGGTTGCTGACAGTATGCTGGATCAGGGTGTTGTCTAATTCAGACATTTTTACTTTTTAATAGATTGAGCGTACGCGCAAACGGGGTGGCCACCCACCCCGTTTTTTTTATTTCATTAAAATTAAATGCAAGAATATTTAATTCAAATCAATCTTACAAGTATTAAAAGTATACTTAAATATTCCACAGAAAGGAAAAATATGCGTTGTACGTCTAAACTGACTCGGGTAATTTGTATAGCGGCAATCTTAATTATTTCGATTGGTAAGCCACAGGCTCAAAATTTGGATTATATTGATCAGGTTAGGGAATATTTCAAAGAAATCAAGGAAATATGTACGAGGGATAATGGTTCTCTTTGGGGAAGACCGATGTCAGTCCCGGTTTTCTTCATGGATAAACAAACGCGAGAACTATATGCCAATCAAAACGATAGCTCAAAATCGTTAGAGGATTACGATGATGTATATTATGGGCATCTTCCTGAAAAATACGGCGTTGCCAATACCTCAATCTCCTGGAATGGCGAATTGTGGGTCATGCTAATTCTACCCGTTTCTAAAGAACAAAAGGAACGACAGCGACTATTTATGCATGAATCATTTCACGCAATACAGGAAGAATTGGGTTTTCCTTCCAGAATTCCTGAAAATTCGCATTTGGACAAAGCCATTGCCAGGACCTGGCTGAAACTTGAGTGGCTTGCCCTAAAGGAAGCTTTAAATTCCGATGGAAAAGATAAATACAAAGCAATTACCAATGCTTTATTATTTAGAAAATACAGACATTTGTTGTATCCGAATTCAAGAAATAGTGAACGTCAATTAGAAAATCATGAGGGTCTTGCAGAATATACCGGTATGATCTTGTCGGGATATAGCGATGAAGAAAGAATCCGAGAAATGACCGCAAGGCTGAATTCTTATATGGATGCGGATTCATATATCAACAGTTTCGCTTACTGGTCGGGACCGGCCTATGGGATTCTTCTATTCGAAAAGAATCAAAAATGGAATCTTGATTTTGCAAAGTACGATAATCTTGGTGACTACCTTCAAAAATTATACAAGGTAAATTTATCGGAAGATATTGAAACTTTGGCAAAAATAGAGATGTCGAGATTTGGTGGCGAAGAGATACTAGCTTTGGAGAATAAATTGGAAGTCGAAAAATTGGAAGTAATCAACAATTATAAAAAATACCTCATTAGCGATAATAGCCTTCAACTTAATCTTTCACAATTCAACATTCAATATGAACCTGCCAAGCTTATATCTTTGGAAGGTTATGGAACGATTTACCCGAATTTACGACTCACGGACGAATGGGGCGTTCTGGAAGCTAAAGACGGTGCTTTAATGAATTCCAGCTGGTCGATGGTGACGGTATCAAAGCCCGATTCGATTACTGGCGATATCGCTTACGGTCACGGATGGACACTTGCCATAAACTCGGATTGGGAGATTGGCCAAAGCGGGGATAATGGACACTATATAATCAGGCATAAATAAACCAGCGGCTTGAATTAATAGAACGGGGTGGTCAAACCATCCCGTTTTTTTTGTGTCAAATTATTCAGACCAACATGGTATCAATTAATAAATTCAAATTCTTCGCTTGCCTATATTTTTCAATGAGATATATTGCGCCGTTTCAATATATTGGTTTAATTTGGTTCTAATATGTCTGACGCAGTAGAAGAGAAAAAGAGACGACTGAAAACATTGGTCTTTGTCTTAACCGTTAACTGTCTGATAACGGTTTTGCTGGGCTATCTTTATATTCTCTACTCAACTCCCGCGGGGACAACCCTCGGCGCTTTTTTTATCCGCTCCGCCTGGATTTCCAATTTTGTCCAGCTCTATCTAATCTTCTTTGTTATATTTTATTTCCCATTCAAACTGTTTACACGAACAAAGATACTCTACAGTTTTTTGGCCATATTCATGTCGCTCTTTCAAATACTGACTTTTCTGGATACCGCCATCTACCGCATATATAAAATCCATTTTAATGGCATGGTCATAAATCTGCTCACTACCGAGGGGGCCGGCGATGTGCTCCACCTTGGAAACACCAATATGATAATTTTATTCGCGGTGGTGATTGCGTTTATAATCCTTGAGTTTTTCCTTGTCTTCAAAATTCAGAACCGCGCCTCAAAAACAAAATTCGGCAAACGCCGTCTAATTATAATCGCCATAATCCTGGTCACACTGATTATGACCGATAAGGTTATCTATGCCGTGGGCGATCTTTATAACGTTCGGACAATCACGCGGCATACCAAAATATTTCCGCTGTATCAAATAGTCACGATTAAATCGTTTATGCGGAAATATTTCGGGTTTGAATTGGACCGGGAAAAGACATTAACGTTCGATACAAAAAATTCGATTCTAAATTATCCAAAAGAGAAACTGGTTCGGGAACCGCTTGATAATTATCCCAATATTATCTGGATAGTCATGGATGCCTGGCGATATGATATGCTCGATTCCACCCTGGCACCGAATATACATAGATTCTCAAAAAAATCGCAAGTCTTCATTAATCATTTCAGCGGCGGGAATGCCACCCGGTTCGGAATCTTCAGCATGTTTACCGGTGTCTACGGATATTACTGGCACCAATTTTTGGGCGAACGGCAAAGCTCGGTGATGATTGATGAACTGATTGATCTAGGCTATGATTTCCGACTAATTTCGGCCTCGCAACTGACCTACCCCGAATTCCGCAAAACTATTTTTGTAAAAATTCCCGAATCGATATCGGACAAATTCAAGGGCGTCGATGCCTCGGAAAAAGATCCTCAGATAAACCCCGCTTTTTATGAATATCTTCAGACGCGAGATACGACCAAACCGTTTTTCTCCTTCCTGTTTTATGACGCCCCTCACGGCCCGTATCGTTACCCCAAAGAATTCGACCGCCTCCAACCATCGAAGATGACGCCAAATTATTTGACCCTGAGCAAAGATGATGTCCTTCCGGTTAAAAACAGCTATAAAAATGCCATCTATTTCGATGATTTCCTGATTGGACAAATTCTCGACAGTCTTTCGGCCCATGGACTTATGAACAACACTGTCATTATTGTCACGGGAGACCACGGCGAGGAATTTTATGAGATGGGCTTCTACGGCCATACCAGCTCTTTTTCCCGATGTCAAACGCAGGTGCCGTTAATAATGTATCTACCCGGCGTTGAACCGAGAACAATCGATTATATGACCAGCCACCATGATTTAGTCCCAACCACTTTGACTATGCTCGGCTACACATCGGATCCCGATATCTATTGCCATGGTCGACCGATGCTGACCGATCCGAAACATGAGTATGTTTTTTCCTCGGGCTGGGATGATTGCGCCATCATCACTCACGATTATATATTCGATTTCCCGTTTGAAACCTATAACGCGGTTGATTTCGAAGTGCGAACCGCCGCCGATTATAAATTAATTGAAGATGACGATCAAATATTCGGCGAACATCACGCGATAATCCTCAATGTCCTTCGGGAATTCGAAGAATTTATGAAATAATCTTTTTGGGTCGCTAATTGACATCTTGTAATATTACCGATATATTAATAAAAATATGATTTAACCGTATAAATTTTATGGCGATTATAAAACCGGATATAGACCTTAAAGATTACGAATCGGGCCTGGCCAAATTCGATTCCTTGATGCAGTTCAAGGTCAAGGATATTCTGCTGGTCTCATCGCTTTACGACTCATTTATCCTTGAAGAGGACGGCCATCTGGCGCAATTGATATTCAATGAATATTTGGAACTTAACTTATCCTATGCGCCTCAAATAAAGCAGGTTTCCACCGGCGAGGAGGCCCTCGAAATACTCAGAAAAAAAAGATACGACCTTGTGATTATTTTCCGCCAGCCGGGCGATGTTGATGTTATTTCATTCGGTCAAAAGGTCCGGGAATTATATGATGATTTACCCATAGGCCTTTTGGCTTTCCATCCCCGTGAACTCGAAATTACTAATCATAGGCATTTTCATAAGGCAGTTGATAAATCATTCCTCTGGAGCGGCGAATCGAATATCCTGCTGGCTATTGTAAAGTATTTTGAGGACAAACTGAATGTCGATTTTGATACGCGCCTGATTGGCGTCCGTGTTATTATTTTAATTGAGGATTCGGTTCGGTTTTATTCTTCCTATCTCCCGCTGATCTATAGCGAGATAATGCGCCAGACCCAGGCCCTTATGTCGGACGGCATGAACCTGTCCCATAAACTCCTGCGAATGCGCGCCCGGCCAAAAATTCTACACGCCACAACTTTGGAAGAGGCCTGGCGGCTGTTTACTAAATACAAAAAATGCGTCCTGGGAATTATATCCGATATACGCTTCCAAAATGATGGCGTTCTGGATGACAAAGCTGGTCTGAAATTCACCAAACGGGCCAAAGAGATGATGCCCGATTTACCGATTTTATTGCAATCCTCCAATCTGCAGAATGCCGAATTGGCTCATAAATATGAGATTGCTTTTATTCATAAAAATTCGCCGACTCTCCTTACGGAATTATCCGAATTTATTAAAAATAATTTTGGTTTTGGAGATTTCGTCTTCCGTGATTCCAAAGGCGGCGAAATTAAGCGGGCGCAGGATTTCCTTTCAATGGAAAGAGCCCTCGAAAAAGTACCCGATGAGTCAATTCTGTACCATGCGTACCGCAACCATTTTTCCAACTGGGTTATGGCCCGCACCGAATTTGATTTGGCCAATCGCCTTCGTCCAAGAAAAGTTTCTGAATTCAAAGATACTAAGACTTTGCGAAGCCACCTGATAAACGCATTCAAAGATTTCCGTCGGGAAAAACAGCTCGGGATCATCACCGATTTTTCCCGCAAACAATTTGATTTACAAAGCGAATTTGTTCGGATTGGCGATGGCTCGCTGGGCGGCAAGGGCCGCGGCCTTGCCTTTATTAATCGATTGTTGCGGCGGTATAATGTGTACGACTGTTTCAACGGTGTCCGTATTAATGTCCCGCCTTCGGCAATAATCGGCACCTCTATCTTCGATCAGTTTCTCTCGCAAAACGGACTGCTCGATTTTGCCCTAAGCGGTCATTCCGATCACGAAATCGCGGAGAAATTTGTCAATGCCAAACTCCCCAAAGATATAGAAAGCGATCTGCGGACTTTTTTGAATGTCGTCAAGTTTCCCATCGCCGTCAGATCATCATCGCTTCTCGAAGATTCCCATTATCAGCCGTTTGCCGGAATATTCGATACCCACATGCTTCCCAATTGTCATGCCAATAATAAAATCCGAATGGAGCGGCTGAAAACTGCCGTTAAATATATTTATGCCTCAATCTTCTTCAAACGTTCGCGCAACTATATCGAAGCGACCGGTAATCGGGTTGAAGAAGAAAAAATGGCAATTGTCCTCCAAAAAGTAGTCGGTTCCGACCACTATGGGACTTTTTACCCGACTTTGTCGGGCATCGCCCGGTCATACAATTTTTATTCCATTGGAAATATTAAACCGGAAGAGGGTGTTGCTTATGCCGCTCTTGGATTAGGGATGACGATTGTCGACGGCCGCGATTGTCTTTATTTTTCGCCGAGCAACCCGAACAACCTCCCTCAGTTTTCTACACCGAAAGATTTTCTAAAAAATTCTCAGCATGAGTTTTACGCTATTGATATGAACGATCCCGGCATTATTCCCAAACCGGGCGGGCAGAGCGGCCTGACCATCATGCGCATCGATGAGGCCGAACGGCACGGGACGCTCTCCTTTGTCGGTTCCACCTATTCCCCGGATAATGATCGCATCTATGACGGTACCAGCCGCAAAGGCATTAAGATTGTCACCTTCGCACCGATTTTAAAATCAAAAATATTCCCGCTCGATGAGATTATTCGATTCCTACTCCAGCTCGGCTCTAAGGGAATGAATTTCCCGGTTGAAATCGAATTCGCCGCGGAACTCAACCGCGATCCGAAAATACCCGATGAATTCGGATTTTTGCAAATCCGCCCGATGGCTATGGGGACGACTTTTAAGGATATGGCTAAACTTAATTTTGACCGGTCCAGAATCTTCTGCAAATCATCAGCCTCATTATCGCACGGACGAATCAATACTATAAAAGATATCATTTACATTCGCCCCGATAATTTCAACCGCGCCCAGACTCCGGAAATGGCCCGTCAAGTCGGATCATTCAATGACTATTTTAAATCGGAGAATAAGCCGTATTTATTGATTGGTCCCGGTCGATGGGGTACGGCCGACCGCTGGCTCGGCATTCCGACCTCATGGGATCAGATATCATCGGCCCGGGTAATTATCGAAACAGCCTACGGCGATTTCGATATCACTCCGTCGTTCGGTACGCACTTCTTCCAAAACCTGATTGCCTTTCAAATCGGTTACCTGACAATCGGGAAGAACAATGATAAAAATTCGATTGATTGGGATTGGCTGACCTCATTACCGGTCGAACGGGAAACCGAATTCATCCGCCACGTTGTTTTGGAAAAACCGCTTGAAGTGATAATCAATGGCCGTGACGGCAACGCTGTGATATTGAAACCGAACGAAATCGACGAGGACAGCGAATCATAGCACGGCAGCGGCTTTAAACACATTCCATATATCTCGATAATTTCCTATTGACATTCGATAATCATTTTATCTATCCTGTTATATCATTGTTTCAGGAGAAGATTTTATGGTATTTAAGAGTAATCTGCAATTTGATATCTATGAACAAAGATGGAATGGTTATGCGACTAACATTGATTTTGGAACTAGTAAATCGGTCGCTGACTATGTTAATTCACTGCAAAGCACCATATTTCTTAATAACCTAGGCAGTGAATCAAGTATAAGAATTACAAAGGGCAATCCTCCTTTTACTCTCGATAGATTTAAAGTTGACTTAAAAATAAAACAAAGCAAGCATTTTAGCTTAATATTATCGCCACATCCATTGGTTAGAGATTTTTACTTAATAGACGAAAACTCTAAATATGCTTTAATCACATCAGATTCTTACGATGAGTCAACTGGGGTACAACTTATTCATTATTATGCCTATTTTGTGGCCATCACGTTGCTACAATACCATTGCTCCACACTCCATATTCATGGTGAAATTAATAATTGCCCTCTGGATCATACACCAAATAAAAAAAGCTTGCTTCAAATGATTAAGCGGGCACATTTGTGTGAATTGTGTGAGGAAAGAATTAAAGAGTTTGAAAGAAAGGGAATAAATACTGACTTAATTTTTGGTATTCGAAAAATATTACATGGTATTGCGAAGGAGTATAATGAGGCAAAATCTCAAAAGGTGGATAAGGTTGAGCAAAAAACAATAAAAGAAACTCCAGATTTTATAAAAGATACTACCGAATCACCGGATATGTATAGAGCTGTAAAAAGCGGAAAAGAAAATTATGATTATAATGAGAGTGAGCAAATAAAGAAAGAAACTGAACAAACCGCCAGAATTACGAATACCATTAATCCGCGAAAAGTAAAAACTGATATTGATTTGCAATCATTACTCTCCAAAGATATAAATGGAAATGAGATTTTGGAAATTGATTTATGGAAATCAGTGCCAATAACGATATACAAAGCTGTCTTTCCAAAGATACACGAAACTGCGAGCCTAATTAATGATTGTCAGAATTTCATATTTATTAACAGCCAGAAATCTGATATTGTGTTGCAACCGAGAGTTAAGAAAGACCCAAATGATTTTAACCGTCCCCAGCCTGATTTAAATGCGAAAAAACTGTCCATAGTAATTTACGATAGTGTGGGTATTTCAGTAATTAATCCATATTATGACTTTAACTTTATTGTCATTGAAAAACAAGATTCTTTTAGAATAGACAATCGCAATCTTAGAGACCATCATATTTTAGCTTATTTTATTATTATTTCAATTCTTAAAATTCATGGGAAATATCGTTTTGAAAAGGATATAGACTACTATACGGGCGATAGAATTTTCAATGTGAAATCCAGAAAACAAATAACTATTGAAATAATATCAGGTGAATTACCAGAATTTTATCAAAATGTTTTAATTGAATTGAAAACAAGCGGTAATAATTTTGACATCAAACTCGCAGAATCCTTACAAAAAATACTTGATAAACTTAAGGAAATCAATAAAGACCTTCCCGGCAAAATACGTTCAATAACTGAAATTGATTTAAAACCATCAGACCCTGAAATAGCAAGAGAATCAATTTCCAGCGCAATGACATGCGGTATCACCGAGAATAATAATCCGGAAGACGCTCTTGATTATGTTCGCTATGGAAATGCGCTCGGAGATTTGATAACCAATAAAAACACAGAAACGCCTTTAACTATTGGTATTTGCGGACCATGGGGTCGTGGTAAAACAGCCTTGTTGAAATTTATTAAGGATAGAATTGAATACAATGGAGAATTAACAAAGTCGGATAATGATACAAAACATACTAAATGCAAATGCATAAAGTTTAATGCCTGGGAACATTCAAAGGCCGACGAGATTTGGGTTGGTTTTTATACAACAATTTTAAAAGCGCTTGAGAAGGATCTAATAACAATTGGCTTGAAATTAAAATTAATATTCAATTGTACTGAACGATACTTGATTTGACAGTCATCTACCTCTGAGAGGTTTTTAGTTTAGGCTGTCAGTTTTTCTTCATTTTCCCAATTTGCCTTTTTTGCCGATTCCATACCGTCAATAAAA
>JBDRRI010000092.1:0-18943 GCA_043825815.1 Candidatus Zixiibacteriota bacterium
TGGTTAACTTACCCCTAAATGATACCGCCACTCTAAAATCTTGAGATTCTATACTGTTAATAGTGTCGACAATATTATCTTTCCATAATTCAGTATGACTTTTTTTATTAGAGCCAAACTGACAAGTAGCCTCAATATAAAAATTGGCCCCATTTCGATTTATAATTTTAAAATCAGGTTTTCTATTCTTCAGTTTTGGATTGCCTATAACATGGTATCCTAATTTTCTAAAAAACGTATACAAAAATAATTCAAAAAGTGCCGAAAAATGTTGAGGGTCTTTACTACTTATAAACCTACTTCTAATTTCGTTTTTGATGACTTTTGATAGTCTACACTGTTTGTACATAATTTCCCAAAACTTACGAATATTCTGCATTCCTTTACGATCAGACCTTTCAAGAAATTCAAAAACTGAGCAATTTCTTGGTTTTATTCCTTTTAGAGGAATAACATTCTTATCAAATAAATACATATCCATATCCTATCCATTAGGCAATTTATATCAAAAAATCAATATTTAAAATTTGCCTTACAAGTTTTCTATAAAAATCATCTGATAATTGATCAGAATATTTCGCGGGCGGGAATCGCCTTCATATGCTCCATATTATGAAGTCGCAAATTACGACCTCAAAATATTCTTGGATGGCAGGGCCCCGTCCTTTATCAATTCGAGGCAATAATCTTCGGGCGTATTCGTAGTGGCAGGCTTTAGCCTGTCTGGGGGGCGGTGGTGAGTTTACGGGCGATAAACGATATTTTGTAGGTTGGCGTTCCGAACCTATCGCAGACGATAAAAATACCCGGCAGGTTTGAGAACCTACCGGGCACATATAAAATATTTGTGTTACCTCTATCCCATGAACGGATAGCGGTAGTCATGCGGCGGGACGAAGTTTTCTTTGATCGTCCGCGGCGAGGTCCAGCGAATCATATTCAGCCATGAACCGGCTTTATCGTTCGTACCGGAGGCGCGACCGCCGCCAAACGGCTGTTGTCCCACCACGGCACCGGTCGGTTTGTCGTTGATATAGAAGTTACCGGCCGCATGACGAAGCGCCTTAGTCGCGGTCGCAATCGCTTTGCGATCGCGGGCGATAATCGCCCCGGTCAGAGCGTACGGTGAGGTCGAATCGCACAATTCAAGAGTCTTTTCGAAATCATCATCATTGTAAACATAGATAGTCAGCACCGGGCCGAAAATCTCCTCCTCAATCAGTTTGAAATGAGGATTAATCGTATGCACCACCGTCGGCTCAATGAAATAACCCTTGGAGTCATCGTAGTTCCCGCCGGTCAGAAATTCGGCATCGGAAGCCTCGCGGGCGAAGTCGATATAGCCGGTGATATCCTTAAACGCACCTTTGTCGATAACGGCATTGATGAAATTCGATGGATCCTCGGGCGATCCCATCTTGAATGAATTGACATCGGCTACCACCCCGGCTTTGATATCGGCCCAGAGTGATTTTGGGATATAGGCACGCGATGCCGCCGAACATTTCTGCCCCTGATACTCAAAGGAGCCGCGGGTCAGAGCCGTGATAGTCGCCTGAACATCGGCTGACTTATGCACGAACACAAAATCCTTGCCGCCGGTTTCGCCGACAATGCGCGGATACGATTTGTACTTGGCAATATTGGTGCCGACCGTTTTCCACATTGACTGGAACACGCCGGTCGAGCCGGTGAAATGAATTCCGGCCAGATTCGGATTTTTCAAAACGAGTTCGCCGACATCGGCCCCGCGCGCCGTCACCATATTAATGACGCCGTCGGGAAGTCCCGCCTCCTTAAAGATTTGCATTAGAAGATAAGCGGTATAGGTACACGATGAGGCCGGTTTCCAGAGCGATGTGTTACCCATAATCGTCGGCGCCGACGGCAGGTTGCCGGCAATTGATACAAAGTTGAACGGTGTCACGGCAAAGATAAACCCCTCCAGCGGACGGTAATCGACTCTATCCCAGATATATTTGGCATTAAGCGGCTGATTATTGAAAATCTGCTCGGCATAGTACACATTGAACCGGAAAAAATCGGCCAGTTCGCAAACTGCATCAATCTCCGCCTGGAAAATATTCTTGGAATGCGAAAGCATCGTCGCCGCATTCATTTTATAACGGTACGGTCCGCTGAGAAGATCCGCCGCCTTAAGCCAGACCGCCGCCTTTTCTTCCCACGGAAGGAACTCCCATTCTTTCTTGGCCGCCGCGGTCGCTTTGATAGCCTTTTCGATTTCCGCCGCACCGCCCTGGTAATACTGTCCCAATTCGAGCGAATGGTCATGGGGCGAGGTTAATTTGATCGGCTTGCCACAGCGGATTTCCTCACCGCCGATAACATTCGGAATATCAAGCTTATGCGCTTTCAGCTCGGCAATCGCCGCCTTGATTTTTTCGGCATCTTTTGAACCGGGAGCATAATCAAAAATCGGCTCATTGGCCGGCACCGGAACTCTGTAATGACCCATTTTTTGGACCTCCATATATTTTACAAATTAAAAAAATCTATCTTTCAGAGAGCCAATTTATGAAATTAGCCAAAAATCGCAACCCCGGATTTAATAAAAACGATGATTTCCCTTGGGATTCTGCAACTCTTTTTGTATAATTCAATTCCAAAATAATATATTTACACCTGCAAAAACAATTAACAGGAGATAGAATCATGTCAAATAATATCTCGGCGCCCAAATGGGATCTCGATTCGGTCTTTCCCGGCGGTTCCGAATCAAAAAAATATGCCGATTTCCGCGCCAAAATTAAAGCCGATCTGGAAAAACTGAAATCCAATATCGAAAAACTGCCCGAAAAACTGAATGATTCATCCCGAAAAGACTGGATTAAGTATATCCTCAAGCTTCAGGATTTCTTTACCCGCCTGATCACCGCCCACGCTTTTATCGGATGTCTGGTCAGCGCTAATACGGACGATGAAAAGGCCCAGCAAATTCAGGGTGAAATCGATGTTTTCGAGGCCGAATACGAAAAAATCAATGTTTTTCTGGAAGCGTTTGCCAAGAATCAATCCGAAGCCGAATGGAAAAAGCTGGTCGGGTCGGATGAATTGAAAGAGATTCAATTTTATCTAAACGAACTCCGACGGACTGCCAAGCTGAAAATGAAACCGGAATTCGAGGCGCTTGCCGCCGATCTGGCCGTTAACGGTTATCACGCCTGGAACCGGCTTTATGATAAGATGTACGGCAATCTCCGGGTCCAATTCAAGGAACGCGGCCAGACAACCGAACTGTCGCTGGGACAGCTGGCCAATAAGATGGTCAGCCCCATTCGGGATATCCGCCGGCAGGCTTTTGAGAAACTTGAGGCGGCATGGGAAAGACGAAGCAATGAGGCCGCTATGGCCCTGAACTTTATGGCCGGATTCAGATTAACCCTGTACTCCAGGAGAGGCTGGGAAAATCCCGCCCTCGAGGCGCTTCTAAACAGCCGCCTTCAGGAGGAAACCCTCGATGCCATGTGGGCCGCCGTGACAAATTCCGAAGAGAAAATAAAACGGTATATCATCGCCAAAAAGAAACTTCTCAGTATCAAGAACTTCCGCTGGTATGATCAAGCGGCGCCGATCGGTTCCTCCAAAAAAACCTACACTTTCGAAGAGGCCGGCGATTTTGTCGTGGATAACCTGGCCAAATTCTCCAAATCACAGGCCGAATTCACCCGGATGGCCCTCGATAAAAACTGGGTCGAGGCTGAAAATCGTCCCGGTAAACGAGGCGGCGCTTTCTGCACCGATTTCCTTTCGGAGAAACAAACCCGCGTTTTCATGACCTATGAGGGCTCGTTCGATAATATCAGCACCCTCGCTCATGAACTGGGACACGCCTATCATCAAAACGTGATGATGAAACTCCCGCCGTATGCTACCATTTATCCGATGCCGTTGGCGGAGACCGCCTCAATCTTCAACGAGTTCCTCGTTACCGATGCCGCCCTGCAGATGGCCGAGAGCACCGAAGACAAATTGGCGATGCTGGACACCAATCTTCAAAACGCACTGGGGCTCTTTTGTGATCTTCACGCCCGGTTTATTTTCGATATGTCGTTCTATGCCGAGCGCAAAAAAGGTTTGGTTTCCCGCGAGCGTCTCGATGAACTGATGGTCGCGGCTCAGAAACAAGGCTTCTTCGGAACGCTGGCCGAAACCGGCTATCATCCGCTGTTCTGGGCCTCGAAACTGCACTTTTTCCTGAGCAACCAGCCGTTTTACAATTTCCCCTATACGTTTGGCTATCTGTTCGCCTCCGGCGTCTATAACCGTGCCAAAACCGAGGGTGAATCATTCGCGCCTAAATACGAGGCGCTCCTGACCGATACCGGCCGGATGTTTACCGAAGAGGTCGCGAAAAAACATATGGGCGTCGATCTGACCCAGCCGGATTTCTGGAATTCGGCAGTTGAGCGCTGTATGATTGATATCGACCTGTACGAGAAACTGGCCGACGAAGTGGCGAAATAAAATTCGCTCGACTTCGGCTGAAATCTTATACGGTTTCGCAATAAACTCTTATGCCCGGTGAGTCGCCCGACTTGCCGGGTTTTTTATTCTGTCATTCCCGGCCCATTCGGATATCCCTTTATTCATATAATGGCAATTCCCTTCGATTTCATTCGCAGATCAGATAATTTCCGTGTAAACAATTCGTCCTCATACGATTACAGCAAATTGGTATTGTTTCCTCATATATTACTTTTTTACAGCTACCCCTTTTGGAGTAAAATTGTGGTTGGTGTACGTCCCCGTGCACCAACAGACTCGTTGTTCCCCGTGAATCCACAGACTTACCGGGGCAATCAAAAGCCCAACACACATTTAACCTCTCATAATATAGGAGGCTGGTAAATTACTATCAAAATAGTATAGAAATTGTAAATAAGAGCAATCGTAGGGGTCTATGGCATAGACCCGGTGTTGGGCGGGGAATGGTAATTGTAGGTCGCCGTTCCGATGTCGCCATCGGCGGCGAGAAACCCGACAAAAAACAGGCAGAACCGCATCGAAACTTCGTTTCTCAGGGTTCCTCCCCACGTTTGCTCTGAGCCACCCGCCGGATGATCGATTTTTCTTAACTCTATTATAAATTATGAATATATTAGATTAATTGTCGGACATAGGGCCGATAAGATGCGGATTAAATATAAAGGAAAAAATAAGATGAATATCGGTAATAATATTCTGCAGGCCATTGGGAACACATCGATAGTACAGCTTCGCAAAGTCGTTCCGGCCGGTTGTGCCAAAATATTTGTCAAGCTGGAATGGGAGAATCCAACCGGCAGTATGAAAGACCGCACCGCTCAGGCGATGATTTCCCGGGCCGAGGAAGACGGCCGATTGAAACCGGGCGATACCATTGTCGAATACACCGGCGGAAGTACCGGCATATCGCTGGCCTTGATCTGCATTGCCAAAGGGTACCGTCTTCATATTGTTACCTCCGATGCTTTCAGTCCCGAGAAATTGAAACATATGTCGGCCCTGGGCGCGGAACTGACCATGGTACCCAGCGAGAACGGCCGGACCACAAAAAAATTGATACTGGACATGATTGAGACCGCCAGAGCAATCAGCCAAAAACCGCATACCTACTGGACCAACCAACTCAGCAATTTTGACAGCATTTCGGGGTATTTTTCGCTGGCCGAAGAAATCCAAGGCCAGATGGACGGGAAAATCGACGCTTTTGTTCAGAGCGTCGGCACTTCCGCCTCATTGCGCGGCGTGGCAACCGTCTTAAAACGTTACAATCCCAAAATAAAAATTGTGGCCGTCGAACCGGGCGAATCGCCGGTCCTGTCGGGCGGACAGCCGGGGCCCCATAAGATCGAGGGGGTCGGGATTGGCTATATCCCGCCGCTCTGGGAACCGAGTTTGGTCGATGATATTATGGCTGTCAAAACCGATGATGCCAAGGCGATGGCCCGGCGTCTGGCCCGGGAAGAGGGTCTTTTTGCCGGAACCTCATCAGGCGCCAATGTCATCGCGGCGATTCGTCTTGGCGAACAGCTCGGACCGGAGGCCAGCATAGCGACATTGATGGTTGATTCCGGCATGAAATACATGAGTACCGATATTTTCACAAATGTATAGGTAATTGTAGGTCGGCGTTCCGAGTCCGCCATCGGCGACGAGAAACCCGACATTTAGTCAAGGTCAAAATCTCTTGCGATTTCGACAGTTCAGTTAAATGCGCAACAATCCCACCGTTTTTTCCAACATTGTGGTTGGTGTACGTCCCCGTACACCAACAGTAATTGTAGGGGTCTATGGCATAGACCCGGTGCTGGGCGGGGAATGGTAATTGTAGGTCAGCGTTCTGAATGAAGTCCGCCAAAGACGGACAAATGAGCCAAAGTAGGGCAGGATCCCTGCCGAAGGTCCTTGTCCGCCTTGGCGGAGAAGGAGATCCTGTCGTAGATCCTGCCGAAGGTCCTGAAGAATGAAGGAAAGGATGCCGGGAGCGAATCGAAGGTGATACTTGCCTATTGTGGTTGGTGTACGTCCCCGTGCACCAACAGTAATCGTAGAGGTCTATGGCATAGACCCGGTCTTGGGCAACGGACTCATAGCCCTTCATTTCAATCAGGATTTTCGACAATATTATGGGCCACCCCAGCCCGAAAAAAGAATAGCAGGGTTAGAGGGGGTCATTTCCTGCGGCAGCTATTTGCTTGAAATTTTTATACCCTCAAGTTCGTCAATTCTTTTGGAGAGAGTTTCTATTTGTCCCTGTTGTTCTTTGATCGATTCTATCAACACCGAAACCAGTTTGGCGTAGTCGATAGATTTATATCCATCCTCTGATTTATTTACCACTTCCGGTATAATTTTCTCAACATCCTGCGCAATCAAACCAATCTGATTGCCATCTGGGAAATTCATTTCGGGATATTCGTTCTGTCTCCACCTGTATTGTACACCTTGAAGATTCATCACTTTATCAAGTGAACCCTGTAGATTCCTAATATCTTCCTTCCACCGCTTGTCACTATGGTAGAGAGTTGTATTGTTACCGATAGTACCGCGAACATCGAGAGTGTAATTCGGACTGGTAGTCCCAATCCCGACATCACCGCCATTGAAATATGAGTCGCCATTGCTGCGAATCATCGCTTTAACCCCACCAGTGTTATCGGATACCTGAACCTCACTTGAGCCGTCGGAATTTTCGCGCACGCGGAAGAGTTGTGTACCGATATGATTGTCGACACGCATTCCATCACCCTCTCCGGACGAAAGAACGTGAAGTCTGAAATCAGGTGAACTTTCACCGATGCCAACGTTGCCGGCAACTGCATATAACACCGTATATGTATTCTCGGCGCTTCTTTGGAAAATCGCAAAAGCATCACCGTTGTCCGCCCATAACAGATTAACAAAATGCTGATCGTCTTCACCGAGCACAAGTCTTGCAAGACCCATTTCATTGGACCCTACTTCAATGCATTCACCAAGAAAATCTCCAAGATTATTTCCCAACGTAAGGCGCTCCTGTGGATTTGAAACTCCCAAGCCGACGTTGCCCGTCGAGCGATATATATGGTCGCCATTGATTGACCAGGCAGGACAGGTAGTGGAAGAGTATGCGCTGGTTGCGTAATAGGCAAATGGTACGGCCACCACGTACGACCGTGGCGCTATCTCGGGATCGGCACCGACCGTGATTCCCAGAAATAAATCTGATGGTGGATCAAAAACTGAAGAGGGGATCACACCAATAAGGGTGCTGAACAAACCATCCTTGACATCGACGGATGTAGGATCACTGATCCATTTTGCAGTTCCATCGGTAGGTGCATTATAAAGTGTAAAAACTACAGAATAGATTCCGTCAGAAACCGGATCGCCGCTACTGTCGGTAAGCCGGCCTTGATAATTAATAAACGGCGGAATTGCTGCTGATGAGATGAAAGCCAAACCAAGCAGCAACAATCCACATAAAATAAATATACGCGGATATCTCATATGGACAACCTTTCAGTTAGAGATGTAGTGATAAATGAAAGATAGACAATTTTGGTAAGTTTAACAAGCCAATTTTAGAATTATATCGGGTATCTCCGGTCAACATGGCAACAAATTGGAATGTGGATTCCCGATCAGGTCGGGCATGACAGGGAGCGGTGTTATCGAGAAGGGCAGGATGCAATTAAAGGCTATTTGATTAATACCATTTTTTGGGAAACGGCAAAATCATCTGATATCAGGCGATAGAAATATACGCCCGAAGTAACGATCTGGCCGTCGTCGTTTTTTCCGTCCCATTGAACGGAGTGCGTGCCGGCTCTCTGCAAATCGATATTCCATTCCCGCACGACCTGGCCCAGAAGATTAAAGATGGTTAAATTCACCGGCGCATGCCGGGGCAGGCTATATTGAATAGTGGTCTGCATATTAAACGGATTGGGGTAATTTTGTTCCAGATTAAAAGATTCCGGCCGGAACGCGTATTCATCGTCGCCAACGGCAGTGGAAGCCTCGGCCACTTTCAGGATATAGGCGTCCTGTCCCCCCAGAGCATAGGAGTAGCTTTCCCCGATAATAATAAAATCGAAATTGCTTTCCTGAAAAACCATTTTACCGTAGTCGGCTTTGGAGCCGCCATAGGTGTCCTGCCAGATCAGGGCTCCGGACGGTGCGAATTTTACGATATAAATATCGATGTTGCTTCCGGAAAAGGAATTGGATGTTCCGGTTAATAAATAATTTCCATCGGCTCCCCGGCAAAGAGAAAGCGCGCGATCCTCACCTGTACCGCCGAAAGTTTTTTCCCAGGCAAGATTGCCCAGTGAATCGATTTTAATAATATAGGCATCGGTATAACCGGCGCCAATCGAGCTGGTGGCGCCCACCAGCATAAAACCTTTGTCGAAGGTCGTTTCAATTGAGTATCCAAAATCAGAACCGTCTCCGCCATAGGCCCCGGCCCACAACGAATCTCCATTAGAGTCAATTCTGACGACATATATGGAACTGTATCCGGTCCCGAACGTACCGGTATTGCCAATGGCAATAAATCCGGAATCGGCTGTTTCCCGAACGGCATAGCCGGACTCGCCCCCGGAACCGCCATAGGTTTTGGACCAGAGTAAATTTCCGTTGGCATCGGTCTTAATAAAATAAACATCGGAATATCCCGCTCCCGACGAACTGGTTGTTCCGCATATAATATATCCGCCATCCGATGTTGATCTGACCGATCGTCCCTCGTCGTCCTCGGCGCCGCCAAAGGTTTTTGACCATAATTTATTGCCAAGCATATCAATCTTGATTAAATAGACATCCCGCTTGCCGGCCCCGAATGACTGACAGGAACCGACAATCAGATATCCGTTATCATTGGCGGCAATGATATCATATCCATATTCGGTTTCCGGCCCGCCAAAAGTATTTGACCATTCATATTCACCCAGCGAATTGGTTTTCACGAGATAAACGTCGTACTTCCCGCTATCTATAAAGAAAGTACTCCCCAATATTAAATAGCCGCCATCATTAGTCTCCAATCCGGAGCAGGCATTCTCATTATAATAGCCCCCATAATTATGCGACCAAACAAGATCCTGGGCATAGGATATAGTACAGCCAGTCATCAGTATGACTAATAATGCACCAATGTATTTTCTTTTTAGTTTCATAAAATATTTCAACTGTTTAATTTTTGAACAGTTGCCATTTTTAATATTTAGTCGGAAAATACCAACAGAGCTTTAGCCATTATTTATGATTAAATTGGAAAGTATTAATTAACCTGTTGATTGACTGACGATTACAGTCGCGGTTTTTCTTCCATAAAACTATAGTTAAAAGACATCCTTTCATTGGCGTTCTGTTTTTATTTATTAACATATTGTTATTCAAATACTTATGCGATACCAGTATGGGATAAATCCAATACTCGATAAATAATTTCGCTCATAATGGAATTGACGCGTAATCTTAACATCTTGTCTTTCTGCGTTTTACGGATGATTATTTCTTTCGGCACTATCGTTGCAAAACCCTTTTTTGACAAAAAAATTTATACGGGGAGAAAACCATGATTCGAAAAAAACTGATTGTCCTGGGTTTGGCTTTATTCTTGATTTTCGCGAGCGTGCAGAGTGCCCAGGCTCAGGAGTATGGAACCATTCAAGCGACCGCAACGGTCATTGCCGGCGTAGCTGTTATTGGAGAGCATGATCTTATATTTGGAACAGTCCTGCCCGATTTCGATAAAACGGTTGATAAAGCTGACATTGGCTTTGCCGGGGAATGGTCGGTACAAGGAGAGAATGGGGCCGAAATTACAGTTGATGTCACCTTACCGAATAATTTAATGCATCAAGATTCGGTAGCAACCATGCCTATTTCATTTAACAATACTGATCTGGCATATGATGATGGTACCGGCGGCGGACAGGCGGCTCCGGTGGCGGAAATTAATCCGAACGGACCGAATACGCTTAATTTGGGAGCAACCGGACAGATGTCTTTATGGATAGGCGGGACGACTCATCCCGGTATTACACAGACAGGCGGGGATTACGCGGCTGATATTACTTTGACAGTACAATATACTGGCAATTAAATATCCGTATTGTAATAATTTTTAAAAATCGCAATTTTGATTAGCGGGGTTCTATAGGTCTGTAAAACCTCTAACATAATATTAATTGTGGTATTTTATTTTGTACGACTAAATATTATTGGATACTGCAATGAAATCAAAATTCAACAACTTGGGTTAAATTTATTTTTTCTAAGAATATCCGATTCATATATTATCAGATTAATCAGATTAAATTTATATTGACTTCATTTCTTATATCAGTTTGTTTGAGTTAAAGGAATGTCTATGCCAAATAAAATAATATTCGGACCGATCCTGTTACTATTATTAGGATGGTTTTCTCAAGGCTTTGCTCAAAATGTTACCGAAACCAATCCGCTATCATTTGGCAATGTATTTGTGGGAATCCCGAAGGTCGTCTCCAAATATACACCCGGAACGGCCGCTGAATATTATATCCAAGGAACTGCCGGGGCCGAAGTCACTATTGATATAACTCTCCCGACCTATATGAGTGCGGGCGGTCAAAATATGCAAATTATTTTCAGAGAAGATGATTGTTCCATGGATTCATCAGCGTCCTACGATCAAACTAATCCAGGCTATGATGATATTGATCCCTGGCACCAAATTACATATAGATTAGGTTCTGACGGATTGAGAATTTGGCTGGGCGGAACCGTCGTTCCCGGTTTAAGGCAGAGTGAAGGGTCTTATTCGGCCTCGATTGTTATAACCGTTGCCTATACCGGCGGTTAAAATATCTATCGTCGATTTCTTCGTTTGAAATAATAAATATAGGATTGACACCATAACTGGCAGATTAATAAAATTGACTAAAAAACGGTTATGTCCTCGCTTCAGCCATTGTTCAATCATTGCATCTCATTGGCATACAATCCATTAGGATTAAAAACTGTTGGTTTTTTCATATAGTATTTTTTCTATATTTCATTAAAAAATATATCGCATTTTGCAAATATTTTACTGAATTACTATTAAGTAAACAAAATTACTGTCGATTTAATTCTATATGAAACCAGACTATGGGATGAAAACTATATAATGTTTACATTTATTTTTTAAGGAGGAAGCGAAAATGCAACGCGATTTATTGAAGAAACTATTAACCGGGTTGACAGCACTACTGGTCTGTATTGCTATCGTTGGGGGACCTCAATTGGCAAATGCTCAGGATGTTGCCGTTGGAACCGCGACGGCCACGATTTTGGCGGTTTTGGCCGTTACTTCAACACACGATCTGGCTTTTGGTGACGTTTTACAGGGTGTTCCCCAGGTAGCTGACAAAACTGTCATTGCTGATGCCGGAGTTTTTGAAGTTACCGGTGCGGGCGGTTCGGAAGTCTCGCTATTTTTGGAACTTCCCGACTTTCTTTGGAACTCAACCGGCGGTAGTGAAGATCGGCTGACCATCACTTTCAGTTCCACCGACGCTGATATTGACACTACGGCGGCTGGTACTCCAGCGGCTCATGGTGCAGGTGCAATTGTTGATCAGGATCCATATAATTTGTCGGATACGAACCTTGGTGCTGCCGACAATATTCTCAAAATATTCCTGGGTGGAACCGTTTATCCAACTGTTGATCAGCGTGCCGGCAGTTATACGGCAGATATCGTTCTTACAGTTGCTTATACTGGAACCTAATAAAGACACTGGTCGTTTTGGAGGATATTTAATATGTATTCAATTTGGATGAAAAAGCCGGGTAAACTTTACATCTTGGCAGGCATTTTGGCTTGTCTGGCGACTGGTTCTATTCAGGCGCAGGATGTATCCACCGGCAGTGCGACGGCTACGATTCTGGCGGTTCTATCAGTAACATCGACGCATGATCTGGCTTTTGGAGACGTTCTTCAAGGCGTTCCCAAAACCGCTGATAAAACGGTTGTCGCCGACGCGGGTGTTTTTCAGATTAGCGGAGCTGGGGGACAGGAAATATCCATGCACCTTCAACTTCCTGACTTTTTATGGAATTCTACGGGTGGCAGTGAGGACCGTTTGGTTATATCTTTCAGCAATACTGATGCTGATATTGATACGACGGCTGCGGGAACTCCGGCTGCTCATGGTTTGGGAGCCATAGTTGATCAGGATCCGCACAATTTGTCGGATGCTGTTTTGGGCGGCGCCGATAATATTTTGCAGCTATTTCTTGGCGGCACGGTCAGCCCGGCAGTAGATCAACGGGCTGGAAGTTACACTGCTGATATAGTTTTAACAGTGGCCTATACCGGAACATAATAAGGTTACCGGGGGCCAACAGGTAAAAAATTGGACTTAAAACATAGGATGTTATATAGCCCTATTGATTGAAATATTATTCAAAGATTTTCGGTATCTGCCGATAAATTATATCATAGAATAATATAAACAATTGGTAGGGAGTGATAACATGAACAGCATGTCATTTGGAATGCTAACATCAAAGTTTTTTTTCGCCGTCTTGGTTTTACTTATTTTAATTATGCCGGCACCGGTTCTATCTCAATCGGTAGCAGTCGGCCAGGCAACCGCGGCGGTTTTGGCAACTTTGTCAGTCACGGCAACACATGACCTGGCTTTTGGTGATGTTTTACAGGGGGTCAGAAAAAGTGCCGATAAAAGTTTGGATGCCGAGGCCGGAGTTTTTCAAATTGTGGGTGCAGGGGGTTTTGAAATTACCATGTCATTGACATTACCGCTCTTTCTCTGGAATAATGCCGTTGGGAATGAGGACCGCCTGATTGTCGCCTTCACAACCACCGGTTGTGATTTGGATACGACGGCAGCCGGAACTCCTTCGGCGCACGGTCCCGGAGCAATCGTTGATCAGAATCCTTTAAATATTCCGGATACTGTTATTGGCACCAATGATAACATTATCCAGCTTTTTCTGGGGGGAAATGTTTACCCGGCAATTGATCAAAGAGCAGGAAATTACACCGCTGACATTATATTGACGGTATCTTATACCGGAACATAAGTATGAAAATAAATTAATATTGATATAAAAATAATAAAACCTCATTATTGAGGTAAATGGAAATGGTTTACTGAAAACCACAATTATAGGAAGAGGATGCTATGGACAGTTATAGGAAGTTTGCCTGTCAATTACTTGAACGAAATTGGCTGACGCCAATTAGCTTTGTTATTCTTTTTATTATTTCAACATTGCATTTATCGGCCGGAGTTCTAGTCGCGCCGACATCGGTAATATTATCAGATGTAAAAAGAACGGGGCGTTTGACAATTCAAAATCCATCCGATAAGCCACAGGAAGTGTCTATTGGATTCAGTTTTGGAATTCCATTATCGGACAGTCTGGGCAATGTTTCACTAGATCTTCAAGATAGCGCCGTAACAGATCCCAATTCGGCTCTGGGATGGATCAAGGCGTTTCCGAGAAAAATGGTTTTGCCTCCCAACAGTTCTCAGGTTGTAAGATTTGTGGCCCGGCCACCCAAAAATCTGGCCGACGGCGAATACTGGTGCCGGGTAGTTGTTAAATCTCAAGCCGGTGAGACATCCATTCCCGTTCCGTCCGATTATGATAAAATTTCCACAAAATTAAATATGATAATGCAAACCGCGATTATTTTAAAATATCGCACCGGGAATTTGGTTTCAAAACTCGAAGTGGTTGATACCAAGGTCAGTCTGGACGATACGACGGTTAATGTCGTTTTGGGAATGGCAAATAGGGGAAATGTTTCCTATATCGGACTTTTAACAGCACGATTATTGGATGCTGACGGCAAGGAAATTTCAAACAGTAAAATTGATCTGGCTGTCTATCGGGAATTGAGCCGAAAAATGGAACTCCCCATTACCAATCGCGCAGCCAAATCTCCGCTCAGAGTAGAAATTGAAATTACAAATGAAGGTCGAACCGATATTGATCGGCAGGATATGATTATTGGCAATAGCATTGAATTTACAGCCATGGTTGAATAAAAAAGCCTAAACAAATTTAAGCATTTATTAATAGGATTAATCATGTTTAAGGCAAAATTCAGACTCTCTCTTTTTATCGCACTATTAATTGTTGTGATTATGGCGCCGTATGCCAATTCCGGCGATCAGGAATTTGAAGATATTGTCATTAGTTTTGAAATTCCCAAATTAATGCAAAAAGATATTATTGCGCAATATGACGGCAAATCGCTTTTTCTTCCCCTGATAGAAATAATTTCTCTTCTCGACATCAAGGTTGAAAAGGATTTTGAAAATGGCCTTTTTTCCGGCAGCTATATAGGTGATGATAAATTTAAAATTAATATTCCAAAGCAGAAGGCTGAATGCCAGGGCAGGTCGGTCTCATTTGAAAATGAGGATTACAATTTAACTCCTTATGAGTGCTATATACAATTTGACCTGTTTAAATCGATTTTTGATCTAAAATTGTATTTCGATTTCTCAGAATTAAAGGTGCATCTACCGCTTGATCGCGAATTCCCCGCTTATCAAAAATTGAAACGGATTAATGACCATGCCAAATTGAAAGAAGAAAAACAGTCTGTCAAAGATATTGCCGAACTCGAATTCCAAAGAGAAAAATTAAAGGGCGGGGTTGCCGATTGGGCTTTGACGGTCAATCCTTTCGTCAAGGATGGACAATTCCTTTCCTTAAATTTGGGCGGAATGCTTCTGGGCGGCGATATGGCCATCAACGGTTCTTTTAATTCAACAGTCGGTTTTGCCAGTGAACAGCTACGCTATAAATGGCATTATATTTTCAATGACAATAAATTTATAACTCAGGCCGAAATCGGCGAAGTGGCGACTTTTGGCGGATTATCTCGAAATCTTGAGGGCGTTCAAGTGACCAATCGCCCTAATTCTCGAAGGCAATATTTCAAGACGGTTGACGTTGACGGTAATATCGGTCCTAATTGGGAAGTTGAATTATATTTAAATAATAAACTCATTGAATTTCACCATACTGATCAGTCCGGTGATTACCACTTTTCGGTTGATATTAATTATGGCACCTCGCGAATAACATTAAAAATGTACGGTCCCAACGGCGAATATGAAATGCGGGAGGAATATCACCAGGTTCCCTTTAACCTTATTCCTAAAAATAATATAGAATACTCGATGGCAGCAGGCAGTCGAACCACCCGGGAAGGAAATAAAAATTATTTTCAATCTTCAAGTTATTATGGGGCATTTGACTGGTTTACCATGGGATTAAGCAGCGAAGTTCCGCTTCAAAATAAGGATGCAGAAAAGCCGATTTTTGCCGGAGAAATGACAATTAAGCCTTTTGGAAACATGCTCCTGAATTCTATAATTTCTCCTGAAAATGAAGATATTTACAGCTTGAGTCTTTCCGTACCGTCGCTTCTATCAATAAATGCCTCCTATTCGGATTATTACGAAAATCCGATTCGTAACGCGCTTAACCGGCAAAATAGCTATTCAATTTCAATCTCCTCACCATTAAAAATTTGGGGAGAGTATTTTGGACTCCGCTATAGAATTACCAAAGATAATTTTCCCGAATATAGTACGACAAATATGTTTTATGGAATGAAACTCCCAATATTTAAATTTTTGTTCAATTATATGGGAGGATATAAAATTTCCGATTATAGCAGCCATATTGATAAATATCTGACCAGTCAACTGCTCATTTCAAATTCATGGATTAAGTTTATTAGACCGCAAGTAAAAATATTTTATGATCATGTTTTGAAAGACGTAACGTCGTACGGCATCTATGTGCAAAAGAGAATTTTCAAAAAAGGACAGCTTTCCCTCAGCTTTGAAAGAAATAATATAACCAAATCAAATCAAATTATGCTGACTTTTAATATCTTTAGCAATTTTGCCAATTTCACATCACGGTTCTATTCAACCGGCAATGATTTTGTTTTTACGCAATTACAGCGCGGATCGATTCGATTCGATCAGGAAGATAATACTTTCCGCTTCACTCGTCGAAATGGTCTGGGTCTCGGCTCGGCCAAAATTTCACCGTATCTGGACGAAAATTTTAACGGTGTTCTCGATGATGGAGAACAACTTTTACCGGAACTAAAAGCCAATATTGGCGGCGCTTTCGGAACGCGCAAAAAAGCGGGAGAACTATATTATTATGATGGTTTACGGCCGTATGATGATTATATTGTTCAAATTGATCCGAATAGTCTTGATAATCCGATGTATTATCCTGCTCATGATAATTTTCGGGTAGCGGTCAATCCCAATTCGGTTACCAATATCATGATACCAATTGTCGCCGGGGCCGAAATTACGGGTAATGTTTCCCGAATTGTCCAAGAAACGCCAATGGGTGTGGGCGGAATAAAAGTAATGATTGAAAATCAAAAAACTGAAAAAATCGTCAGTGTTATTACTTTTAACGACGGCGAATATTTCAAACTGGGAATTGTTCCCGGCGTATATAAAGCTTATCTTGATAAGGAACAGCTCGCCAAATACGGATATATATCCGACCCGCCGGTTATAAATTTCCAGGTCAATACTATTGAAGGCGGAGATACAATTGAAAACCTTAACTTTGTGATCAAGGCAAATGAATAAATAGTATCATTTTAAAAAATTCATATGACAATATCTAAAAACTTTGACTTATTTACTCATCCCAAATTTGATTGTATAAATTTACTATCTTAAGACTAAATTATTCAATTAATTAGCAGACATAAAAAAAGCTCCCCCAAGCAGACGATTTTCGAACTTTTCAACCGGTTGTGGACCTCTTTTTAAAGGAGGTGATATAATCGCTTACGAACATCCCGGCTCAGGGCCACCTTTATACAGATATGCTATCAAGTATTTATATCCAGGATGTTTACCGTTGTATCACATTTGGTATCGCCGGATTCATACGGATCCGGAGTCAGACCTCCTTTGTAAAGAAATGCAATTAAAAATGTTATATCCAGAATATTTATTGATTCATCACCATTGGTATCACCATAAGTAAATTCTGGTGTAATGATTTCCCCGATATAATATGATAATGGTAATATTTCACGAAGAGACTTGTCTAAAACCTATGGTCACTCTGTTCGCTGTGTTAAAGATTAATTTTGGCAACTGGCATTAGGTCAAATTGATTTAATAATAATGAGGGGGGTGTTGAGTTCTTTCAATTACTTGAAAGAACATTTACTCGGCGGGACGTGCTCTTCCTGCCGAGCAACCATTTACGCCCAAATAAGCTTGTATGGCCATGTTTTGCATAAGAAAGAACATTAACAATAAAACCGGCGTCATAACAAAGGCGCCGGATTTATTAATCTCTCTTATTTCAATAGAGTCATCTTCTTCGTCTCTACGAAACTTCCCGCCTCAATTTTATAGAAATAAATTCCGCTGGCGACCCTGGAACCATTCCAATCAAGTGAATAAGTGCCAGCTTCAAAAAATCTATCAACGAGGGTCGCTATTTTTTGTCCGCTGACGTTGAAGATTTCAAGCTTCACGTTCGAGGAAACCGAAATAGTAAATTCTATGGCGGTCATCGGATTGAACGGATTGGGATGATTTTGACTGAGATAATAACCTCTCGGCAACAAATTATTGTCATTATCATCATCAATATCAAGCACACTTAAAAATTCGATATATGGAGTGCCGGGATCAATCCAGCCATCGGGAATATTTTCCCCGAAATTAATAAGACTGTCTATTTGATAAACCATTTCATCGTTTTCGGCAATTTCATCGACAAGCAATTGATCGCTATAAACAATTGCCTGTGATACAGTAATAAGGCTGGTTGCAGACAAATACATATCGGATGATTTATACCCGCCTTGACCCGAAGCGACATCATCACATTGAGATATCCGACCCGATACGAGATTTAATAATAGTACTACAAACTGCGCTTTGGCACTCTTGAGACTATTATATTTAGAATCATGATTTGGCCCCGGATGTAACACATCATAAAGCGATTGCAATCTTTCATCACAATTGGCATCAGGATCAACCAGATAACCGGTTATTTGATAATCAAGATTCGAGTTGAGATGCTCCCTTATAAGTTCGAGATAGTTGCACATTTGCTCATATGATTCATGCAAATACCCTCGACCACTTATTATTGCTTTTACTTGATGCAGCCAATAACCCCTGCCTTTCCATTCTCCATCACTTTCTGTAGAATCACAAACATCGCCTATTCCATCAAAATCAGTATCTTGTTGGTCGCCATTAGCGATATCAGGACAATTATCGCAGAGATCGCCAATATCATCGCTATCAGTGTCAGCTTGATCGCTATTAACTAAACCGGGACAGTTATCGCAGGCATCACCGAAACCATCACCATCAGAATCCGTCTGGTCATTGGCAAAATCGGGACAGTTATCGCA
>JBDRRI010000093.1:0-6492 GCA_043825815.1 Candidatus Zixiibacteriota bacterium
AGGATGTCGGCTATTAATAAATATGGAGTTTTTAGGGCGTCGATTGTTCGGATTTAATCTGATTTAGCATATAAATAAACCGAATATTTCTATTGACAGATTCAAATTAAATATTATACTTGCTGTCTGGAAATTAACAATTGCGTCCCCTTCGTCTAGTGGTTAGGACACTGCCCTTTCACGGCGGCAACAGGGGTTCAACTCCCCTAGGGGACGCCATAATTTTGAGTCGGTAGCTTCTTAAAAGTTAACCGATTTTTTTTGTTTTTTTAGATATTTCAAATCAATTTACATTAATTTAGGTCGGTTGGAGACAGGGTTGGTTTTACCCAAAGGTGGCCAGCAGGATTCCGGCCGCCACGGCCGAGCCAATTACCCCCGCAACATTGGGCGCCATAGCGTGCATGATTAAGAAATTGTTGGGATCTTCTCTGGCCCCGACCATTTGGCATACCCTGGCTGAGTCCGGCACGGCCGAGACTCCGGCGGCGCCAATAATTGGATTGATCTTATCCTTCATAAATAAATTCATCAATTTCGCAAACATAACGCCCGATGCGGTGGCGACGCAAAATGAAGAGGCCCCTAACGCAAAAATTTTAATGGAATCGGGCGACAGAAAACGGCTGGCATCGGTCGATGCTCCAACCGTAAAGCCGAGCAGGATCGTGATTATATCAATGAATGCGGTTCGGGCCGTGGCCGCCAGGCGCTCCGTAACGCCGCACTCTTTCAGCAAATTTCCAAAGAATAGAAAGCCGAGCAGGTTGATTGAACCGGGGGCAATGAAGCCGGTAATCAAAAAGGCAATGACCGGGAATAATATTCTTAATCGTTTATTGACTGGCTGTGATGGCTTCATTCTTATGAGCCGTTCTTTTTTGGTGGTCAACAGCTTGATAATCGGCGGTTGAATAACCGGCACCAGAGCCATATACGAGTAGGCCGATACGGCGATAGCGCCGATCAGATGAGGTGATAATTTTGATGAAAGAAAGATGGCCGTCGGTCCGTCCGCGCCGCCGATAATTCCGATTGAGGCGGCATCCTTATAGGTAAAGCCGATCGCTATGGCTCCTATAAAAGTGAGGAATATGCCCATCTGGGCCGCCGCCCCCAATAAAATCAACTTTGGTTTGGACAACATACTCGAAAAATCGGTCATAGCGCCGATTCCGAGAAATATAAGCGGCGGGTACCATCCCTGGGTAACGCCTTTATAGAGAATAGACAGGACGCTTGCCTGACCGCCGCCGGAACCATCCTCATATATTCCAATCGACATCCCTTCCTGGAAAGGAATATTGCCGACCATAATACCAAACCCGATTGGCACTAACAGCAATGGTTCATAATCTTTGGCGATACCAAGATAGACAAAGCTACAGCCAACAATGAGCATGATGACATTGCCCCAGGTGATATTATAGAAGGCGCCGGTTTTCAGGAATTCTAAAATTATATCCATGGTTGCTTCCAGTTAAATGTCTATTCTAACTCAATTAGCATCTGATTTTCTCTTACCGTATCTCCAGCCGCTATCAAAACCTTTTTAATTTGTCCATCTGTTGGCGCCGCTATTGACGTTTTCATTTTCATCGCTTCCATAATCACTAAAATCTGGCCCTTGGTTACGCTTTGGCCGTTTGAGCATTTTATTTCGATTATGGTTCCGGCAATCGGAGAAGATATACCTTCTTTTGAACCTGTCGAAGCGGCGACCGGTTTGACAGATTTCATGGCTATGTTATTGCCATGTTCCGATGCATTACCCTCGGTTGGCATCATGCTCCGCGTTTTTCGGGGCGGTGGAAAACCTTCGCCGGCATCAAGCACTTCAACATCAACCTCGTAAGCAACCCCGTGAACTGTAATTTTTAATTTCATATTATTTCGCCTGCACTTTTTATATCATTATATTATTGTTTCTTAATTACATGTGAACCATGCAATATCGCCAATCCCTGAGACGCCCAGGGGCTGTTGATATGATTTCCCGGCAATAAACGGCGAACCCGTTTTATATAATAACGGCCCTGCAACATGGTTGCGACCGCCGCCGAAATCAGAACCAATGTGGTATTATCAATATTGCTTTTTTGATCGGCGGGAAAATCTTCCAAGACCTCAGCCTTATCGGCAAAATATTTTTCCGCTTTGGAGACATAATATATAGTCAAGGCAATAATGGTCAAAGCCGTGAAAACGATAATTGTACCGATAATTGAAAATCTGATACTGAATAAAAATTCTTCCGACATGTTACCTCATCCGGTTTATAGGGGTATCAATCCATGTTTTTTCTGTGGTCGTAATTCTCTCTTGGCTTTAAGGACTTCAAGCGCCGAGGCCAGGTATATCCGCGTTTCCGATGGTTCCAGGATATCATCGACGAGCCCGTGGGCGGCCGCCACATAAGGGTTGGCAAAAATTTCCCGGTACTCCTGTATTCTCTTTTGCCGTTCTCCGTTTTGGTCCGAAGCTTCCGCTATTTCCTTGCGATAAAGTACATTAACCGCTCCCTCAGCACCCATAACCGCTATTTCCGCAGTTGGCCAAGCACAAAGTGTATCGGCCCCCATACTTTTAGCACACATGGCCAGATAAGCTCCACCATACGCTTTTCGGACGACAACGGTTAATTTGGGAACGGTGGCCGCGGCGTACGCAAAGAGCATTTTGGCGCCATGGCGGATAATGCCGCCATATTCCTGTTGAACACCCGGCATGAATCCGGGGACATCGACAAAAGTTATTATCGGAATGTTAAAGGCATTGCAGAAACGGATAAATCTGGCCGCCTTATCCGAAGAATCAATATCCAAAACACCGGCTTTATTCATTGGCTGGTTGGCAACGATGCCGACCGAATACCCCGTCAGCCGCCCAAAACCGACAATGATATTTGATGCAAATTGTTCCATGACTTCCAGAAAATCGCCCTCATCGACAATCCTGAAAATAATATCATGCATATCATACGGTTCTTTGGGATCTTCAGGAATGATATCATTTAAGGCTACATCAGGAAATATCTCAGAATCATGCAATTCCGGTTCAAAAGGAGGCGCTTCTGTATTGTTACTGGGAAGAAATGATAGCAGTCGCCTGGCAATATTGATGGCATCTTCATCATTTTCAGCAATAAAATGAACCACCCCTGAATAGTGAGCGTGGCTCTCCACCCCGCCCAACTGTTCGGCCGATATCTCTTCGCCGGTTACCTGTTTAATAACAAGCGGGCCGGTGATATACATTTGACCTTCATGGCGCACCTGGATTATAAAATCGGTCAGGGCTGGCGAATAAGCTGCACCGCCCGCACACGGTCCGGCAATAATGCTAATTTGAGGCACGATTCCAGATAAAAGTACATTGCGGTAAAAAATCCCGCCATAACCCGAAAGAGAATCGACACCCTCCTGAATTCTCGCCCCGCCACTATCGTTAAACATGATAAGCGGATCGCCGGTCTTCAAAGCCGCATTCATTACTTCCTGTACTTTTTTTCCGGTGGCTTCGCCGACAGTCCCGCCTCCAACCGTAAAATCCTGGCTGACAACATATACAGGACGACCGCTAATGATACCGTGTCCCGTCACCACTCCCTCGCCGGGAAATTCTTTATTCTCCATGCCGAAATTGTTGCACCGATGTTTTATATAAAGAAGCGATTCTTGAAAGGTATTTTCATCGAAAAGAAAATCAATTCGTTCCCGGGCCGTAAGCTTGCCCAGATCGTGCTGTTTTTTTATTTTAGCCTTATCACCATCAATCAAATTTGACCGCATTGCCCGAAGTTTTTCATTTGCCGTTTTCTTCATTTATAACTCCTATATTCACACAGACTCAGAATAGCGCCCCATATTTCACCGATCGTTACATAGTTTTCAATTGTTTCAACAACCGGAAATATGACATTTTTTTGGCCCAATGCCACTATTTTTATATCATACGGACAATGATAAACCATTATATCGTCTCAAAATAGAATTTAGACAGAATAACCGCTTCAGGTAGTCCATTAAAATTGAATGCAATTTCCTGAGATTTTTTATATTGGGAAGACATTTAATATTTACAAAACTATTAAGGCCATTTTATTTCCTAATAGCTTCCTTCTGGTAAGATGTGTTTCCTTTATCAATGTGTTATACAACTTGGGTGCCAATTGGATATTTATTGTAAAGTGTTGTCCCGTAATATATTTATAAGTTTGAAATTCAGTCTTAAAAATATTGCTATTCTAAAATAGAATAGTTATCTTTCATTATGAAATAATTACTTATTATAAAGATGCTGGGTGGGTTGAATAATTGGGAGCAATATTAGATTATATAATTGAGGATGATAATGAAGGCTGAAGATCTAAAGCTTGATGAAATCATTAGTTTTGAAGAAGGAAACCTGAATCTTTACGGACGGCGGCTAATACTTCATTCATTACATGCTTTTGCGAAATTTCGAAAAGATATTATCGATATGCTGGGTGCGGAACATGCTCGTCGTTTGTTTACTCGTTTTGGCTTTTTTTGGGGTCAGGCCGACGCCGCCGGAATGAAACGGATTTTTAAATGGAACGATATGGCGGAAATGATAAAAGCCGGGGGAAGGTTACATACGTTGCAGGGCGTGACGCCAGTTTCGTTTGAGAAGTTTGAATATGAACAAAAATCGGGGAAATTACTGATAGAAGTCAATTGGAGCGATTCAATTGAAGCCGAAGAACATTTAACCGAGGTTGGCTGGTCGAAAGAACCGATTTGCTGGAAATTGGTTGGCTATGCCAGCGGTTATGCCTCTTATTGCCTGAATAAGCCGGTCTATTTTATTGAAAAGAAATGCCGCGCCAAAGGTGATAATATTTGCACTGCCATCGGAAAAGATATCGATTCATGGGACGATGAGATCAAGCAGCATTTGCCTTACCTTGAGGCCGAGGATATTAAGGCGGAAATAAATGAGATGACTCGCCAGCTTCAGAAAAAAATGGAGGAATTTGAAAAAAGGAGTGAGAAATTAACCAGGCTCCATCGAAAAATGGTTCCATATTTTCTGGAATTCCGAAGTAAGGAACTTCGAAATACATTTGATCTGGCCGATCGTATATCCGGATTCGATTCATCGGTAATTATTACCGGCGAAACCGGTGTCGGCAAAGAGGTTTTGGCCCGATATATCCACAATAATTCCCATCGTGCTGATGGTCCCTTCATGGCCATCAATTGCGCGGCCCTGCCCGAATCACTCTTGGAAAGCGAGCTATTCGGTCATAAAGCCGGGTCTTTTACCGGGGCTGTCAAAGATAGAGTCGGAATGTTCGAGCAAGCGAATAAGGGCACAGTTTTTTTAGATGAAATCGGCGATATTAGTCTGGCCATACAATTAAAATTATTAAGAGTTTTGCAGGAAAAGGAAGTTATGCGGATTGGCGAAAATGTTTCGCGCCATATTGATGTTCGGGTTATTTCGGCAACTAATAAAGACCTTAATCAATATATAATTGAAAACAAATTCCGTGAGGATCTCTTATATCGGCTGAAGGTTATTGAACTGGAAATTCCGCCCCTTCGTAAACGCCAGGAAGATATTTTGCCTCTGGCCCGGCATATCGTCATAAAGCTATCACAGAGTCTTAATATTCCCAATTTAACCATTGATGCGACAACCATTGATTATTTGTTGGCCTATACCTGGCCGGGAAATGTTCGGGAGTTAGCCAATGTTCTGGAAAGGGGTGCGGTTTTAAGTCGAGACGGTGTCATCAGACCTGAATCTCTGCCGACCAATATAGTACGCGATGCTTCGGTTTTTACTTCATCGGACGATCAATCATCACAAACTCTTAGGCAGATGGAGAAAAAATATATCGATTTCGTATTAAAGGGGGTAAACGGAAATAGGACTCATGCCGCCAAAGTTCTTGATATCAGTCTTTCGACTTTATGGCGAAAATTGAAGGAGTGAATTGATTTCCTAACACTAATGGACATTTCATTTTGAAATGAATTTATGAGATTTTATTTAATTTGATAAAATCATCATCGTTTTTTCTTTAATTTTTATCCGACTATTTAAGAAAACTCACTGGGCTCTATTGAAAATATTTATGCAATAATCTCCACTCCGGCATAGATTTATTATCATTCTTAGCTGAAATTGATTTGAATTATAACGAAGGGCGAATAATTGTTGGTTAATAAGCGGCACGTTTTTTGATTAAATTAAAAATTAGTAAAATTGCAGTTGTACTTATACAATTGCAATGATCGAGTAATATTGATATCTCGATAATTAAAACAGGTTATTGAATGGCACGTGATTTGAAAGATAATTAATGTTAATTGCTTTAAAGTAAATGACACTTACGGGTAGGAGAAAAATCTGAGGCACATTGCCGAGGTGAATTGGAATGTATATCTATGGTCCCATACCTTCACGAAGATTAGGAAGCTCTTTAGGCGTTAATCTTGTTCCGAGTAAAACCTGTTC
>JBDRRI010000094.1:0-5439 GCA_043825815.1 Candidatus Zixiibacteriota bacterium
TGCATCATTCCAATTATTCGATAAAAATGTAATGGCATCAGCGCCAAGGGCGGCCGGCTGTTTATCGACCGTGTTATAATCGCCTTCGACATACATCGGGTTTTCACTGAAAACCGATAACGGATCTCCAAGATCGGAACCATTCGTCAGTCTTATTGCATTAAATGTACCAGCCCTCCGATCCGATGAGTAAAGCACTCCATTAGACGGAGCATAGCCACTCGCCGTAAGTAATGACATATCAACATCGGTAGAATTTACAGTTTTGCCTTCGTGCAAATCCTGAAAACTTCCAGTTGTTATCGTTCCGGCCGGAAGTAGTGCCGTCACATCGTTCCAGATACCACCCATTTTAACATAATAGGCGCCGTCGATTATTTTGGCGTCTGCCGCCTCTTCATATGAATCGGGATTGGAACCGCCATTATACCGTTCAATAATATTATGTGGATCACCCGACGATATCGGCAGATTTAATTCATCCTGACCGAAAGCGGCGTCCTGAACCCGTCCACCCCAACGGTTAGCAGCGGCATCATACCAATTGGTATCGGCCGAGGTTAAAAAAGTGCCATCGGCGTTTTTCATATTTTGATAATTGCCATCGGTATCCTTAATGAAAACGTCACCATTATCGGTTGATCCTGGCCCCTTTCGCCCGTGCTTTAAATCTCCCGAACAAGTTACATAACTGTCCATATAAAGATCACTACCCGCCTGAATATAAAGGTCACCATTGGAATGAACCCGGCCGATAATCGACATATCGGGACCCGGTGCGATTTCCAGATCATTGCCATAAAAAATGGCAAACTGGAACAGCGGTACCAGAGCCGCCTCAAAATCCATCGTTAGACTGGTCTGAGCGTCATTGATGTCCGAAATACCCGATGACGTCACCGTATAGGTTTTCACCAGCGCATTCAAACCGGCCAGAGTTCCCTGAGTCAGCGGTCTTTGAACAGCGGCGCCGATATCGGCCACGGAATAGGCAAACATCGCATTATCGATGGTCTCGCTTCCGGATGGCATCGAGGTGGGGGCTAATCCGGTCGCCTCATACTGTTGCTGAATATAAGCCGAGGCTTTTTCAAGTCCGGCCTCCGCGGCATAAAACGAGGCCATTTCGCTCGATTCGTTGCCGGCGATGGAAATATCATCATTAGAAACCAGAATTGCACTAATCCCGATCATCGTCAGCATCACCATCAGAAATAAGGCAATAATGGTTGTCATCCCTCTCTGGTTTCTCAATCCGGTAAAAGGCTTGAGAATCGTCATATTAACTCCTTTTTTTGGATTCAATATTATTAAATATCAAGATTCCTTAAATTCACTTTCGACACATAAGATTTTCTTCGATACGGATCAATCGGAAAATCGGGATCAGGGTTTGCTGTTCTCGAAGTGATCAAAATTCGCACTTCACGAATATCTCTCACCAAAACGGGACTATTGGTTATCGTGCCGTTCTTCATTTTGAAAGTAAATTGAAGATCATCTATATTTTCAGCGTAAACCTGCGGCGTCTGTCCGGCATATTGCACCATTAGATTGTGATGCAATGTATCCGACTTGTCGATAAAATATTTGATCTGGTCCAATGAAAGAACAATAGCATCCTTATAATAATAATTTAAAAAGGGCGAATGAGAAATTTCTCCGCTCGTCAGGTTTATATTATCAATAATAAAAAATTCGCTACCTCCCGAATCAGGGTGGAAAATATAGGCCGATTGTCCCGGCGAGAAGCAGGAAATATCGTTGGTGCCAAAGCGTATATTGGCGCTGGTGCTGCCCATATCGAATTCGACCTCGGCATTACAACCGTCCGCCGAATAATTAATAACAATGGTATCAGGATCGGTATTAACGGCGATTATTGGATTAATGCCCAATGGCAGCTCATGGCCGGCCATTCTGACCTGGCGGGCTATTTCATTAATCGCGGCGCGAGCATTTTGTTGCATATCAGTAATCTCAGTTTGGATGTTCCAGTTCTTACTCTGAATAATGTAGGCATGGAAGACAGCTCCCAGTACCAGACTACCCAAGATAAGCGCGATAAGAACTTCAATCATTGACAACCCGTTTTCGTTTCCGGATTTCGCCAACAGTTTCATGATTCCTCATTTCCAGCCCCACTTAAATATCAAGATTCCTTAGATTGACTCTTGATGAATAGGATCGGGTCCGATACGGATTTTCTGCGAAATCCGAATCAGGCTCTGAGGTCCGGGCAGAAAGATCAATCAAAACTTCACGTATATCTTCGGCAATCGGAGGAACGTCAACGACAATGCCGTTTTTCATTCTATAACGAAATTGCAAATCGGTTACATTTTCGGCATACACCTGCGGTGGATTGGCCGAAACTTGTATCATCAGGTTAGGATGCAAAGTGTCCGTCCGGTCGATATAAAACTTGATTCGATCCAAGGCGACAATAATCGCATCCTCATCATAGCACTTGGTAAGAATCCATTTATTATGCTGGATTTTACCCGGAATTTCTTGCACATGGGATATTTCAAAAAACTCTCCTCCTCCCGAATCGGGATGGAAAATATAGGCAAACTGGCCTTCATAGAAACAGGAGACATCATATCCGGAGCAATCCAGTTCCGATGATGGTTGCGGCATTTTTTTGATAATCGGTGCATTACACCCGTCGGCGGAATAGTTAACAACGATTGTATCCGGATTAGTATTATACGCTTCTACGCATTTCAGTCCCAATGGTAGAGCATGTCCGGCCATTCTAACCTGGCGGGTTAATTCATCAATAGCTGCCCGGGCATTCTGTTGCACTTCGGTTATATCACCCTGTATTTTCCAGTTCTTGTGTTGAGCAATATAGACCTGAAATACGGCGGCAATGACAATTCCTGAGATAAGAAGCGCTATCAAAATTTCGATCATTGATAATCCGCTGCAATTTTGAATTGCTTTATATTGTCTTTTCATTTTACCCCCGATTTTATATGGTATTAGTTCTAATATAGGCTGTCAGACTATTGGATAATTCCTGTCCCCGGCGATCGTGCCAGGCGGCCGTTATTTCTATTTTTCGAAGATGATTGGCGACGGTTGTGACTCGCCATCTTCGCTCAATATTGTCGACCGTATCAATCCCGGACACTAGAACCATATCGGTCCGAAGTTGCTCCAATTTTTCCTGCATCAACTGGGTAGAAGCCGTGGAATTATTAGACCAGTCATTACCCTCCATTGCGACCATCGCCATATTAAGTAGAAGAAGCAGCGACAGTGATAAAATAAGCATGGAGACCAAGACTTCCAGGATTGTAAAACCTTCATTATTGGTCATATACTTCATAAAAACTTCCTTTGATATTAGACTTTGAAAGATTAGGATGCTAACAGCCTGCCAGAATACAATAAAAATGAAACGAAAAAGTGAAACATTGGCCAGACAGGTCAGCAAAACCAACATCTCCATGTAATACAACAAGTTACATTTCCAATAAAACGTCTATTTTCGCAAGGAGGCAAAATATATTGACCAATTTATAGGATTAAATTTGTCAATTTTACTCGAAAATATGGGAACATTCCTATATATATCGAATTTCGACAAAGGAATTAATCTTGCCTATTTTTCGCCTGTGAACGTAAATGGGTTGAATTTATAAGATAAAAGTGATATTTATAGGGATAATGATTTTTTACAATATGAACCGAAGAAGGATGTTATCATGTTATTAGGTGCTCATATGTCGATTGCCGGAGGCATTTACAACGCTGTTACGGCTGGAAAAAAGGCAACCTGTGATGTTATACAGATTTTTACTAAAAGTTCCAATCAATGGCGAGCCAAAGATCTGACCGATGATGAGATTGAAAAATTCCACGAAGAACAAAAAAATACCGGTGTTAAAGTCGTGTGTGCTCATGATAGCTATTTGATTAATCTTGGCACTCCCAACGATGAGCTTTATCAAAAATCTATAGATGCTTTCAAAATCGAATTGGAACGCTGCCATATTCTCGGTATCCCCAATCTGGTTATGCATCCGGGATCGCATGTCGGCTCCGGCGAAGAGGCTGGTTTAAAAAGAGTCGCCGAGGCTTTTAACAGGATTTTTGATCAGTTGCCGGAATGCAAAACATCAATTTGTATCGAAACTACCGCCGGGCAAGGTACCAATCTCGGGTATAAATTCGAGCATCTCGCCGCTATCATTGATATGGTTGAAAACAAAAATCTGATGGCTGTCTGTTTTGACACTTGCCATACTTTCGCGGCTGGCTATGATTTAACCGATCCCAACAAGTTCAAAGCTACGCTTAAAGAATTTGACGATATTCTCGGTCTGAAAAATTTGAATATCATGCATATCAATGATTCCAAAAAACCGCACGGCTCTAAAAAAGACCGGCACGAACATATCGGCGAGGGTGAAATGGGCCTGGAACCGTTTCGTAATGTCATGAATGAACGAAGATTAAATAAAGTCCCCAAAATTCTGGAAACACCCAAAGGACCGGATTTAAAAGAGGATATTGAAAACCTTAAAATACTTCGCTCCCTAATAAAAGAATAAGAAAGCAGATTATGAAATTAGGCATAATAGGACCGCCGCAATCGGGTAAAACAACCCTGTTCAATGCCGTCTCCGGCAAAATGGAAGCGGTCGGCGACTATTCCCGCGCGGTACATCGGGCAATTATCAAAGTCCCCGATGAACGGCTTGACAATTTGACCACCACTCTGGTTAGCACCAAAAAAATAACTCACGCTGAAATTGAATTTCTCGACGCTGCCGGATTTACCGGCAAAGGCAAGAAAGCGGGCGGCGATACCGATATAATGCCCGACCTCCGTTTGATGGATGCCCTTGTTATCGTAGTCGACCAGTACAGCCAGGAAGCCTCTCCGGAAGCCGATTTACAGGCGATCCTCGATGAAATGATTCTGGCCGACATGATGGTAATTGAAAACAATGTGGATAAACTGGAACGGACGCTTAAACTGACCGGTAAAAACGAACGCGCCAGAGAATTGGAAATATTAAAACAATGCCGGACGGCACTCGAAAATGAAACCCCTCTGTCGGAAATAGGTTTAACCTTGGAAGATAAAAAAGAAGTCCGCGGCTATGCTTTCTTAACATTGAAGCCGGTTCTGATTACTTTTAATATCTCCGAAGATTTGCTGCCCAAATATAATTCGATTTATGAGGGCCACAAAAAATATTGTTTGGAAAGCATCCGCGATATCTCGGTTATCTGCGGCAAAATTGAAATGGAACTGGCCGCTTTGGAGATCGAAGAGCGCAAAGAGTTTTTAAAAGAGCTCAATATTGAGCGGCCTGCCGTTGAAAAATTTATTCAAAAATCATATAATCTTCTGGGACTGATTTCATTTTTCACCATTGGCGAACCGGAGTGCCGCGCCTGGACGATTAAAAAAGG
>JBDRRI010000095.1:0-5517 GCA_043825815.1 Candidatus Zixiibacteriota bacterium
CCCAGAATGACTATGCCCAAAAGAATATATTTCATATTGCCTTATCGCTTTTCTTCGTGTTTTTGGCTTCTTCTATTATAAAAGGAAGGATACGTCCCAGTTCCTCTCCAATCTCAATAAAAGTCTTATTGTATTCATTGAGAGGCAGGCCGATCGGATCGGCAACGCCTTCGCCATGACAGCCTTTTTCAGGATAATTTTTTAAGACATAGGTCTTATCTTCGGCGTTGTCGCTTAACATATTGATTTCGTGGCAGTGCAACGGAGTTAAAGCGAGGATTAGATCGGCGCTGTCAATAAGATCTTCGTTCACTTGTTGTGCGATATGATCGGTCAGATCGGCGTTCCAAATTTTAACCGCCTCTCGGGCGTTGTCGGTGGCTGGATTTCCTACAACCGCGGAAGTCCCCGAGGATATAACCGAAATCCCTTTGATGTTTCTGTCGGACAATAGTTTTCTGAGTGCGCTTGCCGCCATTGGGGAACGGCAAGTATTTCCGGTGCAGACAAACATTACCGTATACATTCAGCATCAGCCTTTCAAACAGTTCTTAATATCAGCTTCGCTTATTGCTCCCCGGCGAAGAATATTAAATTTGTTTTCCAAACATTCTACAACCGTTGAAGTTAACGCTTTTAGTGGACCGGAATCAAGGTATAAATTTATTTTTTCTCCAAAAACCTCCACCATCTCGTCCACTGTGATTAGTTCCGGGTTTCCTGAAAGGTTGGCACTGGTCGCGGTTAGCGGTATTTTTAATATTTGTAAAAGCTCAATGATAACCGGGCAAGAGGAATATCTAAATCCGATTTTTTCATTGTTTACAATCGGTTTTTCATAAGAAGAAAGATTTTTTAAAACGAGTGTCAGGGGACCGGGCAGAAAAGTTAAGGCTATTGTTTTTGCCGTCTGGTCTAATTCTCCAAGATTGGTAATTTGGTCAATCGAATCGACAAATATCGAACAGGGCATATCAAGATTACGACCTTTAATTTTATAAATTTCTCGGACCGATTCAATTCGATCGGCTCGGCAGAGCATGCCGTACAAAGTCTCGGTTGGCGAAATAATAATACCGCCTTCCTTTAAAATTGCGGCGGCTTTATAAATTATTGACGGCTCCGGATGGTCCTTGTCAATTTTCAGGATTCTGCTCATAGACTGTGTCAATTTCTGAATCAGGTAAGGTAGTATCGGACAGATGAGAAGTCGTATCAATTAGAAGTGGAATGTCAGATGTTTTATAAATATCATTCAGGGTATTTATATCTTTGGCAACCTTGACCACCCAGGCGGTTGTGTATCCGGATTCTTTGGCGGCTGGGAGATAGTTTTCGGCCATCGTCCGATCATTGAAATTGCCAACCCTGATTTTATAGTAAGGGACCTCATAATCCATATAAACGGTACTGTCAAAAACCTCGCGTGCTATTTTCTCTTCCCGCGATGCCGGTCCGTAAGTATTGGAAGAAAAGAGTTGAATCCGATACACTTGATAAAACTCATCGGATTTAATATCCAATGAACCGCCCGTTATGCTGTCCGGCCGATTCCTGACATAAGCGCTGCTGTCGGCCCTTTTATCTATATCAATCGGATATCTGAGCGGAACAATTTCTTTGTCATCCGGCGTACTTAGCGCGGCGTATTTAATTTTCTCGGTACGTTTGCCCTGCCCGGTCAATTCGCCGTCTTCCTTTTTTATGAACGAACCGCCACATCCGCTCAGGATTGATAAGCTAAATACTAATATTAAAAAAAATCTCATTTCATGGCCCGTTTACAAGAATTTTTTAAGGTCATCATTTTGAGCCAATTCCGCTATTACCCGCTTCACTTCGTTAACCTGCGTTTTATGCGCAACCAAAACGATGCCCTCGGTTTTTACAATGACCAGATCGGAAATGCCGAGAGATACAATTATGCCGCCATCCTCATTATAAATGGTCGTCTCATAAGAATTGACGACTTTGGCTTGTCCGATAACGACATTGTTGTCCTGATCCTTGTGCTTATAACGCTCAAGGGCGTTCCATGAACCGACATCATCCCAAAGAATATCGCCCCTCAACACAAGAACATTTTGCGCATTTTCAAGAACAGCAAAATCAATTGAAATCGGATCGGAACGGTCATAAAGCGTTTTTCGCGATTCAATTTCATCGTCATCTCCAATATTCCTGGAATAAGTCTGTAACAGATCACTCATATCCGGTTGACAGGAATTAATGGCATTGAGAACCGAATTAACCGACCAAATGAACATTCCCGAATTCCATAAATGTTTACGACCGTGATAATATTCATTGGCCACCGCCGGGATTGGTTTCTCGGTAAAGGAATCGACATTGAAGATAGATATTCCGTCAACCTTTTCTCTCTCTGCGGCAATTTTTATATATCCATAGCCGGTTTCGGCCCGGGTTGGTTCAATTCCAATAGTGATTAATTTATCATTGCCCTCAGCGATTTTTGCGCCGGCTTTAATAAGATTAATTAACTTCTCTGGTGGTTTAATTATATGATCGGCCGAAAGAACAACCATTACCGCATCGGGATCCTTTTTCTTAAGATGCTCGGCCGCCAGGCCGATAGCAAGACAGGTATTTCGACCCATCGGTTCCGCCAAAATATTTTCCGGCTTAAGAGATTTTATTTCCTTAAGAATCAGATCAGTCATATCATCCGAGGTGACGATAAGAATGCGTTCGATTGGGATAAGAGGCAATATTCTGTCAATCGTTTCCTGGAGCATTGTCTTATCAGAAATCAATTTTAGTAGCTGTTTGGGTCGTTTGGCACGAGATAGCGGCCAAAATCGCTCGCCCCGTCCGCCCGCTAAAATTACGCCGTAAATCAATTTTTCCTCCGTCTTATAAAGACTATTATCTTAAGAAATATTTGTCTAATGTCAAGCGATAACCGGCCATTATTCGCCCTCTCCGAATATCAAAGCCTGGAATTTATAAATATCAGCCGATTCCTCCAAATATGCATCCGACGGCAACCCGGCTTTAAGGCACGTTTGCTGTAAAAATGTAATTCTATCCCATTTCCACTCGCTTGCCACCTGAGGGAGAAGCAGTCCCCGGTGGCCGTTCAAGCTTATCATCAGGCCGTCGCGTCCCACCTCGATCTCATCAATATCTTTGATTTTTTGTAAAGGCGTTAAAACCGAAATCTCGATATGAATATTCCCGAGTTCATCGGCTTTTACCGGACGGAATCTTCTATCGGCCACAGCCGCCTTTATGGCGCAATCGGATATCGTTTGATAAAGCGGCATAAATGCTTCGGTGTATCCGATGCAGCCTCTTAGATTATTGTCAATTTCAAGGGTTACAAATCCAGCGCCCAATTCCTTGAGCTTGTCAGGAACGTCAAAATCCGGCTGATGGCCGGTTTGAAGATATTCACTTATTGAAGAACGAGCGATTTGAAGAAGTTCTTTTTTGTCAGATTCGGATAAATATGAACTATTTGGCAGATTTTCCTCTACTGCTTTATTTCCCGATTCACTTTTTTTTTTGTCAGCCGGTTCATTGGCCTTGTATATAACAGCGGCAATATATCCGACCACCGATGCTTTATCGCCGGTGACATCTCCTGAATCGCCATATTTTAATATTTTAACCCGATTGGCTCCCCGCTTAATTGCCGATCTTAAAACCGCCACAGTGGGACCGCCACCGCATGCCTCAACTTCTTTCTTTTCGATTAGCTGATTCAATCGCTCCGGATTAAGTTCCTCAAGGCAGGCAATTCCGAGCGAATCGAGCAACCAGCCCTCCTTGGCCGGCCGGTAATGCTGCCAATCAGTTGCGGCTATCATTACCATAGTACTGTCAAATTCAATGGCATTAAGGGCGCCCTCAAGAAGATCAATTGTATGTTGATTGGGAATGCCCATAACAACCGGTATTATATAAGATTCCTTAATTACAGTCTTTATATACGGAAGTTGAACCTCAATAGAATGCTCTTTCATATGAGGTTCGGGCGCATGAAGAATCTCATCTTTGTTATATCGAATCATTTCCATTCCCAAAGGAATGCTGCATTTAACGGTTCCCAGAGGTATTGTCCATTTTATATAGGGACCATATACCGAAAGTCCGTTAAATGGGAATTTGTGAGATGGCGCGCAGATAAACAGATTTTTTATGGGCGTGTTTTCCAGGAGCTTATAACTGTACGCCGCGATTTGGCCTGAATATTCAAGACCGGCGTGGGGCACGATTAAAGCAATAATCTGACCGTCGATTTCCGGAAGATCGGTCACATTATCCAGATGTTTCTGAACCAGTTGGGCCAGTTCGGCGCTATCCGCTGGGTAAAATGTACCCGCCACGACAGCCTCGCGTTTGGTAGCCGCATCCGAAGTCGAAAATATCGCAAGAAAAGCCAGGAATATTATTAAATTTCTCATAAAAGTCCTCATCAATTGTCAAAAGGATACCATTCTTTCCTTATACCGTCAAGAAAAAAACTGTTGCCCGAATTTGGCAAAAAATTGTATATAATTTAGTATGAGCAAAGTTGTTATTGTTAAGATGCCCGAACTTGTCAGTTCAATTAAGATCGCCAAGGCCGAGTACGAATCTCTTCTCCTGACAGGTCTGATGGAACTAACCGGTTCTGATTCGGCGATAGATGCTCTTAAGAAGATTGTGCCCCGGGGTAAGGTCGGCTTAAAAGCCAATTGTTTGACGGGCCGTTTCAACGCCACCTCGACCGCTCTGGTCGAAACGCTTGGCGATCTTTTAGTGAATGCTGGTTTTAAAGATAATGAAATTATCGTCTGGGATAGAAGTTCCGCCGAATTAAAACGAGCCGGCTATACATTAAATGCCTCAGTTTTTGGTCGCCGATGTTTCGGGACGGATGCCAGCGACGCCGGTTATAGCTCGGACTTCTATTCATCAGGAAAGGCCAATTCTCTGGTATCGAGAATTCTGACCGATATGGTTGATTCGAATATAAATATGCCGGTTCTTAAGGACCATTCTATTGCCGGGTTATCCGGAGCAATGAAAAATATGTTTGGCGCTATTAATAATCCCAACAAATATCACGGTGACAATTGTAATCCTTATGCCGCCGACGTTTCCAATTTAGAACCGATTAAGAAAAAAAATGGGCTTATTATTATGGATGCTACCAGAGTGCAATATCATGCCGGCCCCGGATATAATGCGCAGTATCTTTATAATTATAATGGCATTCTTTTAGCCACCGACCCGGTGGCCATTGATCGGGTTGGAGTCGAGATTGTGGAGCATTGCCGCCAGGAAAATAAAATGAAATCTCTCGCCGATGACAAGCGCCCGGCCAAAGATATTCAAACAGCTGAGAAAATCGGACTTGGTACAGCCAATTTGGATGCCATTGATTTGAAGGTTATTGAAATAAAAAATAATGGTACTATTAGTACCGGGAGTCTATTTTGATGAACCGGCGGTTTTTTATAAAATGCCTCGGTTGCACCGCCATGGCAACCGGTCTTTCTCAGACAG
>JBDRRI010000096.1:0-11799 GCA_043825815.1 Candidatus Zixiibacteriota bacterium
TGAATCAAAATCTTTTATATAGCTCTTAATATGCGTTGGCAATTCCTTATGATCCGCAAGCAAATCCTTCTGATCGGTACTAATCGTAGCAAACTGCAAACTAAAAGACAAGTGCCTTTCTATATCATATTTCTTTCCAAATAATTTTTTTAAATAGGCATTATAGTTTAAGCAACATGCTTGAAATCGAGCACTTAATAAATCATCAATTTTGGATGTCATTTGATGTTCAATTTCATGTCTAAGACCGATTAAGAAGCGAAGATTATTGGAAGTATGTTTATCTAAAGGAGATAATGAATCATTTAAACATCTCTCCAATTCCCAATATTTATAGGCACCTTTACTCGTCCTTTCAAATTTCCTTCGTAGTCCTTTAGACTTAAAATACCTATATTCAATACCTTTTGATCTGAAATGGGAATGCAGTAAATATGTCCAAGCAATAATCATAAGTACAATGTAGCTTTCTGCCTTAAATGTTATATTTGGATTATTAAATATCTGCACGGCAGCCAATGCCGCTTCTCTTGATTTTTTTAGAAGTTCAATTTTGACAGATCCGATTTTTCTCTTTCTTTTTAAAGCCATTATTATTTATCACCTCTGAGATATTTTACAATCTGACTCATGAGTCATTATTGTTTAAATCCTAAGAATCTATAACTTTAAAATCGCAATACTTAAATATCCAAATTATCGAATGAATTGTCAATAAGAAAGGAGGCATCTCAGCGTCAGGCCACAATCCGGCTCGCGCCGAATCAAGACCTGACGCAAACGTATTCAATTTCTGAGATTGCCACGTCGCTCGTTCGGCAATAGCCGCACTCACTCCTCGCAATGACAGAACAGAACCATATGGGACTTGTCCCCCCTTCCCTTTGCAGGGCGTATGTGATACTCCTCAACGAAACCATCAAATTTCCATCTCCCAAAATCACTTGACTAATTGCGCCGATTTCGTAAATTACATTCTTGATAGAAACTGTTTACAATGTGAAATAATTCACTTGTGAAGCTCCGCTCGTATAGAGAAATGGGGATGAAAAGTATGGATAAATCAGCAGATGTCGTTATTATCGGAGGCGGAATTATCGGCCTTGCCGCCGCCTATCAACTGGCCAAAATGAAATATGGCAAAGTTATCGTCGTGGAAAAAGAGATGTTTATGGGTACCGGCGCCACAGCCAAATGCGCCGGCGGGGTTCGGGCTCAGTTTTCCACTCGGATCAATATCGAGATGTCGATGAAATCGGAAGAGATGCTGGTCGGTTTCGGCGATGAATCGGGATTTCCGATTGTGTTCGACCAGAACGGCTATATGTTTTTACTCTCCGATGAAAACGAGCTTAAATCATTCACCAAAGCGATGGAACTTCAAAAATCACTCGGCCTCAAGGTGGAGATGATTGATCCCGGCGAGGCGAAAAAAATCGCACCTCCGGTGCGCACTGATGATATTATTAAGGCGACATTTTGCAAAGCCGATGGTATCGCTGATCCCGGCGATATGATCAACGGATATATGTCGGCCTCCCGTAAGGAGGGGGTTGAGCTTCTCAATGAAACGGAAGTGATCGGATTGAAATATTCGGAAAGCAAGATCACGGGGATTATCACCAAGAAAGGCGGGATTGAAACCCCGCTGATTATCAATGCGGCGGGGCCGTATGCCAAGGTTATCGCCCAAATGGCCCGAATCAATCTTCCGGTCGAACCGGTCAGACGGCAGATCGTCACAACCGGAGCGCTCGATTATATTCCGAGCACGTTCCCAATGGTGGTCGATGTTAAAGCGGGATTGTATTTCCATAAAGAGTCGCCGGGACTTCTTCTGGGCTGGGCCGATCCCGATGTTGAACCGGCCTTTGATGAATCGGTCGATCCCGATTACACCGATAATATTTTGATGAAAGCTCTTGAACGGGTGCCGCCGCTGGAGACGGCTGAGATTGCCAAGAGCTGGGCGGGACTTTACGAGGTCACCCCGGATCACCATGCCATAATTGGCTGGGCGCAGGAAATTGAGGGACTTTTCTATATCAATGGATTTTCCGGCCATGGGCTGATGCATGCCCCGGCGGCCGGGCTGGTGGCGGCGGAAATAATCTGTGGCAAGGAAGCCTCGATTGATATATCGCCTTTATCCCCGGGGAGATTTGCCAAAGGCGAAGTGACCGTTGAAACCAATGTGATTTGAGGGAAATTGGCGAAAAAAATGGTCTTTTATACTCTTTACAAAAGAGATTGAATATAGTATAATTCGAGTCTTTGATAAGAGAATTTTATGGAGTATTAAATCCGTTTGGGAGTCCCCGGCGGATAGTAAAACAGATAGAGATAAAGCAGGTAATTTATGGCAAAGATGAAACCGGAAGATATTAGAGTTATTGTCGCAACGGACTGCGGCTCCACAACGACCAAAGCAATCTTGATTGAAAAACGGGATGGTGAGTACCGCTTGATTGTGCGAGGCGAAGCTCCGACAACGGTCGAAGCTCCGTTTGAAGATGTCACGATGGGCGTTCTGAATGCTATTAATGAAGTCGAAGAGCTTTCAGGCCGCAAGATTCTAGATGCAAATGGTAAAATAATCTCCCCGGCCAATGGCAACGATGGCACCGATGTTTATATTTCGACCTCATCGGCCGGAGGCGGTCTGCAGATGATGGTGGCCGGAGTGGTTCGTTCCATGACGGCGGAATCGGCGGAGCGCGCGGCGCTTGGAGCCGGTGCGATTGTTATGGATGTAATCGCTTCCAATGACAAGCGTCTCCCCCATCAACAGATAGAAAGAATCCGGCACCTTCGCCCGGATATGATCTTACTCTCCGGCGGAATTGACGGCGGCACGACGACCCATGTGGTGGAGATAGCCGAGCTTATATCCGCGGCGGATCCGCGTCCGCGTCTCGGTTCCGGATATAACCTCCCGGTCATTTATGCCGGTAATACTGACGCCCGAGAGCTGGTTAAAGACACGCTCTCCAAAAAAGTTGATTTAAAAATTGTTGATAATTTACGGCCGGTACTCGAGCGCGAAAACCTTGGCCCGGCGCGCGAAGAGATTCATAATCTTTTTATGGAACATGTTATGGCGCAGGCGCCCGGTTACAGCAAGTTGATGAGCTGGGCCGACGCCCCGATTATGCCGACTCCCGGAGCGGTCGGATTGATTATCAAGACGATCGCCGATATGGAACATATCGAGGCGGTCGGGGTTGATATCGGTGGCGCTACGACCGACGTATTTTCGGTTTTTCGTCCGCACGAAAATAAAGATGAATCGGAATTCAATAGAACGGTTTCGGCCAACCTGGGTATGAGCTACTCGATTTCCAACGTTTTTGCCGAGGCGACGCTTCCCAATGTCATGCGCTGGGTGCCGTTCAATATGGACGAGCGCGATTTGAGAAACCGCGTTAAAAACAAAAAGATCCGTCCGACGACGATTCCGCAGTCGATGGAAGAGTTGATTTTCGAGCAGGCGATTGCCAAGGAGGCATTACGGCTGGCTTTTATACAACATAAGAATTTCGCAACGGCCCTCAAGGGCGTCCAGCAGCAGAGGACTATCGCTGATGCCTTTGATCAATCATCATCGGGCGAAACAATTGTTAATATGATGTCGCTCGATATTCTGGTCGGTTCCGGGGGGGTTCTGTCTCATGCACCGAAGCGGAATCAATCGGCGATGATGCTAATCGATGCTTTCCTTCCCGAGGGTGTCACCCGATTAGCGGTCGACTCGATCTTTATGATGCCTCAACTGGGCGTATTGACCGAGGTTCAGCCGCAGGCGGCCACGGAGGTTTTCAATAAGGATTGTTTGATTCATCTCGGATCATGCGTTGCTCCGGTCGGCGAACTCAAGAAGCCGGGACCGGTGATGGATTATAAGATTACGATGCCGGACGGCAAAGTTGAAACGGGGACGCTTATGTGGGGCGAGATGAAGATGTTCAAACTTGGTCTCGATGACAAGAATCTGCCGCTTAAGGCCAATGCCGAATTTAACCCGACCAAGAATATGGATATCGGGGCCGGCAAAGGCCACAAGCTGAATGCCGAACTGCCCGGCGGCGTGGTCGGTATTATTCTTGATGGACGGGGACGTCCGTTCAAGGTTCCTGAAGATGAGGCGACCAGAATTAAATCGCTTAAGGAATGGATGACGGTTTTGGAAGCATATCCTCCGAAAGCTCTCGAGCGATAGGAATTATCGAGGTAAACATGAAAAAAGTATTGGTTTTATCTTTTCTGATTTTGGTTATATTTATTCCCCTGAAGGCGGAAGAAAATTTCGTCAACTGGGCGGCCGGTTATTATATAACGATGCCTGATGACTGGTATCACGTTCCGTACAGCACGGTCAATATATTTCTGGAAACGCAGAATGTTGACCATACGGTTTTTGAGTACGATGCGGTTATCGCTCCGAGATCGGACCAGCCGTTTTTTACCGGCGCGTATGTTTTTGTCATTCATCATCCCGCCGAGGAATTAACATCGGGACAAATTGATTCGGTTCTGCTTGAGGTGGCCAATGATTATCAAAAGCGACCCAAAAATGCAAGTCTAAAATCGACCAATCAAACACTTCAGTTGGATGAACCGATCTATGACAAAGAGCTTAAAACGGTTTTCACCAAAAGCAGGGTCAGCTCGGAATATGCCGACAAATATCTTCTCGAGGTTCGTAAATTTTACAAAAAAGGGGTGGCGATATTCTTGTGCTACTCCCCTAAAGAGCTGTATAATGATCTGCAACCCGTTTTCTTAAATATTGTCAATTCGATGAAAACGGATAATCTGGAAGCGGCCGCTCCGCCGGAATCGGCCCAGATTATTGATGTTAAGGATAAGGATTTGCCGACATACGATGATTCGGAATTTCCGGAGCCGGGTAAATCCGAGGGATTCAGCAACAAGAAAAACTGGTTAATTGCAATACTGATCGCATTTATTGCCGTCAGTATTATTCGAATCGCGGTTTCCAAGAAGAAAAAGAAATAAGTTTGCTTAAGATATAGAATGAGGCTGTAAATATGGGTCATGCATATACACCAGGATTAAAAGTAACCGACAAAATACTTTTAACCAAAAAAAGAATTCTTCCGCTTAAAGGCGATGTTGTTGTAAAAAAAGGCGACCATGTCAATCCCGATGATATTATTGCCAAAACCGATCTGCCCGGAACGGTGGAACCGATTAATGTGGCCAATATCCTCGGAATTCCGCCGGAGGATATTGAAGATACAATGCTGAAAAAGCAGGGCGACCGGGTCGAAGAGGGCGAAAATATTGCGGTATCGTCTTCATTTTTCGGTCTTTTTAAATCAAAATGCCCGGCTAAAATTAGTGGGACAATCGAATCAATCTCAAAAATTACCGGACAGGTTCTTCTTCGCGGCGAACCGATTCCAGTTACCGTTAAGGCTTACATTACCGGTGAAATCGTAGAAACATATGAACGGGAAGGGGTTGCGGTTAGCACCTGGGCATCGTTTGTTCAGGGTATTTTTGGTATTGGCGGTGAAACCCACGGTGAAATTAAGATTGTCGTCCCCGACAAAACCGCTGTCTTGACGGAAAAGGAAATTAACGAGGATTGTAAAGGCAAAGTTATTATCGGCGGCTCTATGGTAACCGCCGATGCGATTAAGAAGGCCGTTTCGGTCGGTGCCGCTGGAATTTGTGTCGGCGGATTCGATGATAAGGACTTGCGCGACTTTTTAGGCTACGATATTGGCGTGGCGATTACCGGGTCGGAAGATATCGGCGTCACACTGATTGTTACCGAGGGGTTTGGCCAGATCAATATGGCCGGCAAGACGTTCCAGCTTCTTAAAGATAATGAGGGTAAAATGGCCTGTTTTAACGGCGCTACCCAAATTCGCGCCGGGGTTATTCGTCCCGAACTGATCATCCCGCTGGAAGGCGATATTCATCAAAAAACTGATGATGCCGACTACCGCGAGCAGGGTCTAAATATCGGAACGCCGGTCCGCGTCATTCGCCATCCATATTTTGGCATGCTGGGCAAGGTGACCAATCTTCCCCCGGAACTGGCGGTTCTGGAATCCGGATCGAAGGCGCGCGTTTTAGAGGTTGAATTCGAAGACGGAGCCAAAGCGATTGTTCCCCGTGCCAATGTGGAAATGTTGGAATCATAGGACAACCAATCGGACAGGTTTTATTATCAAATAGGATTTGTAAAAAAAGCCCGGCAATTGCCGGGCTTTTATAATTTTGTATGTTTTTCCCCTTAATGTCCTTCTACTGCTCCTTTAACGGATTCGGTAGCGTCGTCGACGACTTTTTCAGCCTCTTTCTTGACGTCCTCTCCCATAGCTTCCAATGAATCAACCGCTTCATCTATTATAGTTTCACCCATGGTTGAATCAGTCGTGGTCGTAGTCGGTTCGGTCATTTCAGTGGTCGGTTTCGGCTCTTCCTTTTTGCCGCAACCGCCGAAAAACGCCATAATCAGTGAAATTGAAAGCAAGATAATTAATATCCTTTTCATAGCTTCCCTCATGTTTAAGGTTTGGTTTAGGTTCCCCCCAAAATAGGCCTTCCGCTTGGGAAGTCAATAAAAAAACAAAATCATTTTCGCTCTATCATAGCTTTTTGTTGACTGTTAATTGTATGAACTTTATTATAGGATGATACGTATTAAAATAAAACGGTACCTTAAGGGGACGAACCATCAGGCATCTAAAAATGTAAAAGGCAGGTATGGAACAGAATATATTTTTGGCAATGGGATTGCTGACCGGCGGGATTTGGCAAATAATCGGGCAAACAAGTTTATTTGGAATATTAATCCTGATTGTCCTGGTGATGGCTTCGCTCATCTCCTGGGGGATAATGTTGAACAAATGGCGAACGTTTAAACGAGTCGAGCGGGAAAATCAGGCTTTTCTGGAGTTGTTTCGCAATACCAATAAAATGTCGGCGGTGGCCGCCAAAGCCAAAGAATTCGCTAACTCTCCCCTGGCACCGATGTTCTTAAAAGGTTACAAAGAGGCGAGCGGAATTATCTCCGCCAAGGAATCAACGGGAAAGCTAAAGGAAAATGACCGTCCTCTGGATAATGATGATGTCGAAATCATTTCCATGACACTGGAAAGAACCGCCGCGGAGGAAATTGGCGATCTTGAACGCAAGGTCGTCTTTCTGGCCACGACCGCCAATGCCTCGCCCTTTCTTGGTCTTATGGGAACGGTGGTCGGGATTATGGATGCCTTCTGGTCGATTGGCGAGCGAGGTTCGGCCTCGCTGGCAGTCGTTGCCCCAGGTATTGCCGAGGCGCTTCTGGCAACCATTGTCGGTTTGGGCGCCGCCATTCCGGCGGTAATCGGATTCAACTGGGCCAACAATAAACTAAAATATTATTATGATACGGCCTCTAATTTCGGGCTCGAATTTAAGGGACGGATTAAGAGGGATTTGACCTGATGAGAAGGCGCGAATATCATTCAATGGCGGAAATCAATGTCACCAATCTGGTCGATGTTGTGCTGGTTCTTCTTATTATCTTTATGATTTCGGCCCCGCTCCTACAGTCGGGTATCGAGGTTGATCTGCCCAAGACCAAAACGGCGGCGCTTTCCGAGGAGGCCGAAGGAGTAGTCTTGACAATCGACAAAAAGGGCGGTGTTTTTATTAATGATGTCTGGTCACCGATGGATCGATTTCAATCGGATCTCGATAAAGAACTGAGCAAACTGGGGAAATCATCGGTCTTCCTGCGAGCCGATTCATTGGTTGCCTATGGCCGCGTGGTTGATGTGATTGGTCGGTTGAAAAGTATGGGGATCGAGGAACTGGGGCTGATTACCGCCAAGGATGAGGGCAAATTAAAAAAATAGTTCATGAAAAAAGATCTTATATATTCGCTGATACTTCATATGAGCCTGGCGATTGGATTGGTTGTTATCACGCCGTTTCAGCCGCGGATCAATACTGATTTGGGCGAGGTGATAAATGTTCGTCTGGCCGCCATGCCGATTACCCAGCAGGTGGAATCACCGCCGGCCAAGAAAGTCGAAATCCCGCAGGCAATATCGGCTGAGGACGAACTGGCGGTCTTGCCCGATCCCAAATCGATTACCGAAGCTAAAAAACTGAAACCAAAAGAGACGCCGAAACCGAAAAAGAAAGAGGATAAAACATACCAGCCCAAGAATGAAAAAGGCAAGGAGGAAAAAGCGGGGACAACTAACGGGCAAAAAGATGTCGGCGATGAGGTTATGTCCGGCTCCAGGTTCGGAAGCGCCGCCGTTGATAATGCTTCGTTTGATTATCCCTACTGGTTTGTTCAGGCTTTTTCAAAAATAGAATTCAATTGGAGAAATCCGATTTATTCGACCCAGTCGATGGAGTGCGTGGTTTATTTTCAGGTCATCCGCTCCGGACGGGTAATCAAAGTTGAAATAGAAAAATCATCAGGCATCGACGCTTTTGATGGAGCCTGTGTCAGAGCCATCAATCTCTCCAAACCGCTTCCGCCCTTACCGGCGGAATTTGTCGAAGAAATTATTGGCATACATTTAACCTTTCCATACGTACCACAATGAGAAAAATAATATTTACGATCACGCTTGCTGTATTAATGCTGGCTGTGAGCTCGATTATGGCTCAATCCGGCCTGAGTGTCAGGGATGTCCAAGGGCGGTTATCTCCCAAGGATTCATTTGAGGAAACAAAAATCGCGGTTGATGAGGTCCGTTATATCGGGGTTGAGTATATCGACCGTCAGGATTCGATTTTACTCCGCAACTGCGGTGTAATCTTGAGAAATGATCTTGATTTCTCTCCGTTTTTCGAGGGAATGGGCATTGATTCGTTTTATATGAAGCATATGGAAATTGAGGAAATGACCGTAACCAGTTGGAAATGGCTGGGCGTGCGCTATCTGGTCAAGCTGGATGTTGAATTTCCGCGCAATGAAATTTCGGTGGGGTACCGCCTTTATGCTGTGGAGACTGGACGGGAGCTTAAAAAAGATCGATACAAAATTGAGAAAACTTATTACCGGTCGGTAATTCATCGAATTGCCAATGATATTGTCAAATTTTTGACCGGCGATAATGGCATTTTTGAGACCAAGATTGTCTATTCCAAACAGCTCGACAGCGCCCGGGAAATATTTATTTCCGATTATGACGGCAAAAATCCGCGGCAATTGACCGCCAACGGATCAATTAATATCCTTCCGGCGATATCACCGGATGGAGAAACGGTATTTTACACGACTTACCGCAACGGATCGGCGCAGATTTATATGATTAATGTAAAAACGGGCATAGCGGATAAATTTTCCGATTATCCGGGATTAAATGCGGCCCCGGCGGTTTCACCCGACGGCAAAACTATCGCCTGCGTCTTGACCAAAGACGGCAACTCGGAAATATACTTATTGGACCGAAAAGGCAAGATAATCAAGAGATTGACCAATAGCCGGGCGATTGAAACATCGCCAACCTGGTCGCCCGACGGAAGGATGATTGCGTTTACCTCCGATCGGACCGGCTCGCCGCAAATTTATGTTATGGACAAGGAGGGTCTCAATGTCCAGCGGTTGACTTATCAGGGCGGATATAACGAATCGCCCAACTGGTCGCCGAAAGGAAACAAAATTGTATTTGTCAGCCGAAATGGCGGCTTTGATATCTGCTCGATAGATATAACCGGGAAGAATTTTCAGGTTTTGGCAGACATTGCGGATAATGAGGATCCCTATGTCTCGCCCGACGGCAACCATATTGTATTCACGTCGACCCGTCTGGGACCGCGAGAAATATATATGATGGATATTTTCGGAATCAGCAAACATCGCGTTACCAGCGATGGCGGTTATTCCAATCCGGCCTGGATGCCTATAAAATAAAGTTAATAAAGGTGGTCGGGATTCCCACGCGGGATATATAAATCCAACAATTATGTAACGGGAGGAGACAAATTATTATATTTTAGTTGACCGATACCATAAAATTTAATAGAATTGGAACTATAAAGGACAATAAAGCTATAAAAATTTAGGAGGACGAAATGAAAAAATTATTACTATTCACTCTGCTCAGCGCGTTTTTGATTTTAATGGTCGGTTGCGGCCATAAACCGGAACCGGTCCCGGAAGCACCAGTCATTGAAGAGCCAACCCCTGAACCGGAACCAGTTAAAGAAGTGATACCAGAACCGGAGCCGGAAGTGATACCGATGAAAGATTCTGATTTTATGACGATTTATTTCGATTTCGACAAGTACAATCTGGTCGATAAAGCCAAGAAATCGCTTGATAACAATGCCGCGCTTCTTAAGTCAAAACGGGAAGTTATTATCGTGATTGAGGGTCATTGCGATGAACGCGGGACCGAGAAGTACAATCTTTCGCTGGGCGATAAGCGCGCCATGTCAGCAAAAGATTATTTGCTTCAGTTAGGCGTTAATCCGGCTCAGATTCATGAAACGGTTAGCTATGGCAAATCGAAACCGGTTGACACGGGCCACACGGAAACGGCCTGGGCCAAGAATAGAAGATGTGAATTTAAGATTTATTCACAATAAATAAGTTGTATTGATGCGTTTTAAAAAACTAATACAGATTCTCGCCGTCTCGGCTCTGGCCGCGGCCATGTTATCGGGCTGTGCCATGAAACGGGATATTATGATTATTGATGACAAGATCAACAATATTCGCTCCGACCAGAGAGAGATGCGGGAACGTATGGATAAGCTCGATTCATTAATTGTGGCCGACTCCGATGCCTCGCTGAAACTTCGCGCCGAAATACGCTCAGCCGTCAGTGAGTTACTCGATCAGGCGCAGATGACGCAGACAAATATCAACGATCTTCAGGGGAAAGTTGATGCTCTCGCGGGTTCATCGGCTCCCGCTTTTGTAACTCCGCCACGGACGAATCCCTTGGGCAAAACCGAAGATTCAACGGCAACGATCGCGACGGAAACATTGCCGGGCGTCAATTGCCAGAGTCTTTATGATGATGCCTTTACGTTTGTCATGCAGGGGAATTATGAAGAGGGGATTAGCAGTTTTCAAGATTACTTGAAATACTGCGGAACGCATGATCTGGCTGATAATGCTCGATTCTGGATCGGTGAATCGTATTATTCAATGGAAAAATACGCCAATGCCATTTCGGAATTCGATCTGATGCTGTCCGAATATCCGGATTCGGAGAAAAAGGCGACCGCTCTGTATAAGCTGGCCCGCTCGCATGAAGAACTGGGTCACAAAACCGATGCGGTCAAATTTTTCCAGAAGTTAGTCGATGAGTTTCCCAATACGCTGGAAGCCGACAATTCTCGGGATAAGTTGAAAGAACTCAAAAAATAACCGTTATGTCGCTTTCGGCGCTGTCGCTTAGAATTATCACCCCGGCCGAGGAAATACCCCCCGGCCGGGGTTTTTATCAGCTCGAAGAAGAATAGCTCTATTTCCCGGTCGAAAATAATCACGACAAAGCCCGTTTCTTTTCATTTCTCGATTCAGATATCATCTCGCTTCATCTTGATAAGGCGGGCCGGCTGATATTTATCGAACTAAATGCACCGCGGCGCCGGTGGCAGTATCGGGAGAACCTGATTCTTCCCGAAAAGGCCGAACCGGCCGATATCCGCTTTCTCGATTTCCGGCAATCGTTCGTTACTCCGGAGATTTTCTGCGATAAAACCCGTGAAAATATTATGATAAGATTTTTGGATAGTCCCTCATCGGATAATTATTATCTCGCCGAAAACTTAATCGCTCAGGTGAATGGTCAGGGC
>JBDRRI010000097.1:0-5143 GCA_043825815.1 Candidatus Zixiibacteriota bacterium
CGGCTCCATTACCTTTCCCGAGGCGGTGTTTAATCAGCTGGGGTATCAGTTGATTAATCAGGGTCAGCTTGAGGATGCTATAACAATCATGCGTCTCAACGCCGAGGCGTATCCTAATTCGGCCAACTGCTGGGATAGCTACGCCGATGCCTGTCTGGCCGCGCAGGATACGGCAATGGCCAGAACCTGTTATGAGACGGTCCTTAAAGTTTTGCCGGATGATCAGAATCTTGGCGCTGATTTAATAAATACGCTTACCACTAATGCCAATAATTTTTTAAATCCGTCCTCAACCATTGAAGAAAATTTAGAATAAAAATAAAAGGGAGAAGCGATGAAAAAATTAAACTCCAAAGTCTCGCGGCGGAAATTTATATCCTCGGTTGCCGCCGGTCTGGCGACCGCCAGTACGGTCGGGCTGACTCCCGGTCTTTCTCTGGCCGATGATGTCACGGCGGAAAAAACCGATTCACAAAAAGTTATCACCCGCCAACTCGGCAAAAACGGCCCGCAGGTTCCGATTGTCAGTATGGGTGTGGCCGGAACCAACAACCCCGGTATTGTGCAGGCCGCGTACGAAAAAGGTATTCGGCATTTCGATACTGCTTCCAATTATGGCTATGGCAGCAATGAACAGATGCTCGGTAATCTGATTGCCAAATTGGGGGTTCGCGATAAGGTCTATTTGGCTACTAAAATTACGGCAGTCCATCAAACGGCCAATCTAAGTGCCGCCGAAGCGGTCAAGAAAACGATCACGTTCGTCGAGGGATCACTCCGCCGTCTCAAGACTGATTATATCGATGTCCTCTATCTGCATTCGATGTCGACGGCCGAAGAAGTCAACAGTCCGGCCGTTATAGAAGGTCTCGCCGAACTGAAAGCGCAGAAAAAGATATTGCTGGCAGGAACTTCAACCCATGCCGGTATGGCGGATGTGATAAACGAAACAGTCAAACATGATATCTATGATATCGTCCTGACATCGTACAATTTCACCTACGCTGCCGATACCGAATTGAATAACGCTATAAAAAATGCCGGAGAAAAAGGTGTCAGGTTTGTGGCTATGAAAACCCAGGCGGGTGGCGGACGCTGGCCTAACCCGGAGTCGCGCCAGAAATATACCAATTCGGTAATAATGACGGCGGCTTTGAAATGGATATTTCATAATAAATATTTCGCGACAAGTATTCCCTCAATGACCAATTTTGATATGCTCAATGAGGATTTTTCGGTGGCGTATGATATCGAATTCACCGAGGATGAGCGCAATTTCCTGAATGACAACAGCGCTATACTTTCCATTGATTTTTGTCGCCAATGCCGGCAGTGTCTGGCGCAATGTCCCCATGGCGCCGATATTCCGACTTTGATGCGGACGCATATGTATGCCGCCCGCTATGGCGATATGATGTACGCCCGACAGACATATAATGATATACCGGAAAAATCAGGTTTGAAATTATGTACCAATTGCGATGAGTGCACGGTCGAATGCGCCAATACCGTCAATGTCAAGGAACGTCTTGAAGAATTGAAACTGATGTATGCCTGATCTTCGTTTTGAATAAGTGATTTAAAATAAAAAAGCCCGGTGATAGATAACCGGGCTTTCTTTATTTAGTTTATTTTCTGAGCGGTGGACCGCAGTTGATTAACCATTGCTGGCAGTCGCATGGAGCCGGACCGCCCTTATACAGGTAGGCAATCAAATAGGTTATATCGATAATATTAATGGCACAGTTACAGTTTGCATCTCCGGAGCATAAAGCATAAGGCGCCGGAGGTGGACCGCTCTTATAGAGGTAGGAAATCAAATAAGTTATATCAAGAATATTCAGCACCGTATTATTATTGGCATCGCCGGGGATACAATCGCATTCGCCCGGTTCAGTCGTAATGACAAACGACAGATCCATCGATTCAATATTAGCCTTGCTGGCACAGGCATGTTCGATAAATCCAAAATCAATATTGAAATTAAAGCCGCGCACATCGATTGAAACCCATTCCGGATTATAATCGGGAATTATATAATCAACAAAATAATGACCCTGGAACATCTCCTCCAGGAATAATGTCTGCCGCCCGATATAAATATCTTCATTTACACCCGGAAGCGGTGGTGCGCTATCAAGGATCGGCTGGTCGAGCGACCACTGATCGGTTGACCAGTTTACAGCCAGTTCCAACAAAGCCGGCCCGGCGGCCATCGGGAAGGCATCAAACTCAATGTGGATTGTCTTATATCGGTCATAAGAGAACGGATGATCATAGAACCATATATTCCACCAATCGTATTGCGGATAGAAATACCAGCCATCACCAAATGGATTTTCACCGCCACCGCCCACAGGCGTACCTGAAGGATCGACGGTAATAAAGAAAGCATTTACAACAGTATCCGCGGTTCCGGGCTCGAAGAGCTCGGTCCAGACCTTCCCGCCCTGTGTAACGCGACTGGTTGCCGTCGTAATCCCTGCAAGACCTTCAAGCGGCGAACCAGGGCAACCCTCGAATTGGATTTGATAGGTAATGTCGAAGAAGCTTTCCACCCACCAATCGGGATCACAATTGTCGATTTCAAATGCGCCCGGACAGGGAAGGCCATAATCAAAACCGGCCGAAATTTGAAAAACACAAAAATCAGGATCACCGAATAATTGGCCCTGCATCCTTATCAATTCCGCCGGAAAATCCTGCTCAAGATCGCCAGGATTTCTTGGTCCGGTATGAATTTCCAACACGACCGGAACATTAAGAGTCCGATTATATCCGGTTAAATCTCCGGTTCCGGTACCACGCATCATCAAGTTTGCTTCAAAACAATGGTAATTTCCGCCCAGAGTCCCACCCTGGCCCTCGCATGAACCGGCGGGAAGAGGACCATTGCAAAATGTCGATTGATCGCAATAAAAATCTGTCAGGGTTACATCCCATTCAATAGTCGTTCCCGGAGGAAGCCCGTCGATTATCAAAAATGGATTTTCAGGATTACTGGTGTAATCGCAATCAACCGGCAGATCAACCGTACCGATACCATATATTACTGGTTCCGTGCACGTCGGACCACCGAATGTAGCATCATCATTCCAATGATCCAGCGTCGATTTCCACCCCCATTGGGTTTGAGTATTGGGAACGACAGCCCGAATTCCGAGCCAGTAAATCATACCCTGTTCCTGAATAAACGGATTGACGATATCATAAAGGTTATATTGATAATAATTATCGTGATCATTATAGAGATAGGTATCGGTGGTCGGATCATACCAGCCTTCCATTAGCTGCGGATCGGGTGTTATATGAATGACGGAAACATCGTCGATTGGGAAAATCCGCGACCATAGCACGGCATCAGGCATGCTATGAGTGGCCGGATCAGTTGGATCAGGATCGGGAATATCCGAATAAATACAGACTTCAAATGCGACAATATCTCCGGCGATACCATTTTTCCATGAGCCCCACCAGTGAATATCGCTGACTGGTCCCGTTTCCGAGCACTGCCAGTCATCGGCCAATCTAAAATCGCCACTGGCATAAACATTCCAGCCCTCTTCATCGGGAAGTTGCGGGAAATGCATCTTGTAATCATCCCCTGGTTGCCATCCTCGCCCGGTTCCCTGTTCAACCCGGGCGGTGCCGGTAGTCACGCCGGATAAACCATCAAGCATTGAACCGGGACATCCCTCAAATTCGATTTGATAGGTTATATCGAAGAAACTCTCAACATTGAAAGTCCCGTCGCCAAGGTCGGTCAAAGTAATTTCTCCGGGACTGGGCAATCCTATATCAGTTCCGCCAAGAATCCGGAATGTGCAGAAATCGGGATCGCCGAATAGTTCACCATGAAGGCGATAAAGATCGGTTGTAAAAGTTCCCTCCGATTTGGCTCGCACTCTTGGAGCGGAATGAGTTTCGATAAATACTGGTACGGCCAGATTTCTATTAAATCCGGTAAAACTGCCCGTGCCTGAAACAGTCAGGTATAATGTCGCCTCATAACATTGTATCTCGCCGCCTAATGAGCCTCCCGCCGCTTCGCAGATTCCCGGTGCCATTACTATTGAACATTCCTGATGATTGTTGCACATATAATTATCGAAATACCCGGGCATTTCAAGCGTCGATCCTGGTGGAAGTCCGTCGATAATCATAAACGACTCTCCCGGCGCAGTTGCCATTGGGCAGTCGGCGGGAAGATCAACCGTTCCCAACCCGTTGTCAGGCATGATGCACGATTCAGCCGCCGATATCGTTATCGGTATTAATAGGATCAGGCAGATTAATAAAATGATTCGATTAACATTTTGTACCATAATTCCTCCTCGGAAAATGATTAAAAATTTGAAAAGTAAATATATTTATTTCAAAAAACAATAATGACAAATGACAGTCAACCGGTCTACTATTTTTGTTATGCCAAAATTTAAAAACCGGATAGAATGATTTCTTTATATTTACATTATATAATATAAAGTCATGGCTTTTTCTGTCAATAAAAATTAATGGATGAGAGATGCGATCATGAGGCGAATCACCCTAAGTTGTTGGCGCCGTATATAGTTGTTTGTGGTCGGGAATTATTTATTGTTCAGAATGCCTGCCAGCGGTGTGACAGAAACTGACACAATCATTCCAATTGTTCCTGATTGAGGCGACGGCATATCAAAGAAATAATAGAGTATCAAACATGAAGCCAATCCCAGGAAAGACGATGCAATTGCGCCCGTGCGATTCGCCTTTTTCCAAAACAATCCCCAGATAAATGGTCCCAGAAATACCGAACCAATCGCCCCCCATGAAATCCCGAGTATCGCCACGATTGTGGCCGGCTTAAGATAGGCCAGGACAACCGAGAGAAATACAAAAAATAAGCTGGATAGGCGCATGAGGGTAGTCAGGCCTTTGTCGGAAACATTCTTATTGATAAAACCGGCGTATAAATCTTTGGCGAATGAAGAACTGGAAATTAGCACCAGGGCAGCCAGGGTTGACATTGAAGCTGAGAGAATAAGGAGTAGAATAAGCACCGATAACGCCTCCGGAATAACGCTGGAGAGAAGTTCCGGCATAAGAGCGTCGAAAATTGGATGACCGTCTTTGAAAGACAACTGTGAATTTTTATGATTTAGAA
>JBDRRI010000098.1:0-28075 GCA_043825815.1 Candidatus Zixiibacteriota bacterium
TCCGTATTTTTGGCAATTAATGATAGATAGGGCTCATCAGTCGTTTTAAAATATTGTATCAGCGGTTCGTAAAATATCAGGAAACCATGATTATCAAGGGTTGAATTGTCATGAATAGTACATCCCAAATGCTTTAAAACAGGCTGTCCCGATTCAGGATCGCGACTTAACAGATCAGCGTGACTGACCATTCCAGTTTCGGCCAAAAAATGGTTAATGTCTTTGGCCATATCCAATTCCTGTTTATCGCCCTGAGATTGGGCCGCCAGATATTTGGCCAGATCATTCGCCGTGTTTAAGACTATATTTTTTTTATGAGACCAGACTTTGCCAAATTCAGGGTCGTTATCCGGCCAGAAAACCACCAAGGCAATGGCGGAAAATATGAATATTATTTGTACAATAATAAGATGCGACAATCTCATTAATAAACTGGGAGACTTCATATTACTATTCCAAAATTTAAGAATTAAGCTTTATCTTTTAGATTATCGGCAAATGATTGATTTAGCTTAGTGGGGGGCTCGTTGAAAAAAAATAGGGAGTGGTGGAGGGGGGATGCCCGACTCTAACGTCAGGTGGCTGGTAAACCAGCACACACCACTCCCTTTATCTCTAACAACTCAAGTGTATTTCTTGTTCACTTTCAATTGAGTTTTAAGCAATATTTATGCCATTAACACCTTTAATATCATTATAAAGGGGTGCCAATAGTAGAAACGTATCTTGTTGTAAATATTATTGTTATAATTTCGAATGAGTAGAAAATAGTTAGTTTTTAGGATAATTTAAGTCCTGATTATGCAATGCTTTTCACATTTGATGCAGTTAATCTTGGGAGGCAATATCAATTTTAATTCGATATTGTAAATTGAACTGCTTAAGTATATATTATTTGCTATGAAAATTAATTGTTCCCTAAACGGAAAAGCGATTTCCAAAAAGGATGCCAAAATCTCTATTTTTGATAATTCGCTTTTTTATGCCGATGGCCTATTCGAGACATTTCTTGCGATTGAGGATCGAGTCGTATTCATCGAAGATCATCTCGATCGTCTTTACCGCGGCGCTGAGCTAATCGGCATTACTATACCATACAGCCGAAAAACAATCCAACGATGGATAAATGAAGCGAATTGCAAAAATAGTGCATCCATAAAAAAATTGCGTTTGACGATTACTTCGGGCGATTCCGCCTTTTGGGCGGGTAAACGCTCGCACCCGCGAGTAATTGTAATTGTTACTGAATTTACGCCGTTTAAAAAACCGTTTCGATTGACGGTGGCCCCATTCCGAGTCGACAGCAAGAGCCCATTCAGGAATGTTAAAACCCTATCGTTTATTATTGAGATGACTTCCCGAAAACGGGCTTATGCCTCTAAGTACGATGACGGCATTCTTCTTAATCGACAGGGCAATGTCGCCGAAACAACGTCGGCCAATATCTTCTGGATAAAGAATGGCAGACTATTCACCACTCCCCTGACGGCCGGATGTCTGGAGGGTATGACGCGCAAACATATTCTTGAAATTGCGCAGGAAAATGGAATCCCAATAAGCATCAAAAATATTAAATTGGGGAATCTGGTTAAGTCCGACGAAATATTTATAGCCTCATCATTAAAGCTGATTGTCCCGGTTTCATCGATAACCGATAAAGATACAATCGAATTTCCGACAGGCCCGCTTACCAAAAGACTAAAAAAACTACTTTTAAACTCAATCAAATAAAAATCCGGAAGAAAAACTTTTCTCCGGGTCAATGCTTGAATTTATTCTTCGTCAATTAATATCCTGTAAAATTTGCATAGCTCTGTCTTTATCCATAGTCGTAATGCTCATTGGCGGCGGCGCAGAACCATAATTGTAAGTTACTCCGCCACCATATGTGGCTCCCAAGAAGGTACCCGATGCATTGCCACTGATATTGGATCCGTTTCCAGTAAGGAAAGAACCGGAAAGAGCAAAAATATTTATTGAGCCTGTGAACATGCCGATATTGTCTATCAACATTGAATCGGGAAAAATATCCTGAGGCATTATTAAATAACTTGTATCAAAAACTATGACATCTTTGTTAAAACGAAAATTATGGGAACTACCGAGTGTGTCAAGCCAGATATATTGAAATAAGATATTGAGGCGATAGGCTTCGGCCCGCGTTGCTCCAGACCAGGTCGGTTTAAGGGAATCGGAAAAGCCTATATATCCTCCACTAAGTGAATCAATAAATGAAAAAGTGTCGGGGATATCAACAAGGGCCGAGGCAAAGGCATAAACGCCGTCAAAATCAGTAAAATTCACGCTTAAGAGAACCGTATTATCCGAAGGATATGGCAAGCCATCACGATTCGCTTCAATCCGTCCTCCATCAATAAACTCTTCCAAATTAACGGGGAGATCAAAGCTATCAATTTTTAAATTCGGGATATTGGAGGCATTGTGAATTGAGACATTTACGGCTAAAAGCGAATCCGTAACGGCAAGAAGTCTCTTTTCCACTTCATAGGTTCCCATATTAAGGACAACGCCGTTTATAGTGACGATTTCGGATGCGGGCGGTCCGGCAATACCATCATCGCCATCGGTCATGGCACAACCTGATATCAAGACAACCAGTATCATTGCCAGGCCGATTAGAGCGGTTTCTTTGTTCTTCTTGTATTTCATCTACCACTTCCCCGCTTATCGAATATTTATTTTTAATAATTTTTCTTGGAGCATAGCAGGAATATTCGGCTCCTCGGAATTGGCACTTATCGGGAATGATACTTTATTCCGGATATCGCTCGGGTTCGGGAAATATATCGTTCCGGCATCTCTAACTGCGCAGAAAAAACCAATTGCATCACCGGTCATATTCGATTCTGATCCGGCAAAGATGGGACCTTTCAGGCTATACAGGCTTATATATCCACTAAAAACAAAACCGGTATCAGCGACATCACTCGGATCGGGAAATAAATCGTATTTATCTATATCGTGGCGTTTATCCCTGACGAGAGTATCATATATTAGCGTATTGGTAAAAAGCGTTTCAGCCGTATCCCGCCAACTATAACTTAGGTTTACATAAAGGTAATATGCATCAGCGGTATCGTTAACGGGCCAGGCAATAAAGATGCTGCTGTCTATTGAATGGTGCATTGTATTATAATCGGAAATAAATAACTCTTCGGGGAAGGCAACGACCGCCTCAGCTAATCCGGCCTCACCGTCATTTAGAGTATAACTGACCGACAAACGCGCCGAATCATCAGACGGATAGGGCATATTATAACCATACCCCTCCATGCGACCTGTTTCATAAAAGACCACGTCATTGATCGGTATATCAAAATCGTTAATTTTTATATCAGGAATATTGGAAACATTATTAATAGCGACCGCGGCCCGATAGGTTTCATCGTCAGCGGCGGTTTTGCCGGTTGCCAATAATTCACCATTATTAATTGTAACTGTCCCGGTTATACTGGCCAGAGTCGGACCGGCTGGTCCCTGGATACCATCTTCTCCCGCCTCACCATAACATCCGAATAGTAATAAAGTCCCCAAAAGAGCAGAACCAATTAAGAAATATAATACATCGCGATACTTTTTTGATGGCATGCTACCTCCGAATTTTAATGCCGGAAAATTCCATTTTTTAAACTTTGTATATAATTATATACAACATACTTTCAAATTAGTTGTCTAATATAAGACATGAAAACGAAAAATAAAAGAATTTATCTTGAATATGAGGCCATCTTTTAAGTATATTTATTTAACAAATCAGAGGAGGTGTGCCATGCCTTTTTGTCCAAAATGCCGGGCCGAGTACCGAGAAGGGTTTACGTTTTGCTCTGATTGCGACGAGGAGTTGATTGATGAGCTGGTTCCCGAAGATAATGAATTTCTTGAAGAAGAGATGAAAGATTGGGTCGCTTTAGTCAGATTAACATCGCCGCAATATGCTGAAATGATTGAGGAGGTTTTTGAGCAGAAGGATATTCCGATAGTCATTTTATCGGGGGCGGGACATTTCGGGAGATTGGATCAGATGGGAACCAGTTCGTTTCGTCCGGTTGACGGCGCTTATTCGATTATGGTACCGAAAGAATATTTAATTGAGGCCGACAAGGAAGGCGAAATCGTCCTTGGAGAGCTGTGGGTGCAGTCGCGTCTGGTTGATATAACGGAATATTGAACCGAAGTTCAATTACTTATAATACAGTGCAGTAAATAGTCATAGCGACCATTTATTGTGCAATTATTTTTTTAATAAATATATTCTAATTGTACTGCAACGAGTTACATACGATTATTACCGGAATGCTTTTTGCTGACAAATTAACTGTAAGATGATGATATTGTTTTATATTGACCGTTATCGGTTGTAAAAGTATTATAAAAATGGCAAGGAAGCTGACAAAAAACCGATGGAGGATATAATGTTAAGGATGATTAAAAGAAAATTTATAATAATTTTACTGGCGGTTTTATTTTCATCTATAGCTATGGCTCAGAATGAAAAATATACAAGTAATGAAACGGCTAATACCCTTTATGAGATTCCTCCCATCCAATTAATCAATAATCCCACGGCCGGGACTCTTCCCCGAGGTTGCTTCAATGTCAGCATGCGCCTTTACGGCAACGGCGGCCTTCTCTGGAATACAACGATCGGCCTTTCCAGTCGTTTTCAGATCGGAGTTTCTTATGGAGCTGAGGGATTGATTTCCGATCAGGATATCCAGGAAAATCCAAGAATCGAATTTAATACCAAACTGCGCCTAATCGATGAAAGCTATGTTCTTCCTGCTTTTGCGGTCGGTTTTAATTCCCAGGGTTTTGGCCGATATATTGACGATGAGGAGCGATATACCTTTAAATCCAAAGGATTCTATGGAGTCGTAAGCCGTTCGCTGGTTCTTGGCAGTGTTGCCTTTGGCGGCCACGTTGGAATGAATTATTCTCTGGAACATTCGATCGATGGTGATAAAGAGCCTCCAATATTTATGGGCATTGATACTCGTTTTGCCTACAATATCGGCTTTTCCATTGAATATGAGATAGCGCTAAATGACGACAGCAATCCTTATTCAAATGGCCGGGGATATTTGAATTTGAGCGTTAAATGGATGTATTCCGAGAATCTTGAATTTGAATTTATATTAAACGATATGCTGGGAAATCGGAAAGATTTTGGCGAAGAAACCTATTCAATTGGCAGAGAATTACGTTTTACTTATATAGAGTTTTTCTAACCATAGAAAGCACGGCATAAAATGCACAAATATTTGAGACTTATTATATTTTCCTCGATTCTTATTCTTTTCGGATCGGGATGCTATACTATTATTCAACATCCCGGCGAGGGAAATAATTATACGACAACTTCGGGAGAAACCGATTGTATCCGGTGCCATCCGCATTATCACGATGATTACGGCACCTCTCATCTCTACTACCCCGATTACTGGACGACCTATGAACGATTCGGAAGATATTATGCCGAACCATGGTGGTGGGATTTTTACTGGTATGATAGATATAATTACAGCTATGATGATGATCAAACAGACAATCCCCGTTCCGATGGCGGTGCAAAAGCAACCAGACCGGCTAACCAGTATATTGGCAATGACAATTATATACCCAATATAACCCAGGGCTCAAGCGGGTCTTCGGCATCATCTGGTTCCAGCTCATCCAAACAAACCGAAGAAAGCTCACAGACAACGGTTGAAACCAAGACTCGCACCGATGACAGTAATGATAAAAAAGATTCATCGAAAGAGGCCACAAAGAAATCCGGGCGGATGAAAAAACAATGAGCCGTTTTGTAAATTATTTAATTCTTGCATTTATTTTAATTTTATCCGGTAACATTTGCGGTCAGGATGAGGCGATAGCTTTTGGTTTCAATGGCTATGGAGCCCGCCAGATGGCCATGGGCGGCGCCGGGGTCATGACGATGGATGGAACCGCTCTTTTCTATAATCCGGCCAATCTGGCCCGAATACCTCGAATTGAATTCAATCTCGGCTTATCCTCTCAGAAATATAAAAGCAACACGGAAACATCACCGGTGGACGGCGATGAAATTTATACGGTCGGAGACAGTCGCAATAACAGCCGATTGAATTCGGCCATAATAACGATCCCCTATCCAACCTACCGCGGTTCGCTGGTTATAGGAATTGGCATGGTGCGCTCGGTGAATTTCGATGCAGTTTCCAATTTTTATTTTCAGGAGGGGGATAAATCTATTTTTGAGCAAACCTCCGAATCGGGCGGGATTAATCGCTGGGGAGCCGGTCTGGGGATTGATCTTTCTCCCCGCATCTCTTTTGGCGGAGCGGTTTATTTAATGTATGGCAAGCATGAAATCAATTTCGAATCAGTTCCGACTAACACCGATTCCGTTTTGATTCTGGAACAGATTATCAAAAACAGCTATCTTGGTGTCGGCACCAAGGCCAGTCTGGCAATGCAACTGGCCCCCTATCTTGCAATCGGACTAACAGCTGATTTGCCAATCAGCTATTCTATTGAAGCCAAAGGCACGCTGATTGAGGGTGGTATTGAATATTACGGCACCGATGAATATGACCTCGTTAAACCATTTGTATTTTCCGTCGGAGTATCATCGCGATTTAAAAGATTATTACTCGTGGCGGACCTCGAATATATTGACTGGTCGCAATTGAAATATAAGAATAATATCGACTATGAAATGTACAATGATGATATCAGATATTTTTATCGCGATGTTTTAAAATTCAAAGTCGGAGCCGAATATACCCTGCCGTCAATCGGTCTATCCCTTAGATCCGGATTTATCTCCGATCCATTGCCTTATAAAAAGCGGTATATTGACAAGGATCGCCGCGGGTTCAGTTTTGGTCTTGGTTATTTAATTGATCAGGTGATGACGATTGATATCGCGTATGTTCAAACCAATCAAACCAGAGTCTATCAATTCACGCCGAATATCGATGAAAACGATGAATTTACGGTTGACCATGACGCCTCGGATGAAATTACTTTAAATCTAATCTACGTAACGGCGGCATACCGGTTTTAGCCAAAAAAAACGTCCGCTAATGCGGACGCCTTTCAAAATATTTATTTTTACTTAAATCGTTTCCCATCTCTTTAGAATAAATTTAACAAATTCCTCAACTTTGGCAAAAACAAGTTTTTGATATTCGCAGGATTTTTCATAATCGAAATCAGGGATGCCCTCGTTTTCGGTATAAAGCAAAATTGAACCGGGGATAGGATAAATATCCCCTCCGGGCCGGTAATTGTAAGGCAAGTTATCATCATAAAGATTTTTATCAACCAGTTTATCATCGATTGCCTGCACCATTGCGTTTTCATCGAGAGCCGCGTGCCCTCCGGCCTCGCCATAAAATTCCTTAACCAGATTGCTGGTCAACTCCCACCAGTGAATCACCGCAATACGGATTTTATACTTATAATAAAAATTCTGAGCCGCACTTTTAAGTTCGGAATTGTTGCCACCGTGTCCATTGATTACAATGACTTTCTTAAAGCCAATATCTTTAAGTGAATGTAAAATATCATCAATAAAATTTTCGTAATTTTTCGGTTTAATGGTCATTGAACCGGGATAGCCGTAAAGTGATTTGGTAATTCCATAATTTAATATAGGCGCAATCAGCGCATTGATCTTATCGGCCAAATAATCAGAGATTGATTCCGGAATAAAATTATCGGTTCCCAGGGCGGCGGCTCCGTGCGCTTCGACGGTTCCCACCGGAAGAATAACTGTGTCAATTTTCGCGGGAACTAATTCTTTGACCTGTTTCCAGTTCAACCGTTGAATTTCTCGTTCCATAAAATTTACCTGTTTAAAATTCTCCCAAGGACCATCTCAGTTTCTTTGGCCGAAACCTCGTCGCCCTCAAAACGGTACTGATTGATATCCCGGACCAGAAATTCCAGAGCATCATGATTTTCAACCGTGTACCATATCTCCAGTTCCGACCAGGTCAGTCCCTGCTCGCGGAAGCGATTGGCCACTTCGGAGTATATCGTCGGCGAACTCCAGTCAAAATCGGAGAGGTTAAAATGATATTGTCCGGATAGTCCAATCAGATAATACCGACCTTCGACCGTCGGTCCGAAAACAGCGTCGGAATTCTTAAGTAATTTCAAGGCTAAATTTAAACGATCTGATTTCAGAGTCGGCGTGCGACTTCCGATTAACAAGACATGCTTATAGCCGTCCTTAAAGCACTGGTTGAAAATATGCTCCATTTTCAACCCCCACCGTTCCGGTTTGAGCTTGGTAATTTTCAGCCTATCCTTGAGCGCCTGACCCTTCTTGCTACCCAATTTTTCATCCAAATATTTGATAATTATTTTTACCGCTTTATTAGTCTTGGGACTATCGCCGTAAAAAAGATGAAAATCAACCAAAGACAAGTCAGTTATATTTACAATAGTATCGGCAATAAACGCTTGATGAAGGAATTCAATATCTTCCGCTCTGAGAACATCATAGATTCTCAATTCGGAGCCGTCTTCTTTAATCTCCTGAATGCAAATCGCCAGAACCGTGTCGTTTGTTTTTTCTTTTGCCATAATAATTTTTATTTCTTAACAATACACCTTTGTTAATTTTTCGCAATATATGCAAGCTCCGCTGGCCAGTCAAGTGATGTCGATTAATTTTTGGAAACATTTAGGAACTAATGATATTGAATCCTGTTGAACTATTTGATGGATTATTAATTCAACTTGACAATTGATACCGGGACGAGTAACTTTTAAAATTAATTTATACTATATGCGGAGATATTGGATATGAATTACTCAGGTTCTTCAATGAAAATTATTTTAACTATTCTTATTGGATTATTTTTTATTCTTAGCGGTTCCGCCACTTTTGCGCAATTATCTTTTGAGACCGAATCCGATATTGCCGAAGAGACTCAGGCCGATGTATCCGCATATTTCTCATATTCTTCCGCCCAGCCGGGAAAAAATTATCGGGCCGTTGTAGTGATTGATATTCTCTCCCAGTGGCATATTAATTCATCAAAACCGTATCAGGATTTTCTGATTCCGGCTGAATTGACATTCGATACTACTAATTCCCTGACACCCTCAAATATTCAATATCCGCCTGGTTCCAATGTCGATCTTCTCGGAGAAAAAATGTCGGTTTATGATGGCCGCGTTTATATTACTTTCGATATAAAAATAAATGAAAATGCTCCTCTCGAAAAAACAATCCTTCCTTTAAATTTTGGCTATCAGGCTTGTAATGACAAAGAATGCCGGGCGCCGGTTGATGTTCCCCTTGAGCTGGCCATTACTATCGGCGGTGAGGGCACACCCATCCATACGGATATATTCGGTCAAATTAATAAGAATCTGCCGAACAATCAGGAAGTTGCCCCGATGGAGGCTGAAGAAACCGATTTGGAACGATTAATTAACGAATACGGTTTCTGGGGTTACTTTATGGCCCTCGGTCTCGCCTTTATTACCGGCCTGCTCCTTTCCTTCTCCCCCTGCACTTATCCGATGATTCCGATTACGGTTTCAATATTTGCCGGGCAGGACAGATCGCTCGGCAAGGGTTTTATCATGTCATTGTTTTATGTCGGCTCAATGGCGGTTGTTTATGGCATAATGGGTTTAATAGTCTCGCTAATCGGCGGCGTATTCGGAGCCTGGCTGGCCTCTCCGGGCGTAGTTATCGGCATCGCCATCGTATTTGTTATATTTTCATTGTCAATGTTCGGTCTATATGAACTTCAGGTACCGGCTTTTTTGCGAAACAAACTCGGGACTACTGGAGGCGGTGGAGGAATCGGAGGCTCGATCGTTCTTGGGATAGTCGCCGCTCTGGTTGTATCGCCCTGTGTTGGGCCATTTGTGGCCGGAATACTGTTATATATTGCGACCTACGGTTCGCCCATATTTGGTTTTTTAACGCTATTCGTGTTCGCAATCGGATTGGGCACCCTTTATCTAATCATTGGAACCTTCTCTTCGGCCATAAACGCCCTTCCCGGCGCGGGAATGTGGATGGAATCGGTGAAGAAATTCTTTGGTTTTGTACTTCTATTGATGGCTCTTTATTTTCTCCGAACAATACTTGATTCAGAGATTATAGCCATTCTTACCGGACTGTTGTTGATATCCTTTGCCATTTTCGGCGGCGGTTTTGATCGTCTTATTTCGGAATCATCGTATTTCGACCGATTGAGGAAATTTTTGGGCCTTCTCGCCTTTATAATTGGTGCGTATCTCCTTCTCGGAACAATGTTGACCGCCGGTTTTATTGTACCCCCCATATCAAAATGGTTGCCGGTATCGGCCGGAATCGGCGCGGAGGAAGAATCTCTTATCGACTGGCACACCAATTTGGATTCAGGACTGAATATGGCGCGTGAAGCCGGCAAACCGGTTTTAATTGACACGTGGGCAACTTGGTGCGCCAACTGCAAAATTCTTGAGAAAAGAACTTTCGGCAACCCCATGGTGGCCGCTGAAGCAAAAAGATTCCAGTCTTTGAAACTACAGCTTGAAAAATCGGACTCTCCGGAAACGAAGGAATTTTTAAAGCGTTTCGGTATAAAGCAATACTCATTGCCGACGACACTGCTCTTAGATTCAGATGGTAACGTCAAAAAAATTATGCAGGGCGTTGTAACACCTGAAGAAATTATTGCGGAAATGCAGAAAGTTAATTAGATAGAAATAATCAGGCACAAAAAAAGGCCGGCGCGTTGCCGGCCTTTTTTATTGCATAAATTATTTATTTCTTATCGGTCACGATATGACCCAAATTATCTTTGAGCATTCGATAGAGTTCATCTTTGTCAATTTTATCCACTATATTTTTAGCAACTTTTTCCGCTAACATCTCCACCATATGGCTGACATAGTGGTGGACTTCCGCGGGGTCAAGCCTGATATCCTGTTCCGGGACCGTTTCCTGCATAACCGCGGTGGAGGCCGAAACACTACTCCCCTTTGATGGAGTTGTCGTTTTGTCAGATTTGGATTTTAACTGCTCAACTTCTTTTTTGAATTCGGAAATAAACTGATCGACTCCGCCGGTTTTTATCTCCGGTTCATCGGCCACGCCGGTACCGGGCTGAAAATCTCCACTGGAAGAGGCGTTTTTAATCGGCTCAATTACATCGCTGGCCAAAGTAGTGTGTATGATTCCTGAATCATTGGCGTCAATCTTGGATACTTTTCCGGACCCGCCACCCGTCTCTTTTTTCATTTCATCGATAAACCAATCGTAATCATGATCTTTATCCTTTTCGGCCGGGATTTTTTCAACGCTCAGATCGGCTGAATTATTATCTTCCTCGGGTTCCATCAAGCCGTATTGATCTGAAGAAATATCAATTCCGGATGTCGAGGTGGAATCATCTTCAATAGCATCTTTTTCGTTTTTCGATTGAATATCACTATTGTCGCGTATCATTAAAGATTCAACCTTCCCTCCGGTGTCATCAAGTTCGTTTTTGTTTACTCCATTGGCAGTATCCTGATGGATATCAAAAATATCCTTTTTCTTCTCGGCAATTATCTGGCGTATTTTTTGACTGATATGGGTCTTGTCCATCTCCTCCGAATCTTCCACTTCAATCCGGTCAATTCCAAGAGCTGAATCCAAAAATTCATCATCAACCGAACTTTCGGCAAATGGTTCATTGGTCTTTATTTTATCTTCCCTCTTGATATCCCCGGCACCGACAAAAAGTTTGACCCGTTCAATAAAATCGTCGGGATCAAACGGACGCGGCAAGATGACTTCGGGCGGATACGGAATCGAGTCATTGTCGGGAGAAGATATCAACAGTAACGGAAGCCGGGCTGTTTGGGGATTGGATTCCAATTGTTCATATAGATAATTTCCACTTTTTTCCTTAATATCAGCGCCAATAATAATCATATTAGGCTCGGAGGCAACAATCAATTCCTTGGCTTTGGCGGCGTCAACAGCCGATAAAACATCAAATCCATTTTGATGAAGCAGTGATTCGGCAATGCCCCTGATGGCGTCTGATTTTTCAACAACAAGGATTTTTTTCCTCATAACATTAGCCTCTATCGTTTTTCATCATTATTAGAAAGTATATGGCTGGCATCCTCTAAAAATTTCCTGTCTTCAGACGAGATATTTTCAAGACCAACCTCATTAATTTTATCCAAAATACTATCCACTCTTTGCATGACCTCCTCGGCCTGCATTCTTTTCTTTGCCTGTTTGGCCGTTTGCCTTTTATATTTGACCCTGTTAAACCATTTTAATGGTCCCTTAACGTGCCAGTCAAGTTTTAAATAGGCCAATCCGACAATAGCGCCCCCGAGATGCGCCAAATGAGCCACGTTGGTACCAGATGCAATAAAATTCAATATGGCAAAAAGCGGAATGGCATATCTCACTTTCATTGGAAACATAAAGAATATTAACAGATATCGTTCGGGAAACATTATCCAATAAGCGGCCAAAATACCGTAAATAGCCCCCGAAGCACCAATTATCGGATACGGCAGATTATAATTGAACATCAGAGATAATAACGCTCCGCCCAAACCGCAGTACATATAAAACTTGAAAAATGACCTGGAACCCCAAGTATATTCGATTTCTGTCCCAAACATCCAAAGAGCAAACATATTAAAAAATAAATGAAAAAAGCCGCCATGCAAAAACATGTAAGTTACTGTCTGATAAAGCATATACATGTTATTGGGGAAGTCAGAATAAATTCTGGCCGGAGTCAGACCAAAAATATTTGTTAGATTTAGGGCGGAAAATCCCTGCAAAAGAAAGATTGCACCATTGGCTATCAGCAAATATTTGATAACCGGACTTATAGAACCGGGGCCGATTCTCATTCCCTGAAATCCTCCCAGACCGCCTTTATATGAATTAAAAGACCTCATTAATTATCCTATCGGCAATTAGGTAATCTCTCTAAACAATATATATTAAAAAGAGTTGATAGGAAAGTCAATTGCTCTATGAAAACGTAAAGTGAATTTGGATTAATTCTCTATTTTATCGTTTTTTTCTTTATTCTTACCCAACTGGGAATCACAATTTGAACTCATTCAGGTGGAAACGCCCAATTTGGGCAAAATGACTTTCATTAGAATCAAATAGCCGGCAAATATAAGAATAAAATATAGAAATTCTCGATCCATCGGTCAAACCTACTTTCCAATCAATCTTATATGTTCCTTAAACATGCAACGATCCATAACCATAAATACGCCAGCCAGTTCACCGGCCTTAAAGGCCGGAATGGAAATGACATTTTCCTGCATCCAGATTGCTTTAACACCAAGATCTATTGCAGAATCAATTATTCCGGGCACCTCTTCAGGTCTGCGAAATATATTAACGATATCGACATCATCAATATCAGGAATCGAGGCCAAATCGGAAAAGACCTTTTCACCCAGAATTTCCGTTTCATTCGGATTCACCGGAACGATTTTATACCCATGATCCTGCAAGTATTTGGAAACTCCATGGCTGGGACGTTCGGGCTTGGCTGACAAACCAACCACCGCAATCGTTTTAGATTTCCTGAATAATTCTGTAATTTTCTCAGGCGATGGGTTTTTCCAGTCAAATCCCGAACCGTACATTCCGCCCCCTATAAAACCTTGGTAACCCGCGCCACCAGCTGAGCCTTTGGCAGGGCACCAACGACCTGATCGACCATTTTTCCGTCTTTAAAAAACAAGAGCGATGGAATTGACATAATCTTATACTGGCTGGCAATCTGTGTATTGTTATCGACATCGACTTTGGCGATTTTAACCTTGCCATCATATTCATTGGCGATTTCTTCCAAAATCGGAGCAATCATTTTGCAGGGTCCGCACCAGGGAGCCCAAAAATCAACGACTACAGGTATATCTGATTTCATGACTTCAGCATCAAAAGTTCCGTCAGTGACTATGACTGGCTTACTCATTTTCTATTCTCCTCAATATTGTTATTTTTGTGAATATAACAATTCACATATACTTTTGTTCCCTGTTTAAAACTCAAGATCAAATTAAAAGGAAAAAACCAAAAAGACAACAGTTTATCACAACCCCCCCAATAATACCTATATTTTTAATAATTTGCGGTTATAATTGTTTTTAACCTGGTCTATAAAAGCTTCCAGTCTGGTTTCTTCGCCGGTATCCTGTAATCCTTCATAACTGATATTCAGCCATGGAATATTATCCAAATCCTGGGAGACTTTTCTCGAAAGCGAAGTCACTACTGTGCCCGGCATGCAATTGAAAGGCATACTGTTAACAATTCCATTCGCGCCCAGATAGTGAAACTCAATTGCTTTACCGATTGACAGAATCGCTTCGCCCCTAATTTCAACCGGAAGATACGGTGAAGCTAATTTTATCGAATGAGCAATTGGGGCTTCAATATCAATCGGGAAATGTCTGGCAAAAGCTGTCTCTATTTTTAATTCATCGCGCCGTTGATAATATTGCTGAATGAATGCAAAAATGACATTCTTCCACTCGCTTTTAAAAATCGAATCAAGCCGATACGTTAGCGAAGTGTAATTAATCCATTCGGAAAAAGTGGCCAGCCTGACTTCGGCACCAAGATTTTCCAGCTTTTCAATCAGATTGTTATTGGAAAAACGATTGTTGCGAAGGTAAATTTCTCCCACCACCCCCACAATAGGACGGGGTTGAATATCCTTGCGAATGGCCGAAAACTCTTTGCCGGCGATTTCTGCCAATTCGGTCAATTTATCCCGCCTGACAATATAATCCTGAGCCAAGCCCAAAAACTTGCGGTATAACCTTTCCGATTCACCCTTTTTCAATTCATACGGGCGGCACTTCAAAAGCGCTTTCACCAGACAGTCTATCAGAATAATGCCATTCCATCCCAGCCGTCGGAAAGCGCCGCCATCGATTCCGAAATCGGCATAAGATGTTTTCGAATTGGGCGAATAGATCGGAACATCACTATATCCCAGTTCATCGAGCACAATCCTGTGAAACTGGCTGTACTGACCAAAACGGCAGGGACCGGTCGCACCGGGCATAAAGAAAACCGAATGCTGGCGGTCGAAATTTTCTGATTTTATTTTGCGAATCATATCGCCCGTCGTCACCACGCAGGGGAAGCACTCTTTGCCCGATGTAAATCGTTTGCCATAGATCAAAGAATCTTCATCCGGTTCATCAAGGACCTCAGCCTTTATTCCACAACTTTCAAAAGCCGCCCTGACCGCATAGGCGTGATCGCACATATTGGGAATATAGATTGTCTTTTCTCGTGGATTATACTCCGGGTTCGTGAGTGTAAATTCGCTGATTGGCGGTTTATAACGGTAAAACCGAAGTGAATCAAGAAAAGCCTCAACCCGGGTAATCATACCGGCATCGGCGGAATGTTCATCGAGTTCCAACTGAAGGTACGGTTTCCCGGACATATTCTTTCGGAAAAAATGGCTGATAAAGGAATCGGGACCGCACCCGAACGAAGTTAAATATATAGCATAAAGATTGGGATGTTTACGGATATAAGTGGCCGCCGCCAGGATTTTCCGACCATACAGCCAGTACATTGACGAAAGATCTTCCGTTTCGGTTTCAAGCGGGAGAAAATCAAGTGGAATCGTATTGATGCCCATCTTGCGAACCTTGGACGGTATCTCAAGGGAAAGCCGCCGGTCGTTGCCGTTGTACGGTCGCGATATAATCACTACCGCTTTTTCGTCCGATTTCAGCGACGACAAAACTTTCTCTCCAATGCGGCCAAGTTCATCGCGATATAAATCATAAGCCTTAATCGCATTTTGCAGGGCATCCTTAAGTTCCCTATCACCCGGTTTGAGTATTTTAAGCATTGATTTTAGCTGTGATGCCATCCTCCCGATATCGCGTAAAATCCGAACTTGCCCCCCGATAAATTTTATATTTAACGCATCAAAATCGAATTTGGTCTTGACCGTACTTGAAATTGACTGGATATAGGGGCAAATATAATTGCCCTCCAATTCCTCTTTGTCCGTGTATTCAATCACACCGGGGAGAAAGATATAATCGACTTCCTTGTTAATCAGATTCTGGACGTGACCAAAAGCCATTTTTATCGGGAAACATGTCTCCGCCGCATAAAGCTCCAGCGATGATTCCACTATTTTTTGATCCGAGAGGTCGGAATTGACAATCTTATAGCCTAATGATTCAAACAACGCCCGCCAATAGGGATAATACTCATAGAAGTGCAGAACGCGGGGAAATCCAATCGTACCTTTGATTTTTTTAATATTCTTCGGCTCGACATATTTTTTGACAAGGTACCTTTGCCGCAGCGATGTGAAATTAGGAAGGTGGATTTGATTGTCTTCCCTGACATCGTATTTTTCACAGCGACTTCCATAATACATCGGTTCTTCATTTTCAAGTTCAACCTTGCGGATTTCGCACATATTGGAACAATCTTCGCACGTAAAGGTTGAAAGTTGATATTTTCTCTTTGAAAGATCAAAGCCACGAAATCGCGATCCCAAACCGCGATCGGCTTCCATCGCCAGAATCGCCGCCCCTATTGCCCCGGTTACATCATGATGCGGAGGAATTGTAACTTTTTTGCCGACCAGTTTTTCAAAGGCGGCCACAACTCCTTTATTCCAGGCCACTCCCCCTTGGAAAAATATATTATCTCCGATTTTCCGATCACCGACCACTTTGGTGAGATAGTTGGATGCAATAGAATAAGCCAAACCGGCCACCAGATTATCGGTTCCGGCCCCGGCTCGTTGATGCGCCACCAGGTCGGATTCCATAAAAACAGTGCATCGCTCCCCGCATCCGACCGGGCATTCCGCCGAAAGGGCACGGTCGCCAAATTCACGCTCGATATTAATCTCCAGTTTTTCCGCCTGTTCCTGCAAGAAGGAACCGGTCCCGGCGGCACAGGCTTTATTCATTTCAAAATCAATGACGGTCTTATTGTCGAGAGAGATATATTTGGAGTCCTGGCCGCCGATTTCAAAAATAGTATCGACGGTTGGATCGATATTAATCGCCGCTGTCGCCTGAGCCGTTATTTCGTTTTTAACAATATCACCGCCGACAAAATCACCTATCAGATATCGACCGGAGCCGGTTGTCCCAACCCCAAGAACATTAACATGGTCTTGGACCTCCTCTCCAATCTCGAACAAGCCGCGGCGAACCGCCTCAATCGGGCGGCCTTCGGTCATAAGATACCGGCGAGCCACAACATTTTGTTCCTTATCAATCAGAACCAGATTGGTGGATAGGGAACCAATATCGATTCCGAGATAGGCATCAATCTGGTCACCATTATGGCGATATTCATTCCTGGTAATATTGTAATATTTATCATCGGGATAATCATAAGTCAGCCGCTCCCGACCCTGTTCCAGAACATTGCGGAATTGAAGATATTCAGTAATTTTCTTGCTATCTAAAGTAACCGTTTTGCAATTTTCTACCTGTCCGGCCAGGATGGCAGCACCCAGCGCCCCAATCACATTATAATTATCAGGAATAACCAGTTCCCCCCGGCCCAGTTCCAGAATATCTTCAAATGCTCGGATAACCCCCGGATTAGCGGCCACGCCACCTTCAATAGCAACCGGCTGATGGAATTTTTTGCCCCGGGCAATGGCGCTTTTGAAATTGCGGGCGACCGCATAACACAAACCGGCGACAATATCATAATCGGGAGTAGCAATCTGCTGCAAATGAATCATATCCGATTTTGCGAAAACGGAACATCGTCCTGCAATGCGTGGCGGTTTTTTAGATTTCAACGCCATTTGGCCAAATTCATTGGTAATATCTATTTTGAGGCGCCCTGCCTGTTGATCCAAAAAGGAACCGGTTCCTGCGGCGCAGAGATTGTTCATACTAAAGTCCGAGACGGTTTTATTTTCCGGATTCAACTGTATAAATTTCGAATCCTCCCCTCCCATCTCGATAATCGTTCTGACCTCCGGGCAATACTCAAAATTGGCCGCGGCAATAGCCGCTATTTCACCAAATGAATCACCCCCCAGTATTTTCATACCGGTTCTGGCGCCGATTCCGGTAAAACCGAGAGTGATAGTCTCATCGGCGAATTCGGAAAATTCGGCATCCAGAAGTGCCTTAAGTGTTTGATATGGGCGCCCGTGAAATCGCCGGTAGGCCGTTTTCACTATCGAACCGGACCGATCAAGTATGGCGACCTTAACCGAAACGGAGCCAATATCAACACCAATGGAGTAATGACTGAATTTCATATCGCTATCTGACTAATTTGATAATGTTTTTTTGCTGAGATTGCAATTACATTTTACTTTTTTCTTCCAATTCCCAAGGATATTCTTTATTATTATACCCACGAGGAATAAATTGAGATTATTAATACAAAGAGTTAGTTCAGCTTCGGTTACCGTTGGAAATAAAGTCGTCGGTAATATTGAGAAGGGGTTATTGGTATTCGCTGGATTTAAAGTATTAGATGACATAATTGTCATAAATAGATTATCTGACAAATGTTTAAATTTACGCATATTCGAAGACGATGCAGGCAAGATGAATCTTTCGGCTCTTGATATTAAGGCGGAAATCCTCATCATTTCCCAGTTCACCTTGTACGCCAATTGCAAGAAAGGACGTCGCCCCGGTTTTGACTTATCAATGCCTCCCGATGAAGCCGAGAAAATGTATGATATTTTGATTGATGAATTTTCAAGTTCCGGACTAAATATCCAAACCGGAATTTTCGGCGCCAAAATGGATATTGCTTTGGTAAATGACGGCCCCGTAACGATTATGCTCGATGATAATGAATTATAAATACTTAAGCCACTTAATAGAGAATCGAAAATTAATACTGGCCTCCGGTTCTCCCCGTCGCGTTCAAATATTGACCGAAGCCGGAATCTCTTTCCATCAGATTATAGCGGATATCGACGAAAATAATAATCTGAATCTTCATCCCTTTGATCTTGCGGTCTGGCTATCAGGTCAAAAAGCCTCCGCCGTGGCCGGAAAAGCATCCCCAGATGATATTATTTTAGGATGCGACACAATTGTTGTTCTCGATAAGCAAGTCCTCGGCAAACCACTGGATAAAGAAATGGCCATCGAAATGTTAACAGCTTTATCGGGCCGGAAGCATACGGTTTGTTCAGCGGTTGTATTAAAATCGGGAAAAGAAATGGTTGGCGGCTATGAACTGACTGATGTATATTTCAGGACGACCAGCAGGGAAGATATCGTTAAATATGTCGAAACCGGGGAACCGATGGATAAGGCCGGTGCCTATGGAATACAGGATATCGGTGTTTTTTTGGTTGACAGGGTGACCGGAAATATTGATAATGTCATTGGTATGCCAATGACACTGCTGGAGCGATGTGCCGGCGAATTAGCCTTGAAATTAGGATTGATATGAAATACGATTACAAAGAGATTGGTAAACGGTTAAAAGAGAAACGGACCAGTCAGCAAATTGAACTTAAGGATATCGTCGAAGAAATTAAAATTTTCGAAGAGTATCTGGTAGCGATTGAGGAGGGAGAAATTCAGAACCTTCCTTCCGAAATATATTACAATCTGTTCGTTCGCACATATGCCAGAGAGTTGGGACTTGATGCGGAAAAACTGCTCGATGATACTTATCTCGGCGGCGGAACTGATGATGGTGAACAAAAAGAAAAGAAAACCGGCGAACCGGTTGAGAGGGTAGTCTCGACCGCCAATACTTATACCTCTCCGAAGAAAATATTCGGCTGGATTGCCATTGTCGTTCTGGTCGCATTTCTTGTTTTTATCGCCATTTCATCGTTGTGTTCTGATTCCAATGGCGCCATTACAAAACAAGTGAATCCGCCGGTGGCAATAGTTAATCCTGAAGCTGCAAATGAAATTAATCCCGACCTGGACACTACTTTGGTTGATATTAAAGACGAGGGCATAACAGTGGTCGATTTGAATGCGACCGCGCCTATCACTCCACCCCCGTTAACGCTCGATATTGAGGTTCAGGAGTTAAGCTGGATACTGATTTTAGCCGACGGCGACACGGTTCTGCACCGTAATCTCCGCCCCAATGAAACTCGCCAAATAACTGCCGAAAACAATTTCAACCTTTCGGTCGGCAATCCCAATGGCGTGATTATGAAACTGAATAATCGTCAGATGCGACCGCTCTCTCGGAACGGGCGAGCAGTGACAAATCTACTGATTACTCAGAGCAATAAAGAAAATTATTTGTCGATTGATGAAAAAATCAATCAGTAAAGAAAAAATTGAATGCTTTAAAGAAAATAATGGCAAAAATGGCTCTCAATGGTTTACGCCGTAAATGTGAACCGCGGGAGATTTCTTTGCCCGATGATATTTTGGCTATACGGAATGTTCTAGTTTGCCTTCCCCCCGTGCAAAGGGAGCTGACTATGATTAAACAGCTTCTGCCGGAATTGTCAAAAGTCTTTATTGGGGCTGAAATTTATCTAATGGCTTCTCCGGGGAGAAATGTTTATGATATTTTCCCCCGCAAAGGGTATCGGATAATGTCGCCCTCATCGGACCACATAAGCTGGTCGGGGCTGGCCAGTAAAAAATATATATCCGTCCTAAAAAGTAATAGCTATGACATAATACTTGATTTCAATTTGCGCCCTAATATCTTCACGCAGTCGATTCTGCTCTCGTTTCCCGAAGCATTAAAAATCGGCAAAGGTAATTCATTGGGGGCACCCTACTACAATATCGAGATAAAAACAAAATTTATTCGCGACGAAAAGAATATTTACAAATCGATTTTAGAAACAATCGATTCCTTTAAAAAGCATAAATCGGTCAACAACTGATTATAAAATCACCGGAGGAAGAGTGTATTTAAAGAGATTGGAACTTTTGGGATTTAAATCATTTCCGGATAAAACCGTAATAAAACTTACACCTGGCGTGACCTCGATTGTCGGCCCGAATGGATGCGGCAAAACCAATATTCTCGATGCCATCCGCTGGGTTTTAGGCGAACAAAAAGTATCCCTGCTTCGCGGCAGTAAGATGGAGGAAATCATTTTCAACGGCACTCGGGATATTAAACCGCTGGGAATGTCTGAAGTCACCCTTGTTGTTCAAAATAACAAAGGCGTTTTGCCGACCGAATATAACGATGTTCAGATCACTCGGAGGCTGTTCCGCTCCGGCGATTCGGAATACCTTCTTAATAAAGTCCCCTGCCGTTTGAAAGATATTACCGAGCTGTTTATGGACACCGGATTAGGGGCGCATATTTATTCCGTTATTCAACAGGATATGATTGATGCCATTCTTTCCGACCGGGCCGATGATCGTCGGTTTCTCTTTGAAGAGGCCTCGGGAATATCAAAATACAAAAACCGGAAAAAAGCCGCCCTTCGTAAATTGGAAGCAACCGATGGTGATCTCCTGCGCATTAAAGATATTGTCACCGAGATCAGCACCCAGGTAAATTCCCTGAAGAGGCAGATGAATAAGGCCCGCCGGTATAAACATTTAATGGATGAGTTAAAGGGCTGGGAGCTATATCTGGGTAAAAACCGGCTCAATGAGCTGAATGGTGAGCGGAGAGAATTAAAGGGTAAACGCGATTCACTTGAGGATGTCAAAACCAAACATGACACCACTATTGATTCCATATCAGCGGGACAGGAAGAACAACGCAAAAAATTGACCGATATTGATCGTCAATTAACGGAGATTGCAGAGAAAATATACCGGGAAACGGAAAACGCTCATACCTGTGAAACCGATATTTCAGTTTTTCGGGAGAGACGGGAAAACGCCAAATCGCTGAAAGAAAAAAATCATCTCGATATTGAAGCGTATAAACAGCGTCGGGTAATCCTCCTCGAGCAAATAGAAGAAACTAAAGTAGAACTGTCCCGACTGGATAATGAATTAAACGGAATCTCTGAAAACCTCTCCAAATCAGAGGGCCAATTGACAATCGCCGATGATCTTGTTATAAATGCCCGCAAAGAACGGGATAAGCTTAATAATTTGCTGATGGGGATTGAAGGAAGACTCTCGGCCGGGAAAAGCGATGATACCAATCTTAAGGAACAGGAAACCGACCTCAATGCCAGCCTGTCCGAATACAAGTCGCAGTTGGAAGAATTAGGACAGAATAAAACATCTTTGATAGAAAAGCAAACGACTCTTTCCAATCGTCTTGAATCCATAAAAAGCGACAGTAATCAGGCGCAGGGAAAGAAAGATTCTGTCGAAAGCGAAATCAATTGCCTATCCAATGAACTCAAAGAAAACTCAGAAAAGATTTTTGATCTGACCGCCGCCATCGAAGCCGCCGAGGCCCGGCTTAATTTGCTGGAAGAAATGATGACCCACTACGAAGGTTTTTCCGGCGGCGTTGTGGCCGTGATGGAAAACAAGGAAAAGTGGGAGAACCTTCTGGGTACGGCAGCTGAAAGCTTTCACCCCAAATCAGGGTACGAAATAGCTATCGAAGCGGCGCTCGGTGAGACAGCCGGATTTATGATCTGTAAAGATCGAACCACGGCTGAAAATATCATTGATTATCTGAGATCGAATAAAAAAGGCAAAGCCGGCCTCTTGATTGCCGACAATTCGGAGGGTCGATCGGAATTGACCCGGCCTAATATCGGCTCCGAGGGTTTTCTCGGCTGGGCCGACAACTTCGTCGAATTTGATGAAAATTTAGGAAAGCTATCGGATCTTCTGCTATCCCGAGTCGCCGTCATTAAAGCTGACAAAGCGGAAGAAATCATCAACCAGCTTCCCCCCTATTTTTCTGCGGTTACCGAAGATGGCCGACTGTATCACGGCAAATCAATTGTTACCGGAGGTTCCATAGATGAGATGTCTCTGCTCGGTCGGAAGGATAAAATCGAAGCGCAGAAATGTGTCATCGGTGAACTGAATAAAAACCTGGACAATATCAAGGAATTCCGCAATAGTACGACCTCAATGCTGGGCAGTAAGCAGGCCGATCTTAATTCCCTTATGGTCGAACTCGAAACCCTTAAAGATAACCGCGATCAAACAGATAAAGAAATCGCCTCGGTTAATTTCGCCCTCCAGTCGGTCAGTAACGATATCAACCGAATTGAAACTGCCAAACGTGATATTTCTATAAAGATCGAAACTTTAAGAAATCGCCAGTTGACTTTGAATCTCAATTTTGACCAACTGGCTAAAGAAAAATCGGATATTATTAAATCGTTAAAAGAGCATAACGAGCAAACCGAAGAATTGGAGCGAAAATCTCAGGAAGCAGAGAGCAATTATTCTAATCTGCAGATACAATTGATTGAGTGTAAAAGCAAGAAACAGCAATTGGATAGCAAGATCAGTCATACTCATGAATTAATCTCTGAAATCGACTCCAGCATCGCCATAAAAACCGATGAAATCAGACGAGCCGAAAACGATATCACCGAAGGCGCCGGCAAAATCGATGAACTGGAACATCGACTAAAAGAAATTTATGATATCAGGCAGGAACAAAAGGACCATCAATTGGAGGTCCGCCAAAAACATTCCGAATTGCAGGAAGAACTCGATAAACATGACGAAGAAATAAAAAGGCTTCGCAAAGAACGGGATGAATCGGGCAATCAATTGCATGCCATTGAAATAAGAATCACGGAAATCGATTCGGACATAAAAAGTATTCGTTTCAATGTCGAAGAGCAGTATAAAATCAACATTGATGAATATTCTGCTGAAGTACCTAACGCCGCCCTACCGGCTGAAGAACGGCAAACCCGGCTTCAGGATCTCAAGGCTAGCCTTCGCGATTTTGGCGGCGTTAATATGATGGCTCTGGAAGAATATGAAACGGCTACCGAACGGCAGGAATTCCTGACGACCCAGATGGAAGATTTGCTTAATGCGAAATCAACCCTTCAGTCGACCATTACAAAAATCAATCATACTGCCCGCCGGCTTTTTATGGAGACTTTTGAAAAGGTGCGCGAGAATTTCCGCAATGTTTTTGCAGAACTGTTTACCGGCGGCGAGTCCGATATCACCCTGACCGATTCTGATGATCCGCTTGAATCAGCCATCGAAATTATTGCCCGCCCCCGGGGCAAGAAGCTCCTCTCTATTGCGCAGATGTCCGGCGGTGAACGAGCCCTTACGGCCATATCGCTCCTCTTTGCGATTTATCTGGCCAAGCCGTCGCCGTTCTGTATACTCGACGAAATCGACGCTCCACTCGATGATGCCAACATTCATCGTTTCCTCAAAATTATCAGGACCTTTTCCGAGCAGACGCAGTTTATTATCATAACCCATAATAAAATAACGATGGAAGCCGCGGATAACCTGTATGGCATTACTATGGAACAGCCGGGTGTCTCCAGGGTCGTCTCGGTCAGGTTCAACGATGAATCAGAGGGAAAAATCATTAATACCGATTATCAAACTGATGATGATCGCAATGACGGACTTCCCCCGGCCATTGCCGAAAGATTGAACCAGCCGGTTACAATTTCATCAACCGAGAACGAGGACAACTAAGAAATTGAAATATCTATATGTTTTCTAAATTAAAAAAACTTACAAAATCTCTGGCCAAAACCAGAGATTCTCTTTTTGGCAAGATAAGCAGTGTCATTGGAGGGCGCAGGATCGATGATGATCTTCTCGATGACATCGAAGAGATTATGCTGAAGTCCGATATTGGTATCGGCGCCGTTGATAAAATAATTGAAAATCTTCGCGAAGAAGCCCGCACCGAAAAGATATCCGATTCCGACGATGTCTTCCGCCTTCTCAAAAGAGAGATTTCGGATATCCTTGAAAAGGGCAAAATATCTCCAAACATGAATGATTCCGGGAAACTGAAAGTCTGGCTTATCACCGGCGTTAATGGAACGGGAAAAACGACCACGGTTGGTAAACTGGCCAACTATTTTAAGAACAACGGCAAGGAAGTTATGATTGCCGCCTGCGATACTTTTCGCGCCGCCGCCGTAGAACAACTCGGTATCTGGGCGGAACGCTCCGGCGTTCATTTTATTAAGGCTCACACGGGCGCTGATCCGGCCTCGGTCGCCTTCGACGCCGCCACTGCGGCTATCGCCCGAAAGGCCGATTATCTTCTGATTGATACGGCTGGAAGACTTCACACTAAAGCCAACCTTATGGAAGAGCTAAAAAAAATACGCCGGGTAACCGAGAAAGTTGTACCCTCTGATCAAATATTTTCAAAACTGATTATTGATGGCACTACCGGTCAGAATGCTCTCTCGCAGGTGAAAGTCTTTACCGATGCGGTTGGATGCGACGGCCTGATTGTCACCAAATTGGATGGAACCGCCAAGGGAGGCGTGATGATCGCTATCGCCGATGAGCTTTCGGTGCCGGTCGATTTTATCGGAATCGGCGAAAGTATTGATGATTTACAACCATTCCGGGCCGACGAATATGTGGAGGCGCTTTTTGCAGTCGAAACAGATACAAATAAAGTCTAATAATCGCGAAGAACTGATTGATATCACTTCCCGGGTGGAACAAGCCGTCGCCGAATCCGGCGTCGCCAATGGTATTGTGACACTTTTTGTCACGCACACCACCGCCGCCGTCACAATCAACGAAAACGCCGATCCCTCGGTTAAACGGGATATTCTCTATAAACTAAACAAAGACATTCCGCAGAATGATGGTTATCAACACGGTGAGGGCAATTCCGATGCTCATCTTAAATCGTCACTCTTTGGTCCGTCCCTGCAATTGCTCATTATCGATGGGCATTTGCTTCTCGGAACCTGGCAAGGTGTCTATTTTTTTGAATTCGACTGACCGCGAAACCGTAAACTATATCTAAAGATAATTCCTGATTAATGTTAAAAATTAATATTCTGACTATCGGAAAGAACAAAGATGCCTGGGTCGTTGATTCCATCAATCATTTTCTAAAATTGCTTCAAAAATTCTCTGTTGTGAATATTATCTATATCCCCGAAATTAAAAATTCCAAGAATCTTTCGGAGATTGAACTTAAAAGAGCGGAAGAAGCAGCTATTGAAAGTTATATTAAATCAAACTATAAAATCGCCTTGACCGACAGGGGTCGTTCTTATAATTCGGTTCAATTCTCCGAATTCCTGAATAATCTGAACCAAAGTTCAGGCGGAAGCGTCGATTTTATAGTTGGCGGCATTTACGGCTTAAGCGATAAACTTATTAAATCCTGCCATCAAACGCTATCCCTCTCTCCTATGACAATGTCTCATCAATTAATCCGCCCCGTGTTACTGGAACAATTGTATCGGGGCTTCTCAATACTTGCGGGCGGGAAATACCACAAATAAAAAAAGCCCGACCGGAGCCGGGCTTTATAATGAAGGGTAAGGGGGATTGCTATTTTTATTTAATCAATGTCATTTTCTTAGTATCCGAATATTCACCGGCATTAACCCGGTAGAAATAAATCCCCGAGGCAACGGTCTGGCCGTTTTCGGATTGACCATCCCAATGAATAGTCACATTACCGGCGTCCGTCTCGCCCAGATAATGCCTAACAATCTGACCCTGTATATTGAATATTTCCATTTCCCAGAATCCGGCTATCGGCATTGAAAATTCAATCGTCGTCGAGGGATTAAATGGATTCGGATAATTCTGCTCCAGACGGAATTCACTTGGGATAATCATTTCCTGTGTACTCGAGCGAAGCATCTCACCATGGAAAGTGGCAAATGATGATTCTTTCAGGCGGATTTCTCCCTGACCGGTGAAAGGAATATTTACAAGCTGTCCTTCGCCGGGAACAATCATTACTCCACTCTCGAAACTGTATATCAGAACTCTAATTTCGGATTCGTTTACAGAATACGCCATATCCATACCCTCGGCGAGCTGGCCGATTGAAGGTATTCCGGGGTTGATTCCGTCATATTCGAAAACCATAAAACCGGCTCCCATTGGTATGCCCGATTCCACCATGAGATTTACATTTTCAGCGGAATTGATAACCTTAAGTTGAACACTCTCCATATCCGGAGACTGTTTCGGAATCATATTGGCGTCGCCAACGATAACTCGAATCAGATAGACCAGGTCCGCGATAGTCAGCGTATATCCGTCGGCATTGATATCCGAGGCGGCTTTTTGACCCTCGTAATTAACCGTAAAAGCAGTCACGCCATAAATAAAGTAGTTGGTATATACGACCGCGTCAGCGATTTCGTATGGGACCCCGTTCAGGTTTAGATCACCGCGGGCATCGATTTCATCAGGATGCTTAATTTTAATGCCGCCATTATGGAAATAAACACATCTTTGAGGACTGATCTTATCGCCAATTAAACATTCATCAATGGCTCCCATGCCGGCCGCCCGACTAGCATCCGGATAATGAGTATCGTCGAATTCATCCCAAATCAGAATGTCATCAGCGTCATAAATTTTGGCGTCAATATAAAGTTCGGTTCCTGACGGGTCCGAGAAAGTATTATCGCCGCAATCGCTCCAGAAAAATTTAATCGGCAGGAAGAGTCCACCCAAATTCTGATCATTGACAACCTGCATGGTAATTTTGGCCAATGTTCCCTGTGGCATTAATTGTTCAACCGGGGGATGGTAAGGACCGTTATTGGCATCCGCAATACCGACAATACGAAGGATACCGGATGGACAGGAACTGCCGGAACAGTCTTCGCTATTGCCAATCCGATAGGTAAAATATTCCCAGTTGGAAATAGCACTGCCCTTAATTATTTCAATAAATGTCATAACGGTCACATCATAGCCGATTAGAAAATCAAAGCCACCGACTTGATCATTGGTTTCGACATTAAGATATACCGGTACTCTTGTGCCGACCGCAACGCTGGAATCGGTTTCTATGGCCACATTGACGCATACCGAGCAGGCCGGGGTAGCTTCCAGAGTAACCGCAAAGGAGCCCGTTTCGATATTGCATCCATCGCCGACTTCGAATTGGAATTGGAAGGTCGTATCGGTTCTGGACGGTTTAAAGCAAACGTATCCGCTATCATTGCCAATGGTCGTAAAAACTCCG
>JBDRRI010000099.1:0-6098 GCA_043825815.1 Candidatus Zixiibacteriota bacterium
GGAGTGAACTCGCCGGTCCGGGCTTTCAAATCTGTCGATGAAACGCCGCGCTTTATTGCTAAGGGCGAGGGCGGCTATCTTATTGATGTAGATGGCAATCGCTATATCGACTTCTGCTCCTCATGGGGACCATTGATTCTGGGCCATGCCGATCCCGATGTGGTGGCGGCCGTGAAGGCACAGGTGGACAAGGGAATGACCTACGGCGCTTCAACCGAACTGGAATATGAATTGGCCGATTTCATTGTCAAACAGGTTGATTTTGTCGAAAAAATCCGTTTTGTGTCGTCGGGAACTGAGGCGGTAATGTCGGCCATTCGAGTCGCCCGAGGATTTACGGGACGTGATCTGATTTTAAAATTCAGCGGCTGTTACCACGGTCATAGTGATCATCTATTGGTCCAGGCCGGTTCTGGATTAGCAACTTTTGGAACGCCCTCTTCGGCCGGTGTTCCCGCTGAGATGGTCAGTCAAACGGCAGTTCTTCCATTGGATGATGAAGAGGCTCTGGAAGTATTTTTTAAAAAGAATGGTGATAAACTGGCCGCGGTTATTATAGAGGGAATCCCGGCTAATAACGGGCTTCTTGTTCAACGACCGGAATATATCAGGCTTCTAAGAGCCTTAACCGAAAAATATAATGTTATCTTTATTTTCGATGAAGTCATTACCGGTTTTCGTCTTGGAATGGGGGGAGCGTCGGCCTATTACGGCATTCAACCCGATCTGGTCACCTATGGCAAAATTATTGGCGGGGGTATGCCGGTCGGAGCCTTTGGCGGACGAGCCGAAATCATGGATAAGTTATCTCCATTAGGGCCAGTCTATCAGGCTGGAACTCTTTCCGGCAATCCGGTAGCGATGACGGCAGGGCTGACTACACTTAGGAAATTGGCGGATGGGAGAATTTTTGGCGAATTGGAAACCAGGAACCGCAAATTCGTATCTGAAATAATTTCGCGTACCTCGGGAAACTCGGTTAATATTGCCGGAGTTGCCTCCATATTCTGGATTATTTTCCAGCCAAATATTCCGCGTTCAGCCGAAGGCATCGAAAAAGATGGTATCATGCACTACAATCGTATGTACAAAAAAGTTATTAATCAAAATATATATCTGGCTCCCTCGGGTTACGAAGTCTGTTTTATTTCCGCCGCGCATACCGACGAGATGCTTAATGAAGCGGCCGATATCATTTCCGCAGCCATCAACGAAGAGGCTCATGAATGGGCATAGAACAGACCAATTTTATAAAAGCCTGCTATGGAAAAAACGACGGTACAATTCCGATCTGGATCATGCGTCAGGCGGGAAGGTACCTTCCAGAATATATGAAAATTCGCGAAGAGGTTTCCTTTTTGGAACTTTGCCACTCTCCCAAATTAATTGCCGAAGTTGTCCGTCAACCGATTGACCGGTTTGGTCTCGATGCCGGGATTCTTTTTTCCGATATCCTAACTATGTTGGAACCGATGGGAGTGAAGCTTGATTTTCCTGAGGGCGGCCCAGTTATTAAAAATCCGATAAAAATTCCGTCCGATATTAAAAAATTAGCGGAGTTTGATTCTCTAAAAGAGCTCTCCTATGTCGCCAAGGGTATTAAAGAAATTAAAATGATTCTACCCGACCTTCCTTTAATCGGTTTTGCTGGGACGCCGTTTACTCTTGCCTGTTATTTAATCGAGGGAATGGGTTCGAAACATTTCAATAAAGTTAAAACTTTCGCTCATAAATTTCCCGAGGCTATGGATGAATTGCTCAGCCTTTTGGCCCGCGTCGTTGCCGATTATTCAAAAATGCAGGTCTCAGCCGGTGCTGATGCCATTCAGTTATTTGACAGCTGGGGAGGAATTCTTTCCTTGAGTGATTATCATCGTCTGTCGGCCTGTCCCAATGAATCGATTTTTAAAGCACTGGCAGATAGCCATATTCCGCGTATATTATTCGTGAATAATCTTGCTCCATATATTGAGATTGTTGGTGAACTTGATTGCGAAGTGATTGGCGTTGATTACCGCATCAATTTGGCCAAGGCCGCCAAATTACTTCCCGGAAAGTCGATACAGGGGAATTTGGAACCGGCTGTCTTATTTGGTACACCCGGATATGTCGCTGATCAATCCAGAAGAATATTGGATAGTCTCGATAATCATGATAACCTGATTTTCAATCTTGGTCATGGCATCATGCCAGAAACGCCAATTGAATCGGTTCATGCTTTGGTTGAGACAGTCCATAATTATCGAAACTACGAATGAATAACAAATCATCAAAAACTGTCGTTCCGATTGAATTACTGAAAAAATACGATCGTCCGGGACCAAGGTATACGAGCTATCCGACCGTCCCTAACTGGACCGAAGCGATTGATAATAACGCCTATCGAAACGCCTTAGAAAATTCCTCGAATGATAAGAATATCGCCCGCGCTCTTTATTGTCATGTTCCTTTCTGCCGTAAACGCTGCTATTATTGCGGATGCAATACGGTTGTTTCGAATAAGCCGGGAAATGCCGTCAGTTATGTTGATATGGTAATCAGAGAGATAGAAAATACGGCCAAACATTTGGGCGGAAAAACAAAGGCAAGTCAATTGCATTTTGGCGGGGGAACTCCGACTTATCTAAGTGAACAGGAATTGGGCCGTTTATTGGATACGATTGATAGGCATTTCGAATTTATTAATAATTCCGAGAAATCAATAGAGCTCGATCCACGAGTCACATCTCGCGAACAACTCAAATATTTGGCTAATCGCGGATTTAATCGGGCCTCAATTGGTGTCCAGGATTTTAATGAAATCGTTCAGGCTGCCAGTGGTCGTATTCAATCGTATGAATCAGTCGAAAATATATTAAATATTTGCCGGGAATTGAAATTTAAAGGAATTAATTTTGACCTTATCTATGGGCTTCCCAATCAAAATGTTGAAAAGTTCTCTGAGACGATTGAAAAGGCAATTGCGATGAAGCCGGATCGTCTCGCTGTATATTCCTTTGCCTATCTTCCTCAATTAAAAACTAATCAATCGCTTATTGATCAACAATTGCTCCCGTCCACGGAAGAAAAATATAAATTATTCGCAAGAGCTGTCGAAATGTTTACCGAAGCCGGATATTGGCAAATTGGTATGGATCATTTTGCTCTTCCCAACGACGAGTTGGCGGTGGCCCTTGATGATGGTCGGCTTCACCGTAATTTTATGGGTTACACCGTGCAGACTTCACCGGAAATGATTGGTTTTGGCATGTCAAGTATCGGTTATGTCGATAATACTTTTGTCCAAAATATCTCTAAGATCGATTCATATAAGAATTCAATCAATAATGATAAGCTTGCCATTCAAAGAGGAATCAAACTTAATCGCGACGATCTAATCCGGCAATCGGTAATTTTGTCATTAATGTGCAATTTTAATCTTGATTTTGCTGATATAAAAAAGAAATACGATATTGATTATTTCGATTATTTTGCGATTGAACATAAAAATCTTAAGTCATTTTTCGAAGACGAACTTCTTCACCAGACGGATACCGGTTTGGAAATAACCAATATTGGGAAGACTTTCATCCGCAATATCGCCATGACCTATGACGCCTATCTTTCCGTAGACAGTCGCGGTAAGAAGGCCACCTTTTCACGGACTATTTAGGTGACGAAAACCAGTTCCAAAACCTGCGCCATTCTAATGAATATGGGCGGTCCCAATACGACTGCTGATATTAGACAATATCTAAAGAATATATTTTCCGATCGGGATATAATCCGACTGCCCGGTGACCAGCTTCTGCAAAAAATACTGGCCTCCATTATAATATTTTTCAGAACCGGAAAGGTACAAAAACATTACAAGTTGATTGGCGGCGGATCGCCCTTATTGAAATGGAGTCAAATACAGGCGAAGCAAGTGGAGGAAATTCTTGTAAAAGAAAGGCCGGAGTTTAAATGTTATGTCGGGATGAGATATTTTCATCCGTTTGTAACGGATGTTATAAAAACGGCCCACAACGAAGGTTTTCGAAAAATTATTTTTATTCCGTTTTATCCGCAGTTCAGTACTGCCACAACCGGTTCAACCATCAAATTCGCCAAGAAAGAAATAGATAAATATAATGATATAGAATCTGTCTTCATTAATAACTATCATGATCGCGAAAAATATATCAAACTATTAAAAAAATATATCTTCTCTCATATAAATGATGATGAAATTCTGTTATTCTCGGCCCATTCAATACCTCAGGAATTCGTCGACAACGGCGATCCTTATGTTGAACAGATCCGTCGGACCGCCCAATTGGCCGCCGGTGACAGAAAATATTATGTCTCGTTCCAGAGTCGTACCGGTCCGGTTAAATGGGTTGGCCCCGATACCGTTTCCGAAACGAGTCGCCTTCTTAATAATCCTGAAACAAAGCTGTTTATCGTTCCAATCAGTTTTGTCAGCGATCATATCGAGACTCTCTATGAAATTGATATAGAGCTTAAGGGTTTGGTTGGTGAAAATATGGCGACCCGGATTCGACGGATGCGGATGTTCAACGATGATGTTGACTATTCAGCACTATTAGCTGATCTAATCAGGGAGCAATTTTAGATTATGACACAGTTTGATACGGTTATAATCGGCGGAGGAATCTCCGGTCTATCACTATTACACTATTTGCGAACGGGTCGCTCGGATAAATCAGTAGTCTTGATAGAGGCCGAAAACCGCCTTGGCGGTACTATCGGCACCGACATAATCAATGGTTTTAGTTTTGATTGGGGACCTAATGGTTTTCTCGACCGCGAACCATTGACACTGGAATTATGCAATCAATTAGGATTAAATGATCAATTGGAAAAAGCTAATAGTAATATTTCTAATCGTTTTATATTACGGAAAGGCAAACTTCGGCAGGTTCCGATGTCACCGCCGAAATTTATTACCTCTGATATTCTTAGCCTGTTGGGCAAATTGCGGGTCATGATGGAACCTTTTATTAGGTCGATTGGCGATGAAAATGAATCGATTTACCGGTTTGCTCAACGACGAATTGGCACTGCCGCCGCGGATTATCTGATACAACCGATGGTGTCCGGCATATACGGCGGAATTGCTGAACGACTCTCACTTGAGTCCTGTTTCCCGACGATGAGGGAGATGGAAACTGAATATGGTTCGCTGTTCAAAGCGATGACTGCCAAAGGCAAAAAAGCGAAAGCGGAAAAGAAAAAACCAGGCGGACCGGGCGGACCTACCGGTTGGCTCACATCGTTTGACGGCGGCCTTTATAAAATTATAGAGCAAATGAGCCGGCTTTATTCCGATTTTATCCAACTGTGTAATCCTGTCATTAATATCAGTCGCGATAAAGATAACTATTTGGTCAATTTCAAAAATAGTGAAATGTGTACGACCAAAAATGTTGTTTTGGCCACGCCGTCATTTGTTTCAGGTAGTCTTGTGGCGGGATTATCACCTGATTTATCAAATTCATTTCATAAGATTGAATATGCTCCGATTGCGGTAGTCTGTCTCGGTTTTAATGAAAAATCAATAAAACGCAATCTTGATGGTTTCGGATTTTTGGTTCCGGCTAAAGAGAATCGTAAAATTCTCGGCTCTATCTGGACCTCATCGATATTTAAAAACCGCGCTCCCGACAGATATGTGCAATTGCGAACTATGATAGGCGGCGACGGTAACCATAATATCAAAAATCAATCCAATGAGGAAATATTATCCGAAGTGATATCTGATTTGAACGATATTATTGGAATATCAGAAGAGCCTGTAATAACCAGGATTTACCGATGGAATAAAGCAATTCCGCAATTTAAAATCGGTCATGCAAATATTATAAAAAATATCGAATCAGAATTAAATAAGATTGGCAATTTATATATTACCGGAAATGCTTATTATGGAATAGGACTGAACGACTGCATTAAACAATCGCATAAAGTTGCCCAAATACTGCTTAATTCTTAGAATTTATAAATTTTATCAGATGTTCCAGCGCCGTTAAATATCCCTGCCATCCCAATCCCGAAATCTGCTCGATGCAAGCCGGCTTTATGATCGATACCTTCCGAAATTCCTCACGTGAATT
>JBDRRI010000100.1:0-3032 GCA_043825815.1 Candidatus Zixiibacteriota bacterium
AGCAAAAGGCATCGCATTTTAATCGGTTCCTGATTTATACCGATTGGCTTTCCGAAGACTCGGTTACCGAGCGAATTCGAGTTCTTGAACGGGAGCTTAATCGTAACCCTGACTATGTCGATCTTTATTATGATCTGGCCGTTTGTTATATGCAGCAGGCTAAGTTGGTATGGAAAAAAGGCAATGGCTATTTGCAAAAGGCATTGGAAATAAATCCGAAATTGAAAAAAGCCCGGAAAGCTCTCGAAATAACCAGAGGAGAATATACTCAAATAAGCGATTCAATTTCGAAATTAACCGAAGGCGAAAGGGGATAGGAGCGACTTTGGCGAATAGAAATAAGCAGATTTCAATTATTGATTTATATGATTCGGAATCGCCCGAAGTAACCGAATTTCGAAGAGTTATCAGGAATATCAATCGCTCTCCAAACGGCAATGGTAAAAAGGCAATTCTGATTACCTCGGCCATGTTATCGGAGGGAAAATCGCTTATCACATCATTTTTAGCCATGACGGCCGCTTTTAGTTTGGGCAAAAAAACGTTGCTAATTGATTTTGATCTTAGACGGCCAATGATTCACAAGCTTTTCGGATTGTCGGTCCAAAAGGGGATTGTTGAGATTCTAACGAATGCGGTTTCATCGCGAAATCTGATTAAAAAAACGAGCCACGAAAATCTGGATATTTTGACGGCTGGCGTTATCGTTCATAACCCATCCGACATTTTTAACGGGGCCGCCATTCATCGGGTTATTGAAGAAATGAAGTTTTACTATGATTTGATTCTGGTCGATTCTCCGCCACTCATTCCGGTTTTGGATCCAATTGTTCTTCTGGAAGAAATGGATGGCGCCATTATGGTTGTCAAAGCGGGGGCGACAGGAAAAGATATCATTGAACGGGCTCGCGACCTGTTGAACAATCAGAAGGATAAAGTCATAGGCGTTGTGGTTAATAATCTGAATCAATCTTTGCCTTACTATTATAATCACAACTACTATGGCTATCATTATAAATCGACCGAGAAAAAATAATCGTTGACGTTAGATATAGTCTCGCCATGATAAAAAATATACTTACTGTCGATCTTGAAGATTGGTTCGTGGTTGAAAATTTGAAAGACCATGTTTCCTTTGATAAATGGGATAAATTGCCAAAACGGGTGGAAGAGACAACTGCCCGTCTGCTGGAAATATTTGATTATTATAATGTTCGTGCCACTTTCTTTACGCTGGGCTGGATAGCCGAGAAACATCCTCACTTGATTAATATGGTCGCTTCGTTCGGGCATGAAATAGGATGTCATAGTTATCAGCACAACCGAATTGATAAAATGGGCAAGACGACCTTTCGCAAAGATACTACACTTGCCGTAGAGGCTATTTACAATGCCTGCGGCATTGTCCCGATCGGATACCGGGCGCCCAGCTGGTCGATCAATTCATCAATCCTCTGGGCATATGAAGTCCTGGCCGATTTGGGATTTGCCTATGATTCTTCGATCTATCCAATAAAGCACGATATCTATGGCGAGCCGGGCGGTCCCAAACGGGTCTTTCGGATGGATTTGAAAAATGGCAAATCGATTTTTGAAATTCCGGCTTCAACCGTTAAAATTTTCGGCAAAGATTTTCCGGTCGGCGGTGGGGGATATTTAAGGCATTCACCGCTCTGGTTTACCTCACGCATGATAAACAAATTAAATCAAAATAATCAACCGGCCGTAATATATATTCACCCCTGGGAAATCGACAAAGATCAACCCCGGATGGAGAATTTAAGCGCCTTTCAAAAATATAGGCAGTACGGATCAATTGATACGCTTCAGAGAAAATTGGAATTAATATTAAAGAAATTTGATTTTTGCTCGGCAGGCGATTATATTGAACAAATTAAACGTCGACCAATAGGATTCGATAGAGTGCAAAATGAGTAAAGTTGCCATAATTAAAACATCAGCCAATACCGTCGTCGATGATTATCGTCGGCTTCTGGAGTTGATCGATTATAAGTCGATTATTGATTTTAATATCGATACTCTTTTAAAGTTAAATTTGTCCTGGACCAAATATTTCCCAGCCTGTTCATCTCAACCCTGGCAGGTCGAGGGCGTCGTTAAAACATTCTTGGAAGATGGCATAAATCCGGAAAAGTTGATTCCAATCGAGAATAAGACGGTTGTCACCAATCCAATTAAAGGGGCGCAGAATAATCTATGGATGCCGGTTCTCAATAAATATAAACTTGGCTTTACGCCTCTGCCTGATGTCGAATGGACCGTTTATGAATTCAAGGAAAAACTGCTCAAGCTTGATAAGATTTTTCCCGAGGGAATTCAGATTCCAAAAATGTTCATAGGCAAGCAGATTATTCATTTACCCACGGTCAAGACTCATGGGCATTCAACGACAACTGGCGCAATAAAAAACGCCTTTGGAGGTCTATTGCGCGAGGTCCGTCATTATGCCCATAAGTATATCCATGAGGTTTTGGTTGATTTGATGATTATGCAAAAAGAACTTCATCCGAATATTCTGGCAGTAATGGATGGAACCGTGGCCGGAGACGGCGCCGGACCGCGGACTATGATTCCGCATTCAAAAAATATTATTCTGGCGTCATCTGATTCGGTGGCTATTGATGCGGTTGCGGCCAAGTTAATGGGTTTTGATCCGCTTTCGATTCCCTATATCAGAATGTGCCACGAACGGGGACTGGGAGTCGGGGATATCAAAGAGATCGAGATTTTAGGTCTTGATATATCGGATATGAATTTTCATTTCAAGACCAAAAAGTCTTTTGTCATTTGGGGCGATCAGATGCTTCGCAAGGGCCCTCTAAGATTTCTCGAAAAAATAGCTCTTCATTCGCCTCTGGTGGTCTGGGCTCCGATGGCCAGCAATATTTATCATGATTTCTTCTGGTATCCGATAATTGGCAAATCAATAATCAGGCGATTCTCAAAGACAGAATGGGGACAGCTCTTTAAAAAATATAAGAATTATTGATTTTGCGTAATAGGCGCCGGAT
>JBDRRI010000101.1:0-2033 GCA_043825815.1 Candidatus Zixiibacteriota bacterium
TGACCGTATATATTAGGTAGTCAATATTGATTTGAGTAAGAATTTTATCGTGATCTTGTCCTGGCAAGCAACTCTCCGTTAAATCTTAATCTCGAATTAATGGCGCAATGATGCGCAATACATAATTGTCTTGAAGGGTATAAATTTGAATAAAATGGAGTCGCTTCGAGATAAGAAATTACGGAGTGTAGGATGAATATCTACATTGGCAATTTGTCGTTTGATACGACTGAAGATCAATTACGTACGGCTTTTGAAGGCTTTGGCGCCGTTTCAACCGTCAGCATAATTAAAGACAGAATGAGCGGAGAGCCGAAAGGTTTTGCGTTCGTCGAAATGGGAGCCAAGGATGAGGCTGTTGCGGCTATAAGCGGTCTCAGCGGAACAGAATTAAACGGACGCACGTTGAATGTCAACGAAGCGAAACCGCGCCCGCAGGGCGGCGGTGGCGGAGGCTATCGCGGCGGCGGTGGTAACCGTGGCGGCGGCGGTGGCAACCGTGGTGGTGGCGGCCGTTACTAAAAAAATTGGATTTTATCCGGAATGATCCGGTTCTGAAATCTTTAAAGTGGGACCGATCGCAAATCGGTCCCGCTTTTTGTGATGGTAATAAAGATGGAAAAAAACAGAACTCCTAATATTGATCGGCGGGAGCTATTAAAAGAAATGGCCAATTATCAGCAACCCACTAAATGGAAATCTATCTGGCAGTTGGCCAATACATTAATCCCCTATGGGGTCCTCTATTATGCGGCTTATCGGTCATTGGATTATTCATTTTTAATCACGTTGCCGCTAATGATTCTTTTGGCCGGTTTCATAACGCGAACTTTTATCATTTTTCACGACTGCGGTCATGGCTCCTTTTTCAATTCCAAGCGGGCCAACAGTTTTTGGGGAAATATCACCGGCATTCTCACTTTCACGCCGTTCCATTACTGGCGGGACAGTCATAACCGGCATCACGCGACCTCCGGCAATCTGGATAAACGGGGCGAGGGGGATATCTGGATGCTGACTCTGGAAGAATATCTGGAGGCGCCTCGGATGGTGCGAATCAAATATCGGTTGTATCGCAATCCGATCGTTATGTTTCTATTAGGACCGCTTTTGATTACGCTGGTGAGTAATCGATATGCCGGCCAAGGGGCCAGCCGCTCCGATTGGCTCAGCGTTACATTCACCAATGCGGCTATTGCGGTTATAATAACTTTGACGGTTATCACGCTCGGCTGGAAAGCGTTTCTATTTATCCAGTTAATACCAATATTGATAGCTCATATAGGAGGCGTCTGGCTCTTTTATATCCAGCATCAGTTTGAGGGCGTCTATTGGAAACGGGATTATGAATGGAATTTTGTCAATGCCTCGCTTCAGGGCGGTTCGTTTTATAAACTTCCGGCGGTCTTGCGATGGTTTTCCGGGAGCATCGGGTATCATCACGTGCACCATCTGAATTCCCGCATCCCGAACTACAATCTGAATCGTTGCCAGAAAAATGTTAAGACCCTCCAGATTACCAAACCGATCGGTATCGGGTTGAGTCTCAAGTCGATGTTCTTTCGTCTCTGGGACGAAGAAAACGATAAACTGATAAGTTTTCGGGAAATCAAACGTCGCCGGTATCGCTCCGCTCTTGACTGATAAGCCGAGCCCGGCCGGTTCTTGCGCTCGCTCCAAATTTGTGATTGCGGGATTGGGAAATTCTCGGTATAATGTTGTCTCAACAATATTCCGGAGGATGTATGCCGAAAACTTACAGTTACTCTCAAATAAACGGATTCGAAACTTGCCCCAGGAAATATAAATTTCAGTATATCGAGAAGGCCGAGGTCGCCAAGCCGGTATCGGTCGAGCTCTTTCTGGGAAGTTCCATTCATAAGGCGCTCGAAAACATTTATCAGCTTAAAATCGACGGTATCACGGCCAAACTTGAGAATCTTCTCAAAGACTACCACGAGTACTGGGATGGTCCCGATCGGGAGCATATCAAAGTGACCCGCGAGCATATGTCGGTCGAGGATTATATTAAT
>JBDRRI010000102.1:0-5371 GCA_043825815.1 Candidatus Zixiibacteriota bacterium
ATTTGGGAATATTTTATCGTCTAATAGACAGATATATGAAGAAACATCTAATTTATATCATCCTGGCGGCGGCGGTTTTTGGGTGGAACATCAGTTTTGCGTATCTTCAATCAGGACAAAAAAACCAAACCCCTCAGGAAATTCCGCAAAGAATAATTGTTAAATTCAAGAGCGGTTTTAGCAATCAAATACAGACAGCTAAAGGGGCCGCGAACAAGGCCAGTCTTGACGAGCTTAATCAAAAATTTAGTGTCAAGAAACTGGTTCCCTTGGATGAAAACGCCTCCAACAAGTCGAAAATATTTGACGAACTATTTTTGGTTAAGTCTGATAAGATGGCCAATCTGGAGGCAATGGCGGCTGAATATGCTTCGCTCCCGTTTGTCGAGTATGCCGAACCCGATTATATGCTTGAGCTTTATGATACGCCGCCCACCGATGTCCTTTATCCTCAGCAATGGAATCTGAACAATACCAGCCAATGGCATTATATAATAGAAGAACATCCGGGCGACAACAACGACAAATTGGTTATATCTTATGGGGGCACCTACGATGCCGATATTGATGCAGAAGAGGTTTATGCTTCCCCTCCGGACAATGTAAAAACGACAATTGTGGCTATTCTTGATTCCGGGGCTGATATGGATCATGCCGACCTAGCGGGATCAATCTGGATAAATCCCTATGAAATACCGGGCAACGGCATTGATGACGATCACAATGGTTATACTGATGATATTCACGGCTGGGATTTTGCCGGTAGCGACGATATTCTTTTGGTTGATTTTGAGGACAATGATCCGACGGATGAAATGGGTCACGGGACCCATTGTGCGGGAATTATTGCCGGGTTAATAAACAATATTGATCCAATAACCGGACGGGGAATCGGGATTGCCGGCGTGACCAATAATTGCAGGATAATGCCATTGAAATTTCTACCCTGGTCATTGGTTTCCAAGGCGGCCAAGGCTCTTATTTATGCGGCTGATAACGGCGCCGATGTGGTCAGCATGTCGTTTGGCTACCCATTTCAAAGTTACCTTCTCGAAGAAGCCTTACAATACGCCAAATCAAAGGGAGTGGTACTGATAGCCTCATCGGGCAATTCGGGCAAGATCGAATATAACTATCCTTCGGCTTCCCTATCGACTATTTCGGTGGGGGCAATGAATGATTCCAATCATGTCACGGATTATTCAACCTACGGCAATTTCCTGAATGTTATCGCACCGGGCGAGGATATTCTATCATTGAGAGCCAACAACACTGATATGTATGCTGAGAATAAGGAGCCCAATGTTCATATCTTCGGTAACAATTATTATTTCGCCTCGGGAACGTCAATGGCAGCACCACATGTCGCCGCGATTGCCGCCTTTATCAGGTCGGTTTCAGTCGGTCTCAGGCCTGACAGCGTTCAGAAAATTATACAAAATAGTTGCCAGGATCTGGTTGATCCATATGGCCGCGGAGCCAATCTTCCCGGCTGGGATAAATACAGCGGGTACGGCGTTGTTTCATTATACGATTCCTATCAAAATACCACGCCTTTTTATATGAGTTTTGACAGTCCGCGCAATTTTCAGATTGTGTCAAACACTATTGCCATTATTGGTAGTGTCTTATTACCGAGCGGGTATTCTTATATCATAGAATACGGCTACGGTTCCAAGCCGGTTTCATGGAATCAAATTGCGGCGTCGAACGTATCGGCATTCACATCGACTCTAGCCAGTTGGGTGACCAATGAACTTGCGGACGGTCTTTATTCGGTACGTTTGCGCTCGGCCTCATCGACCAATATAATAACCAAGCAGGTTTTTGTGGCCAACCATGCTCATGCCTCGATAAACTATCCGGCAACACTGGATACCGTCATAAACCTCACTTCGATTGATGTCGCCGCCTACGCACCCGGTTTTGATTATTTTATTCTCGATTATTCATATTATCTTGTTCCGGAATATTACACCGAACTGTCTCGATCCAACCTGCCCGCGGAAAACGGATTCCTCACTGATTGGATTGTGGAAGATCTTCCAGAGGGCATTTACAATTTGCGCCTGAGGGTTTTTGCCGGCGGGATGGTTGCCAATGAACAGGAAATTCCGGTATATGTCCGTTCCACATTTTCATCGGATTTTGCCTGGAAATATTATCTCGGGTCACCGGTTTCGGTGGTTTCCAATTATGGTGATTTTGATAATGATGGTAAAAGTGAAATTATTGTAGGCTCCACTACCGGCTTGGTCGTCTTTAATACGGACGGAACCATTAAAACTGACGGCCTTCCTGTTTTTCCGACAAACGGTTTTCTGGCTCCGGTGGCGGTTGGCGACCTTGACGGCGATAAAATTGATGATATCGTTGCGATGGGCTATAATCCTCCCAAGCTTTATGGATTTCCATCGAACGGTTTTCCGTTTGAAACGAATCTATATTACAGCAATGATTATCTGGGAGGATACCAGGAACTTGAACATGATTTTGCAAAAATATTTTTAAAAGATATCGACCATAACGGTCTCGATGAAATCCATATAGTATTCACCGGCCAGGATAGTATCGGGGCGCAAATATATAATTCTCAGGGCGGTCTTATTTTTGATCTGCCGTACGCCTCGGAATTATTATCGGTCGATCTTGATGGAAGCGGTACTGACGAAATTTATGCCTATCTAGAATCCGATTCATCTCTGGCAAGTTTCGATATTAATGGAAATATGACCGGCAATATTGCGAATACAATTGGGGCAGTGAAATTCCGATGTCTAGGCCTGTCGGCTTATGATATTGATCATGATGATCTTCCCGAGTTAATTGCCTACGGCTATTACGACGGATTCGGTTATTATTTATATGCATATAACTCCAATTTCGAACCGGTGTCCGGATGGTCACGGAGCCTGGGAGTTCGCGAATATGTTGTCCCGACTTCTCCAATATTCTCCGATATTGATGGAGACGGTGAATTCGAATATATAACAACCTACTTTGATCTTTCGGTATCCTATATCTTAATCTGGAACGCCAATGGTACATCATTTATTGCCGGAAATCCTAACGGTCTTTTTGCAACGATTCCCAATCCCGGCATTCTGAATATGATAATGGTGGCCGATATCGACGGTGATGAGCAGATGGATATTCTGGCCAATGCCAATAATGATGTTTTCTCGACCTATCGAGTTCAGAGATTGTACGCCTGGAATTTGGATGCCGAAATAATTGATGGATTTCCATTAATTATCAATACCAAAGAACCGGTGACGTACTTTGATGAATTTCGTTTTACACCAACTGTGAGCGATATGAATCAAGACGGTTTTGTTGATTTGGCAATACCGACTTCGGACAAATCTTTAGCCTTTATCAATTTCCCGACATCTCCGTTTCACTTTGACAGCAGTGCTATTACATCGTGGAGATATAACCGGCGATTAAATAATATCGCGGTGGATTTTGCTTATAACCCTCTTGATGTCGAGGAGAATGATAACACATTTATTCCCAAAGACTTTGCCCTACGGCAAAATTACCCCAATCCGTTTAATCCAGCAACCGTAATTGAGTTTTCATTGCCGGCCAGATCCGAGGTTGATATCTCGATTTATAATATCCTTGGACGAAAAGTTAAAACCTTGCTTAGCAGTAATCTCTCGGCCGGGAATCATCATGTTCAATGGGATGGAACCAATGAGGATGGAACAACAATAAGTACCGGCATCTATTTTTATAAAATTACCGCGGGCAGTTATTCTGATACAAAAAAGATGGTATTATTGAAATAACTGCTTAAATTACCCTTATGAAATCAGAATTCCGATATGGTTCGGCATTAATTGCCGTAGTTCTTATTTTTTTGCATTTATCAATTTACGGCGGAACATTCTCTATTACGGAACCGGAGATTGATACACTGATATATGATTTAAACGAATATATCAATACCAATCACAATCTCGTTTTTATAACCAATTCCGGAGCCATGGGACGAGATTATAACCGTCTCTTCGGCCGACAGTCCGGATGGTATTATCCGTTTAACGGCGATACTCTCATCATTCAATACGGCGGGGATACCGGGACAATAATGTATGATGCCGGTTTGGTTCTTTGCGGCAAGGTCAACGGATCAATCCGAACCGCTATGGCGATTAGAGATGTTCCGGAATTTGTTCCCGGTCCTCTTGATAGAGATACAACCTTCCCCGATCTTTCGTTTTTTGAGGTAATGAAAATCGATACTCTCTCAACAACCGGAGATTATGATTATGACAATTGGCTGATACCATACGGAGCCCCGGTTGATTTATCGGGACAACCGCTTCTATTGGGCGAACAGACCTTATGGACGCTGTTTAACGATGGCGATTACTCGGCACATACCAATCTTACCGGCGGCGGAACGGCCCCGCTCGGTGTTGAGGTTCATCTAACAACCTACGGATCATCGCTGACGGGTGAAGAAAATATGGTCTATCAAAATTTCAAATTTTATAACCGCTCAGACAGTACTATCGACAGTTTTTATATCTCGCTCTTTTTCGATCCGGATATTGGGGGGCCGAATGATGATCTGGTCGGCTCTGATTCGGTCAACAATCTGTTTTTCGCTTACAATTCATATGATTATGATAATTATTATCAATTCCAGATACCGGCCTGGGGTGGAAAAATAATTACCGGACCGGTTATACCATCGCCGGGCGATACGGCCCTTTTTGATGGTCAGACGATGCCCGATTTTAAAAATATCGGTTTGACCTCCGTTGTCGGATTAACCGCCGCAAGCGAACCGGTAACGCCGGAGGAAATTTTTCTGTCGGCGTCCGGGTTTGATTGCAAAACCGGCCAACCGCTAATTAATCCGATTAGCGGCGAGACAACCAAATTTTATGCTTCGGGCAATCCGGTGCGGCGATCGGATTGGGTTGATACAATAGAGGCGGATAAAAAACTGATGATAAGCTTTGGTCCATTGACTTTCAATCCGGGCGACAGCCAGCAGGTCTCTTTAAAAATAGGCGCTTATATTGATAATGACCGGCTTCTCTCATTGTCCTATTTGCGTCATATTCTTGAACCGACGATACCGATTGATTCCAGCATTGATTCTTCCGATTATCAGCCAATAGATTCGGTTCAACTATTAATTTCCGATTTCGGCCTTCATGAGGCACGTTTTGAACCGGCCAAAGAGCGGTGGCTGACCGGTTATGATTGGGGCGGCCGTCACTTTTTTGGCGGCGTTGATTATGCCTTTAATCTGTTCGGTAGTGCCATCGATACAGTTAAGAATCCGGATTCATTCCACTCCATTCAGATTCGCTTTTCAAATATTGAGCGTCAATACGGCTACCGA
>JBDRRI010000103.1:0-6957 GCA_043825815.1 Candidatus Zixiibacteriota bacterium
ACCTCTCCGGCCGGACGCGATGTCAACCTGGTCGGTCATCCGATTAGAATGTCGGAACTTCTTTCAACTTTGAAGACTGACTCATATATCGCCCGTTGCTCCGTTCATACCCCATTGCATGCCGTGGCCGCCAAGAAAATAATTAAAAAAGCTTTCCGGCTTCAAAAAGAAAACCGATGTTTTTCATTGGTCGAGGTTCTTTCAACCTGCCCGACTAACTGGGGTATTATGCCCTGTGATGCTACCAAATGGGTCGCTTCCGATATGCAGCCGTATTATCCGCTCGGAATATTTCGCGATCCGGAAAAGACGGAGGCGAAATCATGACCAAACAGAAAGAAGTTGTCATTGCCGGATTCGGCGGACAGGGTGTCATGACTATCGGTCAGCTTCTCGCCTACACCGCCATGGAAGAGGGCAAGCAGGTCGTTTGGATACCGTCGTACGGCCCGGAAATGCGCGGCGGAACTGCTAATTGTACGGTGGTAGTATCCGAAAACCGTATCGGCTCGCCGATCATCAACAGTCCTCAGTCAGCCTGCGTATTTAATCGCCCTTCGCTGGATAAATTCGGGCAATTGATTCGTCCCGGTGGGTTGCTTTTAATTAATAGTTCTTTGATTGATGTTCGTTCGGGTCGTGATGATATCACTGAGTTTTTGATACCGGCCAATGAAACCGCGATTCGGGTCGGCAATCCCAAGGTGGCCAATATGATCATGCTGGCCGCCTATATCGCGGCGACGGATATTGTCACTTTCAAGGGACTGGAAAAAATGCTGATTAAAAAACTCGGCCATAAAAAGGACCTTATGGAAATCAATAAAAGAGCTATCGAAGAAGGCAAAAAACTCGTTAAAAAGGTAGCGATATAAGAGGACGATTATGAGCCACGATATTAATAAAATAAGAAAGGTGATTAATCGCTCCCCTGCTCATCCGGGATCGCTTATCACCGTTCTTCAGGATATACAAAAGGAGTTTCGCTATCTCCCCTGCGAGGCGCTTCATGAGGCGGCCAAAATTCTCGGCGTTCCGCTCAGCAAAGTCTATAGCGCGTCGACCTTCTACAAGGCCTTTTCATTGACCCCCAAGGGAAAAAATATCATCAGGATTTGCAAAGGAACCGCCTGCCATATCAAAGGCGCCGATGATTTAATCGCGGAACTGGAAAAAGAATTGAAAATCAAAGAGGGCGAAACCTCAAAAGATTTGAAATATACGCTGGAAATCGTCAATTGCGTCGGAGCCTGCGCTATGGCGCCGGTTATGATTGTAAATGATAAGTACCACGGCAACGTCAAAAGTGACATCGCCATTAAATCGGTAAAGAAAGGTTGATTATGAAAATAAATAGCCTTGAAAAACTGAGCCGGTTTCGCGATGACTGCCGAAAAGACCTCGATAAAATCAAAAAGAAAGTGATGGTCTGTCTCGGCCCCGGATGCCTCGCCAGCGGCTCGGATTTGATTCTGGAAGAATTTCAAAATATTCTAAAAAAGAAAAAGATTAAAAATGTCACGGTCGAATCGGTCAAAAAAACCGGTTGCCATGGATTCTGCTCCCGCGGGCCGCTCGTTATAATCGAACCGGATGGTATCTTCTATTCCAAAGTCAGTACGCGGGCCGTGGCAGAAATTGTTGAAAAGACTCTTGAAAAGGGCGAAATTATCGAACGCCTGCTCTATAAGGACCCGGAATCCAAAAAGCATATTACCAACTATAAAGATATACCATTCTATTCCCGCCAGCAACGAATCGCTATGCGCAATGTCGGCCAGATCGATCCCGATAAGATTACCGATTATATCGCCCGGGGCGGTTATGAATCGCTCGCTAAAGCTCTGACCAAAATGAAACCGGCCAAAGTTATTGATGAGGTTACCATATCGGGACTTCGCGGTCGCGGCGGGGCCGGGTTTGCCACCGGACGCAAATGGTCAACCTGCGCCAAGTCGGATGATATGCCCCATTATGTTCTCTGCAACGGCGATGAGGGCGATCCGGGTGCCTTTATGGACCGGTGCATAATGGAGGGCGATCCCCACTCGGTAATCGAAGGAATGATTATCTGCGCCTTCGCCGTCGATTCCCATGAAGGTTTCATTTATGTCCGCGAAGAATATCCGATCGCGGTTATTAATCTTCAAAATGCCATTGAAGAGGCCAAAGCGCATAGTCTGCTCGGCGAAAATATTCTCGGAACCGATTTCTCATTCGATCTTAAAATTGTCCGCGGCGCCGGAGCCTTTGTCTGCGGCGAATCATCGGCCCTGATGAAATCGGTCGCCGGCGAGGTTGGCGAACCCCGCGCCAAATATGTGCGCTCGGTGCTTAAAGGTTATTTGAACAAGCCGACCGTGTTGAACAACGTCGAATCATTCGCCAATATTCCGGAGATTATCAAAAACGGCGGCAAATGGTTTGCCTCCATCGGCACCGCGAAAAGCTCCGGCACCAAAGCCTTCTCTCTGGCCGGCAAGGTCAGCAACACCGGCCTTATCGAGGTTCCCATGGGTTTCTCGCTCAAAGAGATTATTTTCGATATCGGCGGCGGCGTCCCCAAAGGGCGGAAATTCAAAGCGGTGCAGACCGGTGGACCATCGGGCGGATGTCTGCCCGCAGAGAAACTCGATCTCGGCGTAGATTTCGACACCCTGACCGAGGCCGGCTCGATGATGGGTTCCGGCGGCATGATTATTATGGACGACCGTACCTGTATGGTCGAGGTAGCCCGTTATTTCCTCAATTTCCTCGTTGAAGAATCGTGCGGAAAATGCACCCCCTGCCGCGAGGGACTCTACCAGCTTCTCCAGCTTTGCACTAAAATAACCAAGGGTGACGGCACCGAGGAAGACCTTGCATTGATGGAAAGGATTTCCAAAACGATCCAGACCGCCTCGCTTTGCGGACTGGGACAATCGGGACCAAACCCGTTTGTCAGCACGGTGAAATATTTCCGCGATGAATATCTCACCCATATCCGCGACAAAAAATGTCCAGCCGGCATCTGCAAGAATTTAACCATATTTGAAATAAATGATAATTGCACCGGTTGCATGGCCTGTATTAAACCATGTCCCGTCGATGCAATTACCGGTGAAAAGAAAAAGAAACATCTGATAGATCAGGAACTGTGCACCAAGTGCGGAGCCTGTTTTGATGTTTGTACATTTGAAGGCGTAAGTATTTTATAATAGGTGAGCTATGATACAAATCACGATAAATGGTAAGCCTGTCAAAGCGACCCGGGGCGAGATGCTCCTTAAGGTGCTCAAGCGCGAGGGAATCGATGTTCCCGCGCTGTGCGATCATAAGGCGCTGGAACCGGAAGGCAACTGCCGGCTTTGTACGGTCGAGATTACCAAACCGAGCTGGGATGGCTGGAATAAATATGTGACCTCCTGCCTCTTCCCCGTTGAAGAAGATTTGATTGTCTTTACCCATTCCGAAGAGCTTCTGGAAATTCGCAAAAACCTGCTTGATCTGCAACTGGCCCGTTCGCCCGAATCGGAACTGATTCAGAAACTGGCCGAGGAGCATGGTCTTTATAAAAGCAGTTTTGCGACCGTTCCCGAGCCGGACAACTGCATCATGTGCTATGCCTGCACGCGGATATGCGAAGCGCTCGGCAAAAGCGCCATTTCGCCGGTGATGCGCGGCCACAAGAAAGTAATCGCGCCCCCGTTCGGCGAGGCAGCCGAGGATTGTATCGGATGCCTCAGTTGCGTTCATATCTGCCCGACCGATTTTATCAAGTTCTCCGACGACAGCGGCGTCCGCACCATCTGGAACAAAACGTTCGAGCTGATTAAGTGCAAGGAATGCGGCAAAGAGACGATCACTCGTGAATTCGCCGATTATATTATCGAGAAACGGAATATTCCGGCAGATTATTTTGAGACCTGCGATGATTGCAAACGCCAGGCGACGGCCAACCAAATGGGAAGTATCGTCAAGAAAGCGAAGGAGGTGGCGCTATGAGATTCCGATTCCAGATTATCCCCGATAAATGCACCGGGTGCCGCTCCTGCGAACTCGCCTGCTCGTTCAGCCACGGCGATATGAAAAAGCCGGGCAAATCGCGCATTCACCCGCTCGCCTATGCTCCCGATCAGTTTGTCCCCGTTGTCTGTCTTCAGTGCGATGATCCCGCCTGCGCCAAAGCCTGTCTGTTCGACTGCATCACTCGCAACCCGGAAACCGGCGCGATGGATATCGACGAGGACAAGTGCGTCAAATGCGAAGCCTGTGTGGCCGCCTGCCCATTCGGATGCGCGCTGATTGACAGCGTCCATGATAAAGTGGTTAAGTGCGATATCTGCGAGGGCACCCCGGCCTGCGTCCAATTCTGCCCCACCCAGGCACTGGTTTACAAGCGCATTGGGTAATTGAATTAATTGTATATATATTGCAGGGGCGTCCGCCGCGACGGACGCCTTTTTTAAATATTCAGTAAAAAAAAAATACTGTCAAATCATTGATTCCTTTAATTTCTGGGTCATCTGATAATTACTTTTTACCAACTGATTGATACTTTCTGTATTAAAACCTAAAATATTCATAAACTGTAATTGAAATATTAGTTCTATTTTATTATACAGTATCCATAATTTTTCCCCAGAGGCCGCTCTTGATGCCAGTGCTTTATCTAAATGAGTAAAGTAATTCCTTGTATCGACTATTAAACTGATTAATTTATTCCTTTCCTTTGCCGTCCCGATTAAGTCTTTAAATGGTTCTATGATCCTTTTAATTCTATTTCTAAAGCTAATTTCATTTCCGTGCATTAGTCGTCCAGTTATCCATTCCTTATGTTTATCTGGACAATTATCAATAATTGAACTCACCAAAATACTATACTGCTCTTCATCCATTAATTTTTCGGTAGAAATTCTACGATGGTAAGCTTCTAAACCTTGAGCCAAAGCCAGAAATTTGCCTTCAACGTATTTGTGATCTCCCATTTTTGTAGAAAAATACAAATAAAATGATTGCTCAAATTTATCATAGGCATTAATCCAATTATTTATTACTCGTTCAAAGCTATCCTTAATTTGCGAATATTTAAATAACAATCTATGTATATCTATTTTAGGCGCAGTGGTCGAGTAATGTGTACTGGCAAAATATACATTGTAAGGTATTTCATATTTATTCCCATCACTTTCCGTTCGGCACAAATTATCATTTGTAACTCGCATACTTTCAATGCAAACCATTTCACCAATGGCAAAACAAAGAAAAGTCGTTATTTTATAGGCAATCGACATAAATTCTTTCAATTTTCTTTCTTCTTTAGATACCAATTTAAAAAATAATTTTTGCGATATCTTAGCTTCCTTATTACTCGGAAGGCCCGGTAAATTATAAGAGTAAGTTATAATTAATTGAATATTATCTCTAAGCTCTATTATTATTTCTTTAGGCGGATTATATGTAATTATTGATGTCCTTTTTTCAAAGTCATTCTCGACATTAATACCGCTTATGCCAATCCAGTCATCAATACCTTCTATGGAAAAACGCATGGAATTTATAAGAACATCTTGTCCTTGCTTAAATGCAACTCCACTAAATAGTTTATTCGCGCAAATTAATGATTTTGAAATGCCGCCGGGACTAATATTTTTCTCCCTGTAAAAGCAATTATCTAGAGTAATATCGCCATCCTTTTCTACATGTCCGATGATTCTATCAATCTTTATATCGATTCTTATAAAGTCACTCCCCTCTTCCAATATCCCAGCTAATTCCAGATCAATATCTCCACTCTTTGCTACAGATAACGTACCTGGGATTTTTCTTTCAGGTTTGTTTGGTAGCCAAAAATACCCAATTCTTTTAATCTCATCTTTAATTCTCATAATTTAAGCCTTCAAAATATGTTTACAATTATTCCCGAATTAATTGAATGTTCTAGATCCAGTCCCCCCTCAAAATATTCTGAATACAATGACGGGCGGGCGTCTACGAATTTAATATAAGATATTTTTCTCAATATACTATAATAATTGCAACATATTCACTACCCCAAATTTACCCCAATGTTTTTACTGTCCATTGCAGAAACTATTTTATATAATCCATATAATTAACCATTAAAGAGAGTCATCATATAAAGAGAGTAACTATGAAACCAAGCAGAATCACAATGGGATTGGGAGCTGTTCTCGTCGCTATCGGCGTTTATATGTTCGTTATCAGCGTTAGTATCGGCGCCGTCATACCGGTCATAATCGGCGGCAACCTGATCTATCTGGCCATAAGCAAGAGCCGGGTCGCGACCCTTGTGTTCGGCCATTCGTGCATCGCGGTCGGAATCTATATGGTTACCTGGGGCATATTGCTTCTGCCCTATTCGGAACCGCGTATTGCCCATATATTTGCTCGACCTTTATTCTGGGGGTTGTTTTCGATGATGGGCGGAATATGCGCCATCTTCCACGGCTTCTGCCGTTGCGTCACCAAACAGGTCGATAATTTCGAACATAAATAGTTGGCAATTATCCCGGGCGTAACGGTAGTGGCAGGCTTTTGCCTGTCTGGGGTATGGTGGACAAGCTTTCGGGCGAAAGCATAATATATCAATATTGTTCCAACATACAAATTTACTCCAAACCCGATATATAATTACGATTCCCCCTATTATATAGAGCGGCATTTATGCCGGAACGTCGGGGTGGCCCATAGTCTTGTCGAAAATCCTGTTAAAGACCTTGAAATATGAAGGGAATGAAATGAAGGGCTATGGGACCGTCTGAGTGTAAATCATAGTCGGGTTTCTCATTTGTCCGCCTTTGATGAACTTCATTCGGAACGCCGACCTTTTCCCTCCCAACATCGGATCCATGCCGCAGACCCTTACAATTCCCCACATTTACAATTTCCGTACTATTTCGATAGTAATTTGCCGGTCTTATATAATATGAGAAGCAATAAATATATGTAGGTGGA
>JBDRRI010000104.1:0-2270 GCA_043825815.1 Candidatus Zixiibacteriota bacterium
AGAGTGCGCTATGAGACTCAAGGCCGTTACTTATTGTCTTTTGTTTATTTTTTGTCTATTAATTTCGGCTTTTGCCGATGAAGTCAGTACTATTATTAGCCCGGATGATATTAATCAATCGCTTACGCCGAATTTGCACGAAATATTGAGCAAGCAAAAAGCGGAAATGGCTGATAGATATCTTCGGTATTTTGAATTGAATAAGAGTAATTCAAAATATGACCAAACCGAATATGACGTAACCTATTATGATATTGCCATTATCGTTAATGAGATAAGCGAAACAGTGGCCGGACAGGTAAAAATTGAGGCACGTTCATTAATTGACGGATTGGATACTATCGAAGTTGATTTTTTTGATAATATGGTTATTGATTCTATTTATGGTTCATCCGGACTTTTAAATTTCAGCCGTTTAAATAATAGAGTTACAATTGAATTAGATAAGAGTTATTCTATCGGTGAACTATTTGCGGTTGTTTTTGAGTATTCCGGGACTCCAGAAATTATTGACGATCAGGGATTTTCCTTTGACAGAACAGAGGCTGGAGATGTAAGCATATATACTCTGGGTGAGCCATATATGGCGCGTTCGTGGTGGCCATGTAAAGATCGGCCCGATGATAAGCCTGATTCAGTTGATATCAGTGTTATTTGTAATGATGATTATTACTGTGTTTGTAATGGCAAAAGAGTAGATTCAACTGGTAATGGTGACGGTACAACGACATATCAATATTCGATAAGGTATCCTATTGCCACATATCTAGTTGCGGTAACCATAGGTGAATATCGAATTTGGACAGATTGGTACAAGTACAGCCCAACCGATTCGATGCCAATCATTTTTCATGTTTTTCCTGAATATTATAATTATTCATTGTCAAAGTGGAATATTACCGATTATGTTTTAACAGTATTCTCGGATATTTTCGGAGAATATCCCTTCATAAATGAAAAGTATGGACTTGCTACCGTCGCCACTTTTACCGGATTAGAGAATCAAACAATTACGATTGGAGCTCCGGAAATAGCCTTTGCTGAGGATTTTGTGGTTCATGAAACGGCTCACCAATGGTGGGGTGACATGATTACCTGTAATAGTTTTCATGAAACGTGGTTAAACGAGGGTTTTGCTACCTACAGCGAGGCTCTATATTTTGAACAAAAGTACGGAAATCTTTATTATCATACTGTTATGAATCAAATCGAACATTATTATTCCGGTACTTTATATATAGTGGATACGACCAGCGGCTGGAATATGTTTGGTTCAATAGTATATAATAAGGGTGCCTGGGTCCTTCATATGCTTCGGAATGTTGTTGGAGATGAAGAATTCATTGATATTTTGCAGGCGTATTATAATAGCATTCATCAATATGCTGACGCGACCGGCGAAGATTTTAAAAATATCTGTGAATCGGTCACCGGCCTTGATCTTGATTATTTCTTTGATGAGTGGGTTTATGGTGAACGGTCTCCGCAATATAAATACATGGCGGCGTATTATTTTGACGCGGATGATAATATATATCACACTTATCTTAAATTGAGTCAGACACAGGAAACAAACCCCACCGTTTATGAAATGCCGATAGATATTGATTTAAAAGTAAATCCATATAGCGGCGAGACATTCAGGATTTTCAATAATTCCCGCGATACGGTTTTATATTTTGAAACCTCTTTTGAGCCCAATTTAATTGAGGTCGATCCCGATAATTGGATTTATGGAACGGTTAATAATATTGAATGGACCATTATGCTAGTCCCCACTCAACCTGATACAATTTTACAGTATTGGACCTATTCTGATAATTTAATTGCTCTGGGCGGGGATGCGAATAACCGGTTTGAAATATTATCGGGCAATCTTCCGAGCGGAATTGAGCTGGATAGCCTTTCCGGGGAAATATTCGGCCTGACGTCGGAAACTGGTCAATATCCGGTTGAGATTGAGGTAAAAAATTCAATTTCCGGATACGCCGATACCAATAGTTTTGATATTGTCGTCGCGCCTTATGGAGGGCTGGCTGGAGATGCCGATTATAATCTCGCGGTAAATATACTTGATATAACTTTTTTGATTAATTACCTGTATAAAGAGGGCACGGCTCCTGTTAATCCGATATTGGCGGATCCGAATAATTCCTGCAATATTAATATTCTGGATATAACCTATTTAATAAGTTATTTATATAAAAATGGCCCCGATCCACAGTTCGGCTGTGCGATATTATAGATCAAATAACGGGCAAAAAAACTGC
>JBDRRI010000105.1:0-3146 GCA_043825815.1 Candidatus Zixiibacteriota bacterium
ATCGCCAACCAGATAACTATTAATAGAAAAATTATAATCTGGTCAATCAGGTTGCGGGAATATTCGGCCATTTCCAATAATTCCGCCGGATAGAATATTTCATTAATGCCATTCAACTCACTGATTTGACGACTGATTTCAGACATGAATTCGGAGTTTATATAGCTATCATCGAAATCAATAATTATCGAACGAGGTAGCGGATTAATTTCAATCCCCTCAAGAAGATCGGTCCCCATCAAATCGTTCAGTTTAGAGCGCGCGTCATCCTTGGAAATAAAAACAATATATTCGATTCCATCTATTGCGCTGACCGAATCAACCAGATCGGTCACGGCACTATCAGCCAGACTGTCGCTTATGAATGCTTCCATATTAATTTCGGCATTTAATGATTGATAATATTGATGCGACGACAGATATGAGATCCAGACAATATTAGCCATTAAAAACAGAAGGATCAAGGAGACTAGCGAGGTCAGTAACGATAAAGGACGCTTGACAATATTTCCCAGTGATTTCCTGATCAAATAACTGGCGCTACTCATATTAATTGTCCATTCAGCAGAGTGTAATGGGTGGCATTGGAAATATTCAGGTCGGTTTGGCCCGACGTCAAAATAATTTGACTGTGTCCGGCAATTGACAGTTTGTTAAGCATTTTAGCGATGAATATTGAAGTCTCCATATCCAGTCCGGCTAAAGGCTCATCGATTAGGAGCAATGGTTGATTGGCCACTGTTGCCCGAGCCAGCATGAGAAGCATTTTTTCACCGCGTGAGAGTTCGGCGACTAATTCATTTTTCTTATTGAGCAGGCTATAATTCGACAGGTTATCCATAATTATTTTACGCGGATCGCCAATCCGCGTTTTGCGAAAAAGTTGAGGGTATTGCATATTTTCCATGACTGTTTGATATGAAATCGGCCTGAAGATACCTCCTACTCCCCCGACTTTCCGGCGGATCGATTTTTTATCAGCCTCTTTTTTAGGCGAAAATTTCTTGCCAAACAATAAGATATTACCCGATTGAGCCCGCTTTAGACCAATAAGAAGTTCTATCAAAGAGGTCTTTCCTTTACCGACCGAGCCGGTAATAATTGCCGTTTCCCCGTGAGTCAATTGGAAATTGAGGCTGTCAAAGATAATTCTTCCCGATGGCAGAGTGTAAGTAATCTCTTGCAGTTCAATTATATAATTATCCGAATCCATTTTCTTTTGCCTGTCGCTCTATAAATTTGTATAATAAAATATGATAAAAAAATGTTTAATTCAACAGGTAATTGGAAATGAGAAATTTAATTCCCGTTTTGATTTTTATTGCTTTTCTATTTAATCCCATTCCGGTAGTCGGAAGTGAATGGCATCAAATCCCGACTGGGATAAAAACTGAATTGACCGGGATACATTTCATTGACAATAATTATGGTTTCGTAGTTACAAAAAACGGAGTTGTCGTCAGATTCGATAATAAAGGATCTTTATGGAAAACGAGCGGCGCCAAATTTCAATTTGATATGGAAGGTATTTATTTTTTGCCGGACGGTAAAACCGGTTTCGCCTACGGTACCGAGGGAATGGTACTCCGTACCACGGATTCCGGGTTAACCTGGATTTCAAATATGGTCGCCTTCGGGACCAGATTCAGTGATATGGTTTTTCTGGATTCATTAACCGGCCTGATTGTCGGTCTTAATTATCGGACGAGAGGTCGTACCAATGGCGTTGTCTTTAAAACGACCGATGGTGGTTTGAGTTGGGATTCTCTAAGAGTTGATTGTTGGACGCCGGAGGCTGTTACCGTATCGCCGGAGGGAACGGTTTTAATTACCGGAAAAAAGAATCTGTTAATCACCCGGGATAAAGGAATAAATTGGAGTAAAGTCGTGCATCCAAGTTTGACAACTCCCAAAGCCGCGGCCCTGATAGGCAAAAATGGTCTTATGGCGGGAATGAGCGGTTTTGTGGCTGTATCCAGCGACAGCGGTATGAGCTGGTCGGAATTGAATAATATTCCTCAGGAAATAAGTATTTTCGACATTGTAATGCTCGACAGTTCAACATATTATATGGTCGGGACGGAGGGAGAAATTTTATATACCAACGACGGTGGGCAAAATTGGACGCCCGAAGCCAGCGGTTCATTTTACCAGTTATCTGAAATAATGCGGGCCGGAGATTATTTATTTTCGTGCGGCCGGGAAGGGATTTTGATTTATACAAATCTGAAGGAAGCAACCGAACCGGTCATTCCGAATGACTGATTTCGCTAATATAGAAATCATTCAGATCATTTTTCAATCGGCTGGTACATATTTTTAACTGGCAAACCAAATCTCGAGTTGACTTGTCATATTCCGAACCGTTGCGAAATCGGGATGAGAGTTTCTCTTCAAGATAAGATAATCTTCTGGCATTCTTCTCAATTGACCTAAACCGCTCGGTTAATTTTTGGTCGGCCAATTCAATTGATTTCGTGATTTCGGGAAAAATATCAGTTTTATTTGAAGAGCTTATTTGATTTAAACGTCCGGCGCCCATCTCCATTATTTTGCCGGTTAATTTTTTTTCGCGTGTTTTCATTGATTTTAAATATTTGGAAGCGGTTAAGGCAAGGGTTGCCACCCCGATAAAATAAGAAAAAATAAGAGATGCCCAGGTCGTTCCCGTGATTTTTTCCATAATAAAAAAAATGCCGCCCGATACAATCAGAACGACAATTACATACATTGTAATATTCATTAAATTAATTTTTATAGTGTTTCGTTCCTTCGGCATATCATCTACCCCCTAGAAATGCCCTGTAAGTTTATTGCTCGTATATAATTTATATCGGCATAATTTTGATTTATTTACAATAAATTTATAGTTGACTTGTTCGGCCGGATTAATAAAATTATTTTATATGTTCGGAATATTTTTAAAATTTGAGTTCAAATATTAATATTGAGATTTAATTTATGAGTTTCTGGACCTATTTTTGGCTTTTCGCACCTCCGATATTATTGATTAAAATTGGAATCCTATTTTTTGTTATAACGGGAAGAGGGGACAGGAAATGAGCGCTACCCTTATTGGTTTTATTTTCTATCTGATAATTCTTTTGGTGGTCGGTTTTTTAACATTCCGATTCAATAAGACGATT
>JBDRRI010000106.1:0-3704 GCA_043825815.1 Candidatus Zixiibacteriota bacterium
TCAAATTTGAAAGACAATTATTTAAAGAAATATGGTGATAGATATAATAAGAGATTCATCAATAAAACTGAAACGGCAGAAAAAAGAATACTAAAGGCAGGTGGAAAAAGTATTTTATCGAGCTATGGAAATATAATTGAATGGCGCAATCAATTTGCCCATAAAGGCGAAATGCCTAATACTGCCACTTTCGAAGAGGTTACTTCTTCTTATGAAGCCGGCAAAGAAATTATACATTGTCTTGCGCAAACAATGAAATATTAACTTCTAATTTAACCTAGCCTTTGTAGATCGAAACCCCGGCGGCTTCGACTATTGAATAGGCAATCTCGTCGCCCGAAATAGGCAGGATCACTTCTTTTCACTTGGATCCTTCCCTACTAAAATCAAAAACAATCCATTCACATTTTCGCCACCAATTCACTATTGATTTTAGAATACCCCCATTATAGATGGAGACTATTTTATGGATGGATTCCCGATCAGGTCGGGAATGACAGGAGGTAGACATGGGAATGACGGGCAGGCGTGGTATCTGTTGCAAACAGAATGGCAAAACGAACCGATTTGGGGAATTAAATATGAAAAACCACAAAAACATTATAATGGCAGTAGGGGCGAACCCGCGCGTTCGCCCTCTTCCGGGCAATCTCAAGGTCTGCCCCTGCAATCAACATCATACAAATTTACTCCAAAAGAACTACAATGAAAAAATGTAAAATATGCAAAACAAAGCCAATTTTATATTTGCAATATTATTATCGGGAAGGATAATATCAATTATGGCCGTAGCCTGCTGTCAACTCTCCAAAGGGGATTAAGTGGTGTGTATAAAAGACCCGCCAGAATCACTCCAGCATCTTTTTGATCTCTTTGAAAAATTCCTCTTTGTCTTGAAATTTGCGGTAGACCGAGGCGAACCGAACGTATGCCACCTCATCGACCTCTTTGAGTTTCTCCATAATCATCTCGCCGATGAACTGCGAGGTCACCTCGTTTTTGGACAGCTCATGCAGGCGCGCCTCGATTTCATCAACCATCGCCTCGACCTTCTTGGCCGAAACCGGGCGCTTGTTGCAGGCCAGTTTTATTCCGGAAAATATTTTTTGGCGGTCGAACGGCTCCCGCCGGAGGTCAGATTTTATAACGGTCAAAATAACATTTTCGATATATTCATAGGTCGTAAACCGCTCCGAGCATTTCAGACACTCCCGCCGGCGGCGTACGGCGCGTCCATCCTGCACCGAGCGGGAATCGACCACTTTATCTTCTTCATGCCCGCAATGAGGACATTTCATTTTAATACATCCTTCTGGATTTTTTCAATTTTCGACGGGTCGAAATACTTGACCGTCAAACCGGCCTCATCCATCATCTCTTTGGATAGATCATCGGGGTACCCCTCGACCACAAATATTTCCTTAATCCCGGAATTGATTATCATCTTGGCGCACAGAATACAGGGAAAAGTAGTACTATATAAAATCCCGCCTTCGATCGACACGCCCGATGTGGCCGCCTGGATAATCGCGTTCTGCTCGGCATGGATCGCCCGGCAGAGTTCGTGCCTCTGCCCCGACGGTATCCCTAGTTTGTCGCGCAGGCACCCGGTATCAAGGCAGTGCGTTATATTCCGCGGGGCGCCGTTGTATCCGGTCGCCAGAACTCTTTTATCTTTGACAATCGCGGCCCCCACCTGCCTCCTGAGGCAGGTCGAACGGCTCGCCGCCAGAATGGCAATACGCATGAAGTACTCATCCCACGAGGGTCGCTCATAATGCCTGTTCATTTCCATAATGTTTCCAATCTAACTGCAGAATTACTCGGACGCAATCAAAATATACGATTTGGAATGGTAATCGGTCTTAAAATAATCGGCCGCCGAACCCTGATTGATAGCAATCTCCAGATAACCCATCGAGTTAACATAGCAAACCGGCCTGCCCTCCTCCGACGATCCGAATGTTTTCCTTATCTTCCCCACCCGAATCCCGTTGAAATAGACTACCGACTTTTGAATAGGAACCGAATCGGCCCTAATCGAGGTGGCCAGATTTCCAAAATGATCGATATAGAGCACTTTTCCGGAAATGCCATATTTTGTCTTTCGATAAGCTTTCGCCTTGGGTCTCATAATGCTTTTCAAAGGGGAGCCAAATTCATCGGGCATAACCCCCATCGACAGATAAGCGGCCACCGGCGCGAAAATATCCCGGCCATGAAAAGTCGAGGAAACCTCTTTCAAAAAATATTTCCGGTTGGCCATCAGATTTATCCGCTTAATTTCCCGGACATTCAAAAAGGAAAACAGGCCGTTATCGGGACCGACAAAAAAGTAGTCTTTTGTCTGAACAACAATCGCCTTTCGATCCATCCCCACGCCCGGGTCGACAATGGCCAGATGGATCGTACCTTTAGGAAAGGCCCGGAAGGCGGTTTCCAGCAAATACGACGCCGCCTTGATATTAAAGACCGGCAGATTATGGGAGATATCAACTATCTTGGCGTCCGGATTAAGCGAACTGATTACCCCTTTGACAATCCCGACATAGTTGTCAGCGATGCCATAATCGGTCATCAATGTTATAATTGTTTTATCGTCCATCACAGTTGCCAGAATTTGAAGGCTGTTCCGGGTTCCTCTTTTCTCATCAGTTTCTCTTTGAAGGTCTTTAAAAATATCTCAAGCGTCACCGAAACGGTTCCCTCAAAAAGATGCCCGGTAAAAGCATTGAGGGTCACATCGGATACGATGATATGACAATGCACGAACGGTTCATCATCGTCAAGATAGGAGATATTGGCCGTCAGATTGCCGACCTCCAGATCCTGCGGGAAATATTTTTTGACATATTCGTGTTTCTCGGTGTCATATATCCCAAGCGTCGCCATTCTAACCGCGCCCATCCCGGTAATAAAACCGGCGGGAATTTTGTGCTGTCTGACAAAATCGGTCAATGTGGCAACAACCTCGTCGCCCCTCTCCAAACGTATCAGATAACCGTCTTCAACCTCGCGAAATTTCATTACCCGGTCTCTTCGTGCAACCAGTCAAGATAGTCAGGATTACCCTCGTCAACTCCAATAGAAAGCACTTCGGGAACCTCATAGGAATGATTTTCACGAACGAATTTAATAAGATTTTCAACCGTTTTGGCGTGCGTTTTTGCCAGCAAAATCGTCTCGGTTTCTTTTTTCACCTCGCCTTTCCAGCGAAAAACCGATTTGACATTATTGATGATATTGACACACGCCGCCAACCGATGAGCAATAATCTGATCGGCCAGTTCTTCGGCCTCATCAGTTTTGGTTGTAATCAAAACAACGCGATAAGCGGCCATAATCCACCTCTTTATTTAGAAATTTCCCTTTTCAGTTTTTTCTCAAGCGAATCGATTTTCCCGGTCAATCGGTTTCGCGCTCCCTTGCGGTCATCCATTACCAGATTCAAATATACGCGGTCATTTTTCTGCCGTAATTTCAAGCGGCATTTATTGATCACCGCCATAATCTCATCCCAGTCGCCCTCGATCGTGGTCGACATCGCCGAGGTTTTATATTTCAACCCGGATTTGTCGATGATATCAATAATTTTGGCCACCTCTTTTGATAATGACGTGGCCCGTCCCACCGGAAATATCGAAAAAGAAACTAACATTTTTATTCTCCTAACAGATGGATAATAAAAAGGAGATATTATTAAA
>JBDRRI010000107.1:0-6807 GCA_043825815.1 Candidatus Zixiibacteriota bacterium
GGTGTTCGCTTGGAAAATATGGAGAGAGATTGGTCCTTGTTTTTAGAGTTAGATAAAGATAGTAGAAAAGCAATATCAGAAGCTGTTATTGAAAATAGTGCATATAATATATACCGCCTTCTGCATTATTATGATGGTCAATTTGAAGATTATATTAAAGATGATGAGAACTCCGATAAAAAGGTAAGAATAATGACTTCATAAACTATCATCATTATTTAAAAGTTATAATATTATAGAAATTTAAGCTATCCAAAAGGATTGGCCTACAGCCAGATCATATGAAATTGCCGATTCCGGCAAGTGTGTATGCTAAATGCCCCTTGCCCCCCGCCACTCAAAAGCGGATGCGATTGGTAACGTATTGACGAGCAACAGGATATAATATAAATTCCGTCGCATTTTACTTTTATGATATATTTTATTTTTTTTCATAAAATATTCTCAGAAATATTGTCAAAGCGATTAAAATTGTATATATTGGCTCCGGGTTGAATTGTGAAAATATTCACGATACCGGGAGAGTAGATTGCATATATACATCGCTAACAGGGTGTGTGGGCAAAACTTACATTTTAAAGCTTTACCCGCTTTTACAAATTTTAGCATAAATAATCAATTTTGCAAGAGGTCTTGATGCCACTATTAATTTCTACCAAAAGTTGCGATGACCAGTTGCGGAAAAAAGTAAAAGAGATCTCCGGCGAGGATTTTCAGAAATGCTACCAGTGCGGTACATGTTCCGGCTCCTGCCCCATGGTCGAACATTTTACTATTCCGGTTCGCCAGGTAATGGCGCTTCTGCAATTGGGACATCGAGAAAAATTAGAGGAATCGAATTCAGCCTTTGTTTGCGCCTCATGTCATACCTGCACGGTTCGTTGTCCGCGCGGAATTGATATTGCCAAACTGATGGAGGCGCTTCGCCAGGTCAAACTGCGGCTGAATGTCGATGAAGTGAAACCGAATAAAATTAAGCCGGAAGATCTCGCCGAAATGCCGCAAATCGCCATGGTCTCCGGATTCCGTAAACTGACATCGTGAGGTTATCCATGAAAATATCTTATTATCCCGGATGCACGCTTAAGACCAAGGCGAAAAACCTTGAAAAGGCGGCCCTGGCATCATTGGATGCTCTCGGTGTTGAGTATGAAGAACTGGATCGATGGAACTGCTGTGGCGCAGTTTATTCGCTGTCCGATGACGATCTGATTCATCTGGTGGCCCCGGTGCGCGATTTGATCCGCGTCAAGGAGAGCGGCCATGATACCCTGATAACGCTGTGCTCGATGTGCTACAATACGCTCGCCCGCGCCAACGAGCTGATGAAAAACGATGAGGTCAAGCGCAAGACGATCAATGATTTTATGGATGAAGAACCGGATTATGCCGGCGAGGTCCGCGTGATGCACTTTCTCGATTTCTTCCGCGAAGTGGTCGGTTTTGACAAAATCAAGGAGAAAGTCACCAACCCGCTTAAAGATTTGAAAGTCGCCCCGTACTACGGATGCACGCTGTTGCGTCCCGAGGAAGTGGCGCTGGATCGTCCCGACAAGCCGGAGGTTATGCATCAGTTTTTAACCGCGATCGGTGCGACGGTGGTTGATTTTCCCTCGCAGACAACCTGTTGCGGATCATATCAGGTTCTGGGCAATGCCGAAGCAACCCTTAAGGTTTCTAATGATATTATCCAGAACGCAATTTCCCACGGCGCCGAGGCGCTGGCGATGACCTGTCCCCTGTGCGAATACAATCTCGGCACCAGCCAGAAGAAAATGGCGGCGAAATTTGAGGGCACCAAAGGGTTGCCGACTTTTTATTTTACCCAGCTTCTGGCGGCCGCCCTGGGACTCGATACCGAGATCCTGCATCTCGAATTGAATCTCGACGGTTCCGCGGAGCTTCTGAAACAGAAAAATTTGGTTAAAGCTTAAATAGAAAATAATAATTTTATAAAAGATGAGGACGCAATGAGCGCAACTGAAACGAAAAAGGTCACTATCGAAGTTGATTTGATTCCCATCTTCATCATGGGGAAAAAATACGAAGTGCCCGAATCATTGACCATTATGAAAGCGATGGAATACGCCGGTTATAAATATATCCGGGGTTGCGGATGCCGCGGCGGAATTTGCGGCGCCTGCAGTACGGTCTATCGCAAACCGGGCGATTATAAAATCTACACCGGCCTCGCCTGCCAGACGGTCGTCGAGCCGAATATGTATCTGACCCAGCTTCCGTTCTATCCGGCCCTGCGCGCCGAATATAATTTCTTCGAACTCGAGGGCAAGCCGGAAGAGATTTTTGCACTCTATCCGGAACTGTTCCGCTGTGTCGCCTGCAACGCCTGCACCAAGGTTTGTCCGATGGATGTTCAGGTGATGGATTATATCGCTCAGTTGAAGCGGGGCGATATTGAAGCCGCCGCGGAAACATCGTTTGACTGTATCCAGTGCGGGCTATGCGCCAGCCGGTGCATGGGCGAACTTCCGCAGTACCATATCGCACAACTGGCCCGCCGTCTGCGGGGCGCCTATCTGGTTCCGGTTTCGGAACATCTGAATACGATGGTGGCCAATATCAAAGCGGGGCGCTTTGTTGATTGTTTGGCCAAAGCCAAAGCAATGGATACGGAAACATTGAAGACAACATACACCGCCCGCGAAATGGAACCGGCCACCGGCGAAGAAGGCTGGACACCGAAGGAAGCGACTTGCCTTTAAGGGCAAGCCTTAATTAACGAAAGTAAGTAGAGGTTATAAATGCCATATCCAGAGAAATTAAAAGAACTGATTAAGGTGGTCGAAAGCACCCGCGTGGAACGTGTCGAACGGAAAAAGAAAAATATTGAGGTTCCGTTCCTGTCGCTCGATCAGCGTCATGAGAGGCTCAACCACCATCCTGATTTCAAACAAGAAGGCCGGCGGCCGCTTAAGGTCGGACCGAGCAAAGGTTATGCAATCGCCCACGAAATGTGCGACCAGCTTGAGGCGGGATCGCGCGTCAGCCCCGGCAAGATTGATCTTTCCAAAGTCGATTATGAAACCGACGTCCTCGTTATCGGCGGCGGCGGCGCGGGAACCGCGGCGGCCCTGCTCGCTCAGGAAAACGGCTGTAAAGTTATTATTGCCACCAAATTGCGCCACGGCGACGCCAATACGATGATGGCCGAAGGAGGAATTCAGGCGGCGACAAAAGGCAGCAAAGATTCACCGTACTATCATTATCTCGATGTCATGGGCGGCGGGCACTTTGTCAACAAGCCGGAATTGGTCGAGACACTGGTCAACGAAGCTCCCGATGTCATCAAATGGCTGTTGGAGATGGGCTGTAATTTTTCCAAGTATCCCGATGGGACTTTAAAAACAAGTCACGGCGGCGGAACCTGCCGCAAGCGGATGCATTTCGCGGCTGATATTACCGGTGCGGAAATGATGCGGACCGTCCGCGATGAAGCCCGCAACCGCGGCAATGATATCAAAGTTATCGAGTTCTCCCCCGCGGTGGAACTGATTCTCAACGAGCATGGCCAGTGCGCCGGCGCGGTTCTTTACAATATGGAGACCGAAGAATATTTTGTCTGCAAGGCCAAAGCGGTTGTCATGGCGACCGGCGGTTCCGGCCGTTTGCACGCGCAGGGCTTTATGACCACCAACCATTACGGCGCGACTGCCGATGGTATCGTGATGGGTTATCGGGCGGGCGTGCCGATCTGCTTCCTGCATACGATTCAGTACCATCCGACCGGTATCGTATTTCCCGAACAGGCCGAAGGTATTCTTATCACCGAGAAATTCCGCGGTTCGGGCGCGAATCTGGTCAATATCGAAGGCAACCAGTTTGTCAATGAACGCGAACCCCGCGATGTTGAAGCGGCCTCGATTATCAGAGAATGCACCGAGGTTGGCAAAGGCGTCCCGACTCCGACCGGCAAATTCGGCATCTGGCTCGATTCGCCGATGATTGACATGCTGAGTGGCGAGGGTACCGTCGAGCGCGAGTTCCCCGGCAAATATATCCTGTATAAGCGATTCGGGATTGATATCTCCAAAGAACCGATGCTGATCTACCCGACTTTGCACTATCAAAACGGCGGACTGGAATTCACCCGCGACGGCGCTACCTGCCTTCCGGGTCTGTTCCTCGGAGGTGAAGTTGGCGGCGGAACCCACGGCGAAAACCGTCTGATGGGCAACTCCCTTTTGGACATCATGGTCTACGGACGTATTGCCGGCAAGAGCGCCGCGGAATATGCCAAGAGTGCGGCCAAAGATGGCAAGCTGAATCTGAATCATGTTGAGAAGTACAATAAAGAGGTAACCGAGGCCGGAATCACGCCGGATAAGGTCGCTCCGATGCTTCTCCCCGACTATACTACCGCTCGCACCAAAGAGAAACAGCTCACCACCCAGTATTTGGGTACGATGAGATAGTTTTATAGATTAGTTTTCATTTGTAGGGGCGTATCGCATACGCCCTTCTTCGATATTCTTGGGGCGTATCGCATACGCCCCTTTTTTAATATTGTTTATACAAAAACGTCGGATTTTGGCCGTAGGGGCAGGTTTAAAACCTGCCCGCGGGCGACCGCAAGGGTCGCCCCATCAGTCATACCCGGCTTGATAGGACACCTTTTTTTATTGACATATTATTCGATATTAGGCATATTTAATTATGTCAAGAGAATTCAATTGCACTAACTGCAACGGCATTATTAGTATCAAATACTTACATGTCGGTGAAAAGGTAAAGTGTCGTTATTGCGGAACTTTAAACGTAGTCCCTGAGGGAATCAATCAGACAATCATATCAGATACTGATAAATTCAATAGCATATTCCAATCTGATAGTCCTGTCGTGACGGATTCCGAAACGGAAGATGTGGAAATATCGAAAAGACAACAGTTTCTTTACAAATTATTTTATAAACCAATACCAATAATGATTTTGGGATGCGTTTTGGGATTTTTCGGAGGAATTTTATCAGTTTTCATTAATGTCTGGCCATATTTCATTTTTATTTATCTATTGACGGGTGGTTATCTCACCTGGACACATTGGAAAGACAAAGCCAAAATTAGCAGACTATTATTATCTCTTCTCAAATTCTATTTATTGTTTTCATTTCCGCCATTATTTCTATTTTGCGTATTATTTAACGGCGTAGGACATATGTACGGCCCATACTTTTTTATATATTTATCTCCATTTGTGTTGGGTTTTACCGCTGGATCGATAATATTGTTTGCGGGCATTTATTTCACGCTATTAAAACTTGATTAAAAATGGCCCGCGTAGAGCGGAAGTCAAAGATTTTTCTTGAAAAATCGAAGACTCCCGCCATCCAAACAAACTCGAACACACCTCACCCCTCCCCCAGGCAGGCTGAAGCCTGCTACTACGTACGCGCCCAAGTTACTTTATATCATCGTGATTGACCGCAAGGAATTTCGACTCAACCAAAAGGCTTGCTTTTCTTGTTGACAATCAATTATCCCGGAGCCTAATTTGGTTGGATTCTCAATTCAAAGAAAGGAATCTTATGAATAAATTTAGCGGTGAAACCTTAATGAAAATCGGATGGGCGGCCGTTTCGATAGTCGTCATAATATTTATGCTATTTTATCGCGACGTAATCCCGGCGGATAATAAGGTTGCTATATCCGGATTATTCGCCCTCGCCTGGGGAGCCTCATCGGTTATCTACGGGGGCGGAATGCGCGCCATAAAAAAACATCGGCAACATTTGTCCAAATTGGATTCACGGAACCCATAAATATTTCGTGAATTATGGATATAATACGTCAAATTGCAATTTAATTAATTCCGATTTCGTATTTATCCAGCAATTCTACCAGCCGGCTTTTCTTCTCCTTGCTGATTGTCATAATCGGCTGACGGCAATTGCCGCCGTACATTCCCAGATGATCCATCGCCGCCTTAAGCGCCGGCATTCCCCCGTCGCGCGTCACCGCATTGGCAACCGGGATCATTTTATGCTGCAATTCCCGCGCTTTCGACATCTCCCCCGCTTTGAAATATTTAAGAATATCCAGACACTGTTGCGGCGCGATATTAGCCAGGGCTAGAATCCCGCCAACCGCGCCGATTGATAAGGCCGGCAGAAGGAACCCTGCTCCCCCGGCCAAAATCTGAAAACCGGGCTTCGCTCCTTCGAGTATCTCTCCCATTTTTGCAACATATCCGCCGGAATCTTTTAACCCGATTATATTCTCATGCTGCGAGCATTCAATTATAATATCCGCCCCCATATCCACTCCCGAACAACCCGGCATATTGTACATAATGACCGGGATCTGCATCGCGTCGGCCACTTTGTAATAATGATTGACCAGCGCCTCTTTGGTAAACAGCCCCTTGAAATATGACGGATTCAAAACGAGCACCGCATCGGCCCCGGATTTCTCGGCCATCTTGGAAAGCCTGATTGTCTCGACCGTCGACTGCATCCCCGTTCCGGCCAGCATGATTTTATCCGAGGGTATTGCCTCGCGAGCCGCCACAAATATTTGCCGTTTTTCTTCGCCGGAAAGCATAACCATCTCGCCGTTGGAACCGAGAATCAAAAAGCCGGCCAAATCATATTGGCTCAGTCGTTTGAGATTGCCTTGATATTTATCGAGGGCCAGTTGATCGTTATTTTCAAACGCCGTCGGCACCGGCGGAAATATTCCGGATATGTTTAGCATAGTAGTGTCCTTTATAAATATATTGTCTAAACCTCCCTCGCCAGACTCCCTTCATTATTTAGAATTTACGAAGAGATTTGTAGTAAGGGTTTTAACC
>JBDRRI010000108.1:0-6733 GCA_043825815.1 Candidatus Zixiibacteriota bacterium
AGGCTTTCGATAGGTATGGTAATATAGTAAAAATAGTTCCAAATATTCCCAAACCGATTGGTATAGGCCATGACGGTTGGGATTTTACCCTTATCAGTTCAGAGGATAAAAAGGCTTATAGAATTGAAGGAAGGAAAGTTATCCATATATTTGCCTTTCCAAATTCAGTAGATCCATATGATATTGAAATGGGCGGTCTTGGCTTTACTATGTCCGATAGAGGGAATAGTAAGGTCGCGTATTATGTTTCAACATGGAAGATGTAGTATCTTGCGTAAAGGCAAAGGCACCCCGCCCTACACCGGGCGTATTCGATACGCCCCTACAGTCGCCCAAACGAACATTGGTGAAAACAATCGAGATTACGAATCATAAAATTTACCAATAAAAAAAGGGTGCCGTATGGCACCCCTTATGGAATCTATAATTCAATCAAACTTAGATGAACAGTGGCGCTAAGACCAGCGAAACCATCGCCATCAGTTTGATAAGGATATTCATCGAAGGACCGGAGGTATCTTTGAAAGGATCACCAACGGTGTCGCCGACAACCGCGGCTTTGTGAGCCGGAGAACCTTTGCCGCCATGGGCGCCAGCTTCGATATACTTCTTGGCATTATCCCAGGCACCGCCGGCATTGGCCATCATCAGGGCCATCAAAACGCCGGAGAGAGTGGCACCGCCGAGGAATCCGCCGAGAGCCTGCGCTCCCATGAAGAATCCAACGGCAACCGGGCAGACAATCGCCAGAAGACCGGGAAGAACCATTTCTTTGAGAGCAGATTTGGTCGCAATATCAACGCAACGCGCGGTATCCGGTTTGGCTTTGCCTTCCATCAGACCGACGATTTCGCGGAACTGACGACGAACCTCTTCGACCATCGCAAAGGCAGCTTTACCGACTGCAGTCATGGTCAAAGCGGCAATGAGGAACGGCAGAATACCGCCGATGAACATGCCGGCCACAACGGTCGGATTCATCAGATCAATCGAGGTTACGCCGGTAGCGGTTGAATAGGCGGAGAAAAGAGCCAAGGCGGTAAGAGCGGCAGAGCCGATAGCGAAACCTTTGCCGATAGCAGCGGTGGTGTTTCCGAGCGAGTCGAGTTTGTCGGTGATTTTACGGATATTTTCGCCCAAGCCAGCCATTTCGGTAATACCGCCGGCATTGTCAGCGATAGGACCGTAGGCATCGACTGACATCGTGACGCCGATAGTCGAAAGCATACCGACCGCGGCGAGACCGATACCATAGAGACCGCCGAGCTTAAAGCCGAGCAGAATGGCCATGGCGATAATAAAGACCGGGAGCGCAACCGATTCGAGACCAACCGCGAGACCCTGAATGATGGTTGTAGCGGCGCCGGTTTCGGAGGCTTTCGCGATTTTCCGAACCGGAGCGGCGGCGGTGTAGTATTCGGTTAAGAGACCGATTAGAATACCGGAAATATTACCGGCGATAATCACCCAGAAAAGTTTGGGATCAAGACCTAAACCGCCAATGATATACCAGGCCGCAATAAATAATACAATCGAAGCGACATAGGTTACAATTCTCAGGACAGCGGCTGGATTTTTCATTCCGGCGAACGCTTTCACCGAAAGAACGCCAAGCACCGAAGCGACAATACCAGCAGTGGCAATAGCAATCGGAAGCAGGACTTTGCCCATAATTTCCGTGCCATCAGCGGGAAGAGTCGAACCGAGCGATACAGCCGCAATAGCAATGGTGGCGATAATCGAACCGACATAAGATTCGAACAGGTCGGCACCCATACCAGCCGTGTCACCCACGTTGTCACCGACATTGTCGGCAATAACGGCGGGGTTGCGCGGATCGTCTTCAGGAATACCAGCTTCGACTTTACCCACCAGGTCAGCGCCCACATCGGCCGACTTGGTATAAATACCGCCGCCGACACGAGCAAAGAGGGCTATCGATGAAGCGCCCATGCCATATCCGGCGAGGTCAGCCCAATGGAAGAAATCGAGGCGGAAAACCAGATAGGTGAAAATTCCGACGCCAAGAAGTCCCAGCGAGGCGACCGACATGCCCATAACGGCTCCGCCGGTGAAGGCGATAGAAAGCGCTCCGGCCTGGCCGGAATCTTTCGCGGCCGCCGCAGTGCGGACATTAGCTTTGGTTGCCGCCTGCATGCCGAAATACCCGGCCAGCATTGAGCTGATCGCGCCGCAAATAAAGGCGACAGCGGTGGCCGAGGATATAAACAGCCAGAGCAGAATAAAGACGATGATAATGAAAACCGCGAGTATGGAATACTCACGCTTTAAAAAGACCATCGCACCAGTAGCAATCTGGTCCGCGATATCTTTCATCAGATCATTTCCCGCCGGTTTACTCTTGATCATGTAGTAGAGCATCAAGGCGAACAAGATGCCCACGACCCCAAGAATTTGAGCGTAATAGAGATACATCCAATGACTCATTTAGATCTCCTAATGCTTCGTTGAGTTTATTATTATATTATTATTATTTTCAAATGAATACTGATAAGCGGTAAATAACATATCTAAAAAATCCGTTCCCAATTCTTTTTGCCTTATCATTTAATAAGCGCAGAATTTACGATTTATAAGAAATTTGTCAAGTATATTTTGTGATTTTCTTCACAAACCTCCTAAGCCTTTACGGGAGAAAGCAATCGCGTTATGGAGAAATGTAACTGATATAACAGGATACTTTTAGTAATATTTCAGACAGGGGAATTATTTATTTAAAAAATGGTTTTTTTGTTGAAAAATAAAAATATCTATACCATAATTGGTTTTTAATGCAAAAATAAACAAAACTAAATATCATTTTTAAGGAGAATTAAAATGAAACGATTAATCATCTCTGTTTTGGTCCTTTTAATTCTGGGATCAACCGCCTTCGCCCAATTGGAAAAAGGCGATAAGGAAGTTCAGCTTCAAGGCACCTTCGTAACTTATTCCGGGATGTCAGTTATAATTCTTAATGCCACCTATGGATATTTCATAAAAGAAAACATCCAGTTGGGCGTTGGTCCGGCCATATTATATGCAACCGCAGGCGGCGATGACTATACCCAATTTGGATCAAGCTTTTTTGGCCGCTATTATTTTACTACAACTGAAAAGCTGGTCCCCTACATCGGCGGACAGTGGTATCAGATGGATTTCAGTCCCGAGGACGGCGCCAGTTTCACCGATTATACTTATTTGCAGGCGACGGGAGGCTTCAAATATATGGTTTCAGAAAATGTCGCTTATGACGTATCTGCCAACCTCGGATTTCCGCTCGGAAGCGGCGGCGGCACAATATTTATGATTTTGGGCGGCCTATCCGCATTTTTCTAAAATGAGAATGTTAAATACTATCTGTATGAGGTGGCTAATGAAGACGATCATGACTATAATTTTCCTTCTTATGGCAGGAAGCTTATGGGCGCAACCCGATTTAACGCTTAAGCGGGATATCGAGGTTCAGTCGGCCAAAATCAGTAAAATTTGTCTTTCAGACGACGGGCAAATGATGGCCTATGGAACCGATGACGGCCAGATATTTGTCTGGGATTTGAAAGAGGACCTTCTGCGTTATATGCTTAACGGCCACAAAAAAGAAATTTCCGCCTTACTTATAGATAGCGAAAATAAATATCTGGTCTCCGGCTCCTATGATAAAAAAGCGATTGTCTGGAGTTTGGAAACCGGACAAAAAGTAAAAGAACTTGAGGGGTTCAAGGGCGTGCCGCGATCGTTCGCCCTTGACCCGGATAATAAAATTCTGGCCTGCGGCGGCTATAAATCCAAAGATATTTCTTTATGGATGTACCCCTCCGGTTTCGGACGGGGGAAATTATCGGGCCATAGTAAAGAGGTCGTGTTTGTCTCGTTCGGTCCGAACGGCGATGAATTGATGTCTGTCGGCGCCGATGATAAGATGATTTTCTGGGATATTGAAAAACTCAATTCGCGGAGAATGACCGAAATTAATGTCGAGACCTTAAAAAATTCCGGGCTGGATGTCACTTCGGCCGATATTGAACCGAGCAAAAGAATCGCGATACTTGGCATTCAGGAGCGAGTATTGCAAAAAGGCGGCAAGGGGATGCTGTTCGAGCGCACCATCGCCTTTTATGATTGGGCCAACGGATCTTTGAAAGAGGTTATGACCGGCAATCGCTCCGATATTGATTTTATCAAGGTCACGCCCGATTTTGCCTATATCATAACCGATAATTCAACGCTTCAGGAATCCAATCTTTCATTCTGGGACACCAGAAACTGGACTATCGAAAAGAATTTCCCCTTTCCGGGAAAGATATATGATGTTGACGTTTCACTTGATGCCTCATTGTTGGCGACCGCCTATAAATCGGCTGACAACAAATCGGCTTGCCATCTGACTCTCTGGCAATTATCCGGAGTTGACGGCTATGGCGATTATGCTGATACAACTATGGCTCTTAATAGCCATCCTTTTTTCAATCAGGTAATTACGCTTAGCAATCAGGAGCCGATTCTGGTCAAGGGCGATCGCGGCATAATTGCGGTTATGAGTCTTGATGAGCAGGGCGTCCGCACGGGGATTGGCAAATCGACCTCGGAATTACTGCAGGCGGAGCTTTCCAACAGCCCGATCGTGAATCTGGTGGAGAGATCGCGAATCGATGATATTCTGGCAGAACTGAAACTTCAGGAGATGGGTATCACCGAGGCGCAGTCGATCCGGATAGGAAAATTACTGCAGGCCGATTTCATTCTTCTGGGCAGTCTTAATAAGATGGGTGATGATCTGGTAATCTCGGCGCGGTTAGTTGATGTCAATACTGCCTATGTAATCGGGATCCGTCAGGTCACCTGCACCAATGCCGGCGAAGATATGATTTCAAGAATGCTCAAAGAGCTTGTCCCGACGATTGCCGAAATGGAATAGATAATAAGAACGCTCCCTCATCTCTTTTTATTATGAATTAATTTCCGCTTGGCTATCTTTCCATTCTTTTATATATAGCGAATCAGATTATATAATTTTGAGAGGTTATAGATATGGATTTTGAATTGAATGATGATCATAGAGCGGTTGCCGAACTGTGCCGCGATTTTGCCAAAAAATATGTCTCCCCCACCATCCGGGAAAACGACCGTAATCATAAATTTGACCCGTCGCTGTTGAAAAAAATGGCGGAGGCTGATATTCTCGGCCTATGCATTCCCGAAAAATATGGCGGAGCGGGAATGGATTACATTTCGCTGGGGCTGGCCTCGGAGGAACTTGAGTATGCCGACGCCTCGGCGCGGGTGGTGCTCTCGGTGCATATCGGATTGAATTCATTGACGTTGCTGGCCAAAGCTAATGCCGCGCAGAAAGAGAAATATCTTATCCCGCAGGCCAAAGGTGAGAAAATCGCAACCTTCGGCTTGACCGAACCGAATGCCGGCTCCGATGTGGTCGGGCTTCAAACGACAGCAATTAAAAAAGGCGATAAGTACATTTTGAACGGCGAAAAGATGTGGATTTCGCTGGCCGATGTGGCCGACAACTTTTTGATTTTCGCCTGGACCGATCAGGAAAAGAAGAAACGGCGCGACCACAGTGGAATTTCATGCTTTATTGTCGAGCGCTCCTTCTCTGGCGTGACAACCGGCTCAATCGAGGGCAAATTGGGGGTCAGGGCCGGCAATACCGGCTGGATTTCGATGGTTGACTCCGAGGTTCCTGAAAAGAATCTTTTGGGAGCCGAGGGCGAGGGTTTCGGAATCGCGATGTTTTGTCTGGAGCAGGGACGATATACGGTCGCCGCCGGAGCAACCGGACTTATCAAAGCGGCGATGGATGCCTCGGTTAATTATTCGCTGACAAGAAAAACATTCGGGGTTCCGATAGCGGAACATCAACTGGTCAAGCAGATGATTGCCAATATGTCCGCCGGTTATGAATATTCACGATTACTCTGGCTCAAAGCGGGATGGATGCGCAATGTCGGTTTGCGACCGACCCGCGAAACGGCGATGGCCAAATGGATTGCCTGCCGCGAGGCGGAAAAGGCGGCCTCGGATGCGATTCAGGTGCACGGCGCTTATGGTTTCTCCGATGAATACCCGGTCGAACGATTTTTGCGCAACGCCAAAGGCGCCTCGATATATGAGGGAACCCGCGAAGTGCAGACATTATTGCAGGCCGATTACGCACTAGGCTTCCGAGTCGATAAGGCGAGAAATATTAATCTTCCCCCCTACCCCTTCCTGGATAATATTTAACTATCAAATTGGGAAATTGGGGCGGTTTAAATATCTTTTTTTGATTTTTTCAATCATTGCTTTTTCATATATTGCGGAATCAAAAAAAAGAGGTTCGGAATGGATGATAAAAATTTTGCCGAAATGGCTCTTGCCCAATGCAGGAAATTGGGATGCAGTTACGCCGATATCAGAATTGAGTCTATCCGCGATCAAAATATTTCCATATCAAAGGGGACTATCGATCCAATCGAACAGACCACCTCGCGGGGATTCGGTATTAGAGTAATCAAAGACGGCGCCTGGGGGTTTGCGGCATCGGATAATTTTGAAGAAAAGAATATTAAGGTAAAGGTCGAATTGGCGGCGGAAATAGCGGCCGCCTCAGCTAAAGTTAATCAGGAACCGGTTGAACTGGCCAAATTAAAGGCTCAAAGCGGAGATTATCAATCACCCTGCCGGATAGACCCGTTCACGGTACCGCTGGATCAGAAAATTTCCTTTCTGCAGG
>JBDRRI010000109.1:0-7672 GCA_043825815.1 Candidatus Zixiibacteriota bacterium
GGTTAAAAACAAAATATCTGAAAATATTATGGTACCAATTACAATTTTGTTTCTCTTGATATCTCCAATTCCATACCTGTACGCGAATTTAAATGTATCTTCCTCGGAAAAATACACCGAATATCTCATCGACGTGGATCGAAATCGTTCTCGAGGCACCATGGTTCTTTTAAAAAATCAATATAATAACAACGGCAATACCGCCAAAGCAGACTCTCTTGATAATCTCTATCCCCGTTATTTCCCTTATGTTCGACAATATGCGGACGTGATGTCAATTTTACGGCAGGGAAAAATCAGAGAGGCACTGCAAAAGGCGCAGGCAATAAAACCTGACAAGTTCTTAAAAGACTATTATAATATGTGGGTTTCTCTATATCTGATAGAGGGCGATTACGAAAAAGCGCTGTCGGCCTCAAAAAAGGCGGTTCAACTTCAGAGATATTATTCCAATTCTTATATTTATCTGGGAATGATTTATAATCGGATGAATTACTATGACAGCGCTTTGTCCGCACTCCAAACCGGTTATAATTTAAACAACAGGAATATTGCCTTAATTAGTGAAATGCTCTATTCATTATATAACCTGCAATATTATGATTCGACTATTATCCATGCCCATGAAATTCTAAATATAAATGAATCCAATCCCGATGCTTTCTATTGGCTGGCCAAATCTTTCCAGGCCCTTAAACAGGATGATAGTACTTATAAGTATGCCGAAAGGTTTAGGGAAACAGGTCAGAATTTGCCGGACTATAGTAACAGACTCAATGAATTTAATAATTGGGGGAATTAAATTTACCTGACGATAGAATAAACCGTTTAGGAATATAATTTTTTGATTTCTATAATTAATTTTTCGCACAAATTATCCCATGTGTATTTTTCCGCAATCGCGAGACCGATAGTCTTCATCTCCAAACGATCAACCGATAGCTGTTTTTCAATCGCCTCAATCCATTTATCAGCATTATAATCCGGAATTGAAATTAGCGAATCCGAAAATCTTTCTAATTCCAAAATTGAAGTTGATACAATGGGAAGACCGGCGGCGGCATATTCAAAAAACTTTAATGGATTGAGGTGCTGGGAAAACTCATTATTACTATAAGGTAAAATACCGACATGAAATTTACTCAGGATTGACGGCAGATCTTTTTGTGTAAATGGTCCGTGAAAAATTATATTCTTATACCGTCGCAATTTCTCCGGAATACTCGGATTGGCGATTAATCCATAGAATATTATATCCCACTCCGGCTTATTAATTGCAATTTGTTCAATTAAATCCCAATCCAGGCGATTGGAGACCATTCCGGAATAGCCGATTTTTGGTCTGTCAGTCTTTGACCTCTGTCTTGGTTGAATATTCTTGAGGGTTTCATAGGTTGTCAGGGAAAGGCCATTGCCAAAAATGAATGAATTTTTATACGCCGATGAATACTTTTTATGAAGAACTTCACTTGCCGTTAGAAATAAATCAACCTTGCCTTTATATTTTCTTTCAAGGTTGTTTAATTCCTGATTTTCCCTACCGCTAATATCGCTTAGAAAATCATAAATTTCGAAAATTATAAAACTGCTATCAAATATTTCGTAAATATAACCCTGTTGCGGATAATTGTACCATACCAATGGTTTATCACATGAAATGTCGGTTTGTCGAAACAGCTTCGTCAATGATTTACGCAGTAAAGCGCTATTCATTTTTTCAAATAGCCTTATTCTCCCGGCCAAATGATCATGCAAAAAATACTTGGGACTAAACAGAATCAGATTGTCTTGAAGCTTTTCGATTCTGGATGGCAAAAATAACTCCTTTACTCGGTGCCGTTTTGTTATAATTGTTGTGAAAGGACAGAGCGGACGATTGACGGCTATGACGGTACTTCCGTATTTCTTAACCGACTCGGCTAAAGCATGAACCATTTCCCGGCGATTGAACAAATTCCAATCGACCGGCAAATAAATTACCAGTATTTTAGGAAAGTCATTCAATTCAATCGCTCGTTTTCGGTGTTAAATGCCATATATTATATTTTCTAATTTGTTGTATTAGCATTGAAACAACAGCTGTTTCGGTTACTAACGATACCATGGCAACCTTGACCGGATCAATGACGGGAATTATCGATGCGATAAGGACAATATGTAAAATCGAGGCAATCATTAATGGTACATTGACACTATTCTTATAACCGAAAGCCGCTAATAATGGATACCCGAGCATAATTGATGTGGCCGCAAGTGGCAAGGTTATTGCAAAAATCCGAAGGATTTCGGCTGATAATTCCAGATTCGGCCCAAAGGCAATTCTGATAATGTCCCCGCTGAACAGATAGATAGAAACGCCGATTATAACCGCCAATGCCAAAACCAGATAATATAGTTTTTTGAAAAGTCCAAGATTCAATTTGTGGGCCATGTACGGATAGAGCGCCTGGGCAATCGGTGCAAAAGCAGAGCGCATCGCAATAAATATCTTTTCAGCGGCGGAATAGAAACCGACCATCTCATTACTGGTGAAAAAGCCAAGGACTACGGTATTAATTGAGGTGTACAATGAAACTGAAACCCGGGATAGAAAAAATTGAGAACTCTCCCTAAAATGGCCTATTATAGATTTTAGGGATGGGATAATAAGCTTAACTTTAAATTTGAATACTATAACAATTATGGCAATCAATCCGGAAAGGATTAAACCTATCGAATTTAAAAGTGGAACATACAAATAGTTGGCGGTATCCTTTACGAAAATAAAAAGAGTAATTAGATAAAAAATCTTCCCGATCAGGTGAAGTGCTGTTAGATGTTTCATCTTTTCTATTCCCTGGAAAAACCAAACAGGAAAAAGAAGATTTCCAATCACTAATCCAAACGTAAATATATAAAGAACGGCATCGGCGCCAAATTTATCGGTTGTGGCAATTATTAAGTATAAAACTCCCAAAGCAATCAGAGTTAGAATGAATTTTATTATTAATACCGAACAGAATATTTCGGAGATTATATTTTCATTATCCCTATTTGATGATATCTCTTTTGTGGCTGAAAGGTTGAAGCCATAATCGGTCAGAATTATAAAATACTGCATTACTCCCTGGGCAAAAGCAATTAACCCGAATTTCTCAATTCCAACAACTCGAATTAAATACGGCAGGATTATCAGAGGAAGCAGGTAATTAGAAATCTGAAGGAACGATAAGGACAGGAAATTATGAAACAGATTTTTACCGCTTCCGTTTTTAAATTCCGATAACAGCCCGGTTAAATGCGATGTCCAATTCAATACGATTTCTCTCGCCACTTAATTAATTGGTGTATTATACAATTTTCAGCAGGAAAATCAAAATATTTAGATTTGAGAATCAAATAACAGCCTTCCTTTGATAGTTTAAAAATATAATCATTTATTCAATTTGAATAAGGTTAAGTTATAAAATAATTTATCCCTTTTTGTTGACTTAAAATTTGTTTATCTGTAAACTTGTTTAAAATAAAAATTTCATTTTAATCTTTAGGAGGAAAACCAATGAAAACCGCAAAAGTGAACCTGTCAATGCTAATTGCATCTCTGTTGCTAATCTTTTGCCTGCCCGGAATTGTCTCGGCCGATGTCTTTCTTAAACAGGTGACGTTTACTCAGGGTTATGAAATGATGGGGCAGAAAATGCCGGATAATTATGATACCGCCTCAATCTGGGCTAATGAAGGAAATTACCGTTTTGAAATGAGCGGTGATGTTACGATTTTGGCCAATGCTAAAGATGACATGCTTCGCATCCTTAATAATACCGATAAAACATATAGCGAGATCCTTATGTCGGCTCTTGGCGACCCCACCAAAATGCTCGGCGATGCCGCAACTGATCCTCATAATGTTCAGCAGCTGCAAATGCTTCAAGGCATGGCTCAGATGATGAAATTGAGCGTTACTGTCAAGCCAACCGATGAGACTAAAAAGATTGGCGATTATAACTGTAAAAAATTCAATATTGATATTAATATGGGTATGGCTCAAATCAGCTCCGAAAATTGGGCCACTGAAGATATTAAAATTAATTATGATTTGCTTCAGAGCATCTTTCGTTTCAATCTGGCCATTATGCCCGGATATAAGGAGATGATGGAAGAATTAAATAAGGTCAAGGGAATTATCGTATTGTCAGAGGGTACCGTCAGCACAATGGGAAATCAGATTAAGACTAAAACTGAGTTAGTTGAATCGTTGGTTAAAGATGCCCCGGCGGGAACCTATGACATTCCTAAAGATTATACGGAAATACCATATAAGTTGCCATCAATGGGCCAGTAAAATATATTAAATAAATCAATATGGAGTTTCCTAAAAAAGGGAGTAGGCAATGTTATATCGGTTTAATTGCGTTTTATTTCTTTTAATTTTGGTTTTGATATTTTCGATTCCGGTTGCCGGAGATAATATCACCTATCAGGGGAATAAAGCACGCATTACAGTCGGAACAATTAAAGATAAGGCGAGTTGTTCCAGTGATGTCGCCGCGGCGGTAGGAGAGATGCTCTCATCAGCTCTGGCCAATAATGATAAGTTTATAGTTTTGGCCTCACAGGAAGAGGTCGGCGAACTTATCGATGAAATTGAACTGGGCCAGTCTGAGTATATCGAAGACGGTCGAGGCGCCGACAAAGGTCTAATGGAGGGTGCCGACGTTCTCATTACCGGAGCCGTGACCGGGTTTGAACCGGATGCCGGCGGTAGCGGTGGAGTCTTGGGCGGATTAAAGAAATCTGCTCTGGGAAAAATAGGCGCCAGCAAAAAAACCGCAACGATTATGATGGAAATCAAGTTGATTGATATTCGAACCAGACGAATTATTAAATCAATGTCAGTCGATGCCAAGTCGACCAAATGGAAAGCCTCGGCCGCCGGGGCCGGATGGACCGAAAATGTCATTCTCGGCGGAGCGCTGGGAGTATATTCCAATGAGCCGATGGAAAAAGCAATCCGCGAGGTTCTTCGCAAATCGGTTGAAGAAATTGAAAAATCCATGCCAAAAGATTATTACCGGTACAAAGGCGACGGTCAATATTCTGCAGAATACGGCTCGGGCTCTTCAGGCGGCTCACAGACTCCTGTTGCAACAGCCTCTTCATTAACCGCCGCCGGGACGGCAAAGGCAACCTCTGTTGCCGCCGCTGTAGCCGAACCGGTTGCCGAGGATATGACTATATATACCAAATATGATTTCGTTCCCGGAGATAAGGTTATATTTTATGACGATATGAAGGGGGATGAAGAGGGCGAGTTCCCGCTCCGGTGGAAACTCGAAAGAGGCGTTTATGAAGTTGTTCGTCAGGGAAATGATTTATGGATTATGCCCACAGACGATGGTTTTATAATTCCAAAAATTCCGTTGGCGCCTTTGCCAAATCAATATACCGTCGAATACGAATATTATGACAAAGGCGGCAAGACTCAGAATAATTACCATTATATTTACTGGATAGACAAAAACGGTCAACGGATTGCCGAAACAGGAATCTATAGTGGGACTGCCACCTGGCTATCAGTAAATGGAAAAACCATGGCGGATAAGTCACTCTCCGAAAGACCGCCGAGAGGTTCCAATTTTATCCGGATTATGGCCACTGACCGTTCCATTAAAGTCTATATCAACGAAACCAGAATTGCCAATGTTCCCAATATTGAAGGCTTTGAGCCGTACGGCTTTATGTTGCATCATCGGCCATATACGGATTCTGATAATCCGGTTCTGTTTCGCGGATTTCGTTATGCCGAAGGCGGAAAATCAATGCGCGAGCAGCTGGATGAGGATGGGAAAATCGTAACGCACGGAATTCTCTTTGATTCTGGTTCGCACAAAATAAAAGGTGAGTCGTATAAAACTCTTAAGAATATCGGAGCGATTTTAACCGATGACCTCGATTTAAGATTATCTATCGAGGGGCATACCGATTCGGATGGAGCCGATGACTACAATCGCGAGTTGTCACAGAAGCGGGCCGAGTCGGTTCGTTTATATTTAATAAACAATTTCGATATTGATGGCAATCGGTTGGAATCAAAAGGCTGGGGTGAAATCAAGCCGATTGATGGCAATGATTCCGCCGAGGGCAAAGCCAATAATCGTCGCGTCGAATTGGTTCGATTATAAATAGTTACATTCTGAAAAAAATACCGGCAGATATTAAGTCTGCCGGTTTTTATAGATATCAATTTCTAAAAAATTATTATTTTGTTAACATGAATATTGCAGCATCACAACGGTATTAATAAACAATGGAAGGTCTTTTATCATATTTAATCCCCGGCTTTCTGGGGTTTATTGGATTGGCTCTGGTATGGCATGGCCTCGACCGGATGAAAAAACATCGCCTGATAAGAGATATCCCGCAATCCAAGGTTCGCTCGATAGCTATTGGTATTGTCGAGGTGCATGGCACCGTTAAGACAGAGGCTCCCATCAAAACTCCCTTTTCCGATTCCGATTGCGTCTATTATCGTTATGAAATTAAAGAGTACCGGCGGCATACCTCGCGTGACTCAAAAGGCCGAACCAGTACTACCTACCGATGGGACACTATTGCCTTCGGATCGCGCCATATACCATTTTATGCCGAGGATGACACCGGTCAAATATATGTCAATCCAGCCTTGGCCGAGTTTAATGTCGATGTGAAGAAAGTTTTTTATCAGCATGCCGGTGTCTTTGGCGGAATTACATCATTGATTGAAACTCTGAAAAATTGGGATGCCAACGATGAACAACATTTCGATTCGTCGAATCTCAAGCTTAATCCATACGTGGAGAAAAGCGGTTTCGTTTTTCGCTCAAGTAAAGTCGGCGACCGCAAATACTATGAATATTATCTCGAACCGGGTGAAAACCTTTTCGTTATCGGAACCGCCGCCAATTGGGATGATGCTCCCAACGGTATTTGTATCCAAAAGGGTGAGAACCAGCCGGCCTTTATTATTTCGAACAAGACTGAGGAAGTATTACTCAAGGCGATGAAAAGAAAAATGTTTGCCGCTTTCTTCTTCGGAATAGTTTTCGTTGTTGGAGGAATATTATTGTTTATGAAATTCAAGAACATGCTATAAAGGAGAATCTATGTCAGTCGTTTTAATTATCGTAATCGCTGTGATAGCCCTTCTGGCCGTCATTTTTATCGGCTATTTTATATCGATTTACAATAGTCTGGTTCGGCTCAAAAACAATATCAAAAAAGCGTGGAGCAATATCGATGTGCTCTTGAAACAGCGCCATGATGAATTGACCAAACTGTTGGAGACGGTAAAGGGATATATGAAACACGAGCGGGAGGTGCTTGAAAAAGTCACTCAAGCCCGAACCGCTTTTATGGATGCCAAGTCGGTACCGGATAAGGCAAATGCCTCCAATATGATGACCGGCGCCCTGAAGACCTTATTCGCTGTTGCGGAGAACTATCCCGAGCTTAAGGCTGACCGAAGTTTTAATCAGTTTCAAAATCGGATTTCTGATATTGAGAATCAAATCGCAGATCGGCGCGAATTTTATAACGATTCCGTTAATACTTTTAATATCCGAATCGAGCAAATTCCCGATATGTTTATCGCTCGAATGCTGGTGTATACCGCTAAGGAGTTATTTCAGGTCGCCGAATCGGATCGCCAGGATGT